>NZ_JBEPAP010000027.1:0-109781 GCF_040298665.1 Streptomyces sp. NPDC001508
TATCCGGTATTAGACCCCGTTTCCAGGGCTTGTCCCAGAGTGCAGGGCAGATTGCCCACGTGTTACTCACCCGTTCGCCACTAATCCACCCCGAAGGGCTTCATCGTTCGACTTGCATGTGTTAAGCACGCCGCCAGCGTTCGTCCTGAGCCAGGATCAAACTCTCCGTGAATGCTTTCCCCATAATCGGGGTGACACATCACGAGAGCGGAACCACCGGAGGAATAACCCGATGGTTCACAGCGTCCTCGCTGTGTATTTCTTCAAAGGAACCACGTCACCGGAAGAATCCGGTAGACGGGGTATCAACATATCTGGCGTTGACTTTTGGCACGCTGTTGAGTTCTCAAGGAACGGACGCTTCCTTCGTACTCACCCTCTCGGGCTTTCCTCCGGGCGCTTCCCTTCGGTGTTTCCGACTCTATCAGATCCCTTTCGGAGCCTGATTCCCGGTCGGCGGGGCCTTTCGGCATTCACTACGTTAGCGGATTCCCTCGGGGACTCATAATCGAGTTCGTGAGTTCCTGAATTCAGGCATGCAGACATGCTGAATGGGCCCTCACTGAGGGGTGTCGCTGGTAGTGGTTTGGCCGCTTCCGGCTGCTGGCGAATGCCGTACCCGGTTCAAGCGGCTCGGGCCACGTTACGCATCTTCCAAGGACGAGTCAACTTGAGCGGCGCCTGGGTACGTGGGCCCGATAAGGGCTCACCGTCGGGTCGTTGGCGATCCAGTAGCGCCACGAGTGGACACCGCCGTCGCCGGACACACCCGTGCGGGAACCGTTGCGTGCCTGGTCGGCGGGCACGGGGGTGCCGGTGGCCATCCTCAGCGGGGTCTCGCCGCGGGCGCAGGCGTCCGTGCCGTCGAGGGCTCGGTCCATGTCCAGGGCCGTGGCGAGCCGGGCCGGGTCTTTGGCCAGTTCCTTGTCGCTTCGGGCCGATAGTCGACCTTTGGTGCACCGACTCCACGTACGCCGAGGTGACGGTGGCAGGGCCGGCCGCGAACGAGAGCGGGGCGCACAGCGGCTCAGGCTCCGGCGGACGGCTTGGCTCTCGGGCTCAGTCGGTACGCCGAGACCGTCGGATCACCGGCGAGGTAGAAGCGGTGCAGCCAGTCATGGGCTTTGCTCACGCCTACCCGGGGACCAACCCGGATGAGTGCGGCGGGCACCGGCTCACCCTCGGACAGCGCGACCGAGGCGCCTGTCAGCAGGTCTGTGCCGTTGTGCTCTGCCGTGATGCCGAGCGCTTGGCAGAAGTTCCCCGGCCCCCGTGCGAGACGCGGACTCTCGACCGTGCTCCCTCGCCGCTTGCGTGCCACATCCTCCCCTTCGATGACCCTGCCTGCTCGGATGAGGACAGCCGAAGCGATGCCGTCTGTCCCGGTGACGATGTTGGCGCACCAGTGGAGACCGTGAGACCGGTAGACATACAGGCGCCCTGCCGGTCCGAACATGACGGCGTTGCGGGGTGTCCTGCCTCGGTAGGCGTGGGAGGCCGGGTCGGCCGCACCGGAGTACGCCTCGGTCTCCGTGATGGTGATGCTCACGGTTCCCTCGGATGTCTCGTGGCTGAGGATGGCACCGAGCAGCTTGGGAGCGACTTCTTCAGCGGGGTGGGCGAGGTCCACGACGTTCATGCCGACTGCCTTGGCATGCCGTAGGTGCGGTGGACGCAGACGTGTCCGGGTGGACCGGGCACCGCCTCGGGGGCGGCCTCCGGTACGGGGCGGTCGAAGAAGCTCCTGAAGAGTGGCGTACGGTCCCGGGGCACGATCATGGCTCTGGAGCGTAGTCCAGTCGGGTGGGCGCCAGAAGGTGTGGGGGGCCGCCCCGGTTGCCGGGGCGTACCGCGGAACCGGCTGGGCCCGGAGCGCGTTTGTAGGGATCAAGGGTCCGTACGTAAAGGGAGAGTCATGGCGTTCAAGAGGCTGCTCGCAAGCCTGGGGGCCGGCGGGGCTTCGGTCGAGACGGTGCTCACCGAGGAGAACGTGGTACCGGGCGGCGTCGTCCAGGGTGAGGTGCGGATCCAGGGCGGATCCGTGAACCAGGAGATCCAGGGGCTGAGCGTGGGCCTGCAGGCGCGGGTCGAGGTGGAGAGCGGCGAGGAGGAGTACAAGCAGAACATCGAGTTCACCAAGGTGCGGCTCGGTGGCGCGTTCGAGTTGCAGGCGGGGGCCGTGCACACGGTGCCGTTCGGGCTGGAGATCCCCTGGGAGACGCCCGTCACGATGATCGACGGGCAGGCGCTGCGCGGCATGCACATCGGGGTGACGACCGAACTGGAGATCGCCCGCGCCGTGGACTCCGGTGATCTCGACCCGATCAATGTGCACCCGCTGCCGGCGCAGAAGGCGATCCTGGACGCCTTCATCCAGCTGGGCTTCCGCTTCAAGAACGCGGACATGGAGCGCGGTCACATCCGCAACACGCGGCAGCGGCTGCCGTTCTACCAGGAGATCGAGTTCTTTCCGCCGTCGCAGTACCACGGCCTGAACCAGGTCGAGTTGAGCTTCGTGGCCGACGAGCAGGCCATGGACGTCGTACTCGAAATGGACAAGAAGGGCGGGCTGTTCAGCGAGGGCAGTGACACCTTCCGGTCCTTCCAGGTGGGGCTGCACGACTTCCACGGGACCGATTGGGCGGCGTACCTCAACCAGTGGCTGTCCGAGGTCGGCAGCAGGCGCAACTGGTTCTAGGCTCGGTTCCCTCTGCAGGAAACGGATCAGGAGGTACCGAGGTGACCGAGCTGAAGCGGCGGCCGCTCCCCCATGATTTCCACCCGCCCGTGCCGTCGTTCACGGTGACGAGCGAGGACGTCGAGGAGGGCGCGACGCTCAAGGACGCTCAGGTCTACGCGGCCGGCAACACCTCGCCGCAGCTGCGGTGGGCGGGCTTCCCGCCGGAGACCAAGAGCTTCGCCGTCACGTGCTACGACCCGGACGCGCCGACGGGCAGTGGTTTTTGGCACTGGACCGTGTTCGACATCCCGGCCTCGGTGACCGAGCTGCCGGCGGGCGCGGGCAGCGGCGCGTTCGAGGGTCTGCCCGCGGGTGCGGTGCAGGTCCGCAACGACTACGGGACCAAGGACTTCGGCGGTGCCGCGCCGCCGCCCGGGGACGGCCCGCACCGTTATGTCTTCACGGTGTACGCGGTGGACCAGGAGAAGCTGGGTCCGGACGCCGATGTCTCCCCCGCCGTGGTCGGTTTCAATCTGCGTTTCCACGCGATCGCGCGCGCCCAGCTCATCGGCGAGTACGAGAATCCCGCGGAGGGCTGATCCGGCGCACGGAATCAGCCGAGCGTTCATGGAACGTTTGCCCGCCCCCGGTCTTGGATGTGATCGGGGGCGGGCATTTTTTATTGCGTTGTCCATCTCGGCGCGCCCGTCCAGAGTTGATCCAAGCCCGCCGGGGGGTGGGCGGTGCGCACGGGAGGTGGGCTGGATGCGGGACACGCTGGTGCTGAACGCGAGCTTCGAGCCGCTGTCGACGGTGACATTGAACCGAGCCGTCGTGCTGGTGCTCCAGGACAAGGCGGTCGTCGAGCAGGCCCATCCCGAACTGCGGATGCGGGGCGCCGATGTGGACATACCCGCGCCTCGGGTGATCAGGCTGTGCAGATACGTACGGGTGCCGTTCCGAAGACAGGCTCCGTGGTCGAGGCGGGGTGTGCTGGTGCGGGACCGGCACCGCTGCGCGTACTGCGGGCGGCGGGCGACGACCGTGGACCATGTGGTGCCGCGATCGCGGGGCGGGCAGGACACCTGGCTGAACACGGTGGCCTCGTGCGCCGAGGACAACCATCGCAAGGCCGACCGGACTCCGCTGGAGGCCGGTATGCAGTTGCTGCGGGAGCCGTTCGAGCCGACGCCGGCCGATGCGATGTTGCTTGCGCTGGGGGCCGAGGAGTTTGAGGCTCTGCCGGACTGGCTGGCTCGGGATGCCGCCTGAGCCGTAGCGGCTTGCTCGGGGGCTCGGCCAAGGGTTGTTCGTGGTCGCTCGCGCAGTTCCCCGCGCTCCCTTGCGGGGCGCGGGGGTTGCTCGGTGTCGGCGGAAGGCGGGGTCAGTCGATCTGGGGCTTCTCGCGGCGTTCTGCGGTCGGGGGGTTGTTCTGCTGGGACGGGACGGTGTTGCCGTTGTTCCCCGAACCCCCGCCCAGAGGGCCGAAGTTGCCCATCGCGCCGGACAGGCCCTTGAGGGCGTCGCCGATCTCGCTGGGGACGATCCAGAGCTTGTTGGCGTCGCCTTCGGCGATCTTCGGGAGCATCTGGAGGTACTGGTAGGACAGGAGCTTCTGGTCCGGGTCGCCGGCGTGGATCGCCTCGAAGACCGTGCGGACGGCCTGGGCCTCACCCTCGGCGCGCAGCGCGGCGGCCTTGGCCTCGCCCTCGGCGCGCAGGATCTGGGACTGCTTCTCGCCCTCGGCGGTGAGGATGGCGGCCTGGCGCGTGCCTTCCGCGGTGAGGATCGCCGCGCGCTTGTCACGGTCGGCGCGCATCTGCTTCTCCATCGAGTCCTGGATGGAGGTGGGCGGTTCGATGGCCTTCAGTTCCACGCGGTTGACGCGGATGCCCCACTTGCCGGTGGCCTCGTCGAGGACGCCGCGCAGGGCCGCGTTGATCTCCTCACGGGAGGTCAGGGTGCGCTCCAGGTCCATGCCGCCGATGATGTTGCGCAGCGTGGTGACGGTGAGCTGCTCGATGGCCTGGATGTAGCTGGCGACCTCGTAGGTGGCGGCCCGGGCGTCGGTCACCTGGTAGTAGATGACGGTGTCGATGTTGACGACCAGGTTGTCCTGGGTGATCACCGGCTGCGGCGGGAACGGGACGACCTGTTCACGCAGGTCGATGCGGTTGCGGATGGTGTCGATGAACGGGACGACGATGTTGAGGCCCGCGTTCAGTGTCCGCGTGTAGCGGCCGAAGCGCTCGACGATGGCCGCGCTGGCCTGGGGGATGACTTGGATCGTCTTGATCAGGGCGATGAAGACCAACACCACCAGAATGATCAGGACGATGATGATCGGTCCCATCGTATTTCCCCGTACCCTTCTCCGCCTCGGCGCTTTTGGAAGATCTTATGTTGTTGAAGATCTTGCTGGTCGAGTCTGGCAGACCGTGGGACAACTCGTGGTCTGTTCGGCCCAGTTGAGTCTCGCGAGGTCAGATGACGATCGCGGTGGCTCCCTCGATGTCCACGACGTCCACTTCCTGACCCGCTTCGTAGGCCCGGCCGGTGTCGAGGGCGCGCGCCGACCAGATCTCTCCGGCGAGCTTGATCCGGCCGCCCGAGGCGTCGACACGCTCCAGCACGACGGCCTGCTTGCCCTTCAACGCGTCGACGCCGGTGGCGAGTTCGGGCCGCTGTCTGCCGTGCCGGTTGGCGATGGGCCGTACGACGGCGACGAGGGCGACCGAGACGATCACGAAGGCCAGCACCTGGACCACCACGTCGAACCCGAGGCCGGCGAGCACGGCCGCGGCGATGGCGCCCACCGCGAACATGCCGAACTCCGGCATCGCGGTGATGACGAGCGGGATACCGAGCGCCGCCGCGCCGATCAGCCACCACACCCATGCGTCGATGTTGTCCACGTGGTCATGGTAGGGCCGCGGGTCCGCGTCGGACAGTGCGCAAAAGGAGTCAGGACAGCGGAAGTCCCTGGGCGGTCCAGCGGTCGCCGACCTGCTCGACGACGAGCGGGAGGCCGAAGCAGAGGGAGAGGTTGCGGGAGGTGAGTTCGAGCTCCAGCGGGCCGGCGGCCATGACCTTGCCCTGGCGGATCATCAGGACGTGGGTGAAGCCGGGGGCGATCTCCTCGACGTGGTGGGTGACCATGATCATGGAGGGGGCGATCGGGTCGCGGGCGAGGCGGCCGAGGCGGCGGACCAGGTCCTCGCGGCCGCCGAGGTCGAGTCCGGCGGCCGGCTCGTCGAGCAGGAGGAGTTCGGGGTCGGTCATCAGGGCGCGGGCGATCAGGGTGCGCTTGCGCTCGCCCTCGGAGAGCGTGCCGAACTTCCGGTCGAGGTACTCGCTCATGCCGAGGCGGTCCAGGAAGGCGCGGGCGCGCTGCTCGTCGACCTCCTCGTAGTCCTCCTGCCAGTGGGCGGTCATGCCGTAGGCCGCGGTGAGCACGGTCTCCAGGACGGTCTGGCGCTTGGGGAGCTTCTCGGTCATGGCGATGCCCGCCACGCCGATGCGCGGGCGTAGTTCGAAGACGTCCGTGCCGGGCCTGCCGAGGGTCTCGCCGAGGACGGTGGCGGTGCCCTTGCTGGGGAAGAGGTAGCTGGAGGCGACGTTGAGCAGGGTGGTCTTGCCGGCGCCGTTGGGGCCGAGGATGACCCAGCGCTCGCCCTCCTTGACCGACCAGGAGACCTGGTCCACCAGAGCCCGGCCCTCGCGGACCACCGATACGTCCTGAAGTTCCAGAACATCGCTCATGAGCGCGTTGTCTCCCCTTGCATTGTGGCCGGTCTCGGCGCAGTCGCGGTCACCAGTGGCTCGGTCCGCCGCGCCGGTGGCGCAGCCCCTACGAAATCTACGCCACCGGTGCCGCGGTCCATTCCATCGGTCCGGTCCTTAGGGTGGGGGCATGCTCTCGGAACCGCGTTCAGGACGCCTTGCCGCTTGGGGAAATGCCCTATTGGCCGGACTTGTCTCTCCGGATGACGCCGTGCTCGCCATCGTGGGGGAGGACGCGGTGCACCGGCTGGAGGGGCTGCCCGGGGAGCCGGCACCGGTCGGTCTCACGCTCGGCCTTGGCCGGCTGCGGGCGCTCGGGGTGACGGGGCTGCGGGTGGCGCTGCCGCAGCCCGGGCATCCGCTGGGGCTGAGCGGGCCGCCCGAGTTCAACGCGCGGGCGCTGGAGGCCAAGGAGGCGGTGGTCTGTCACGGCGCCGCGTTCGGGTTGGTGCCCGAGGTGGACGAGGCGGGGCCGGACGGCGATGTGCATGTCGAGGTGGTCTGGCGCTGTCTGCCGGTGCGGGAGGCGCCGCCCGCCGATGTGCCGTCGCTGGGCGAGGCGGAGCGGGAGTTGGCGGAGGCACTGCGGGAGGCCACGGAGGTGCTGTCGCGGCTGGACCTCGCGGGGTCGGGCCCGGTGGCCGAGGCGGCGATCGACGCCTACCGGGCACGGGCCGAACGGGGGCGGGAGGTGCTGGCGCCGGGGTATCCGCCGCGGGCGGTGCGGGTTTTGGAGCTGGCGCAGCGGGTGGGCCTGTTGGTCTCGCTGGCGTACGAGAACGGGCACGGCGGTGCGGTGAGCGCCTCGGAGATGGCGGCGCGGGGTGCCGCGCTGCGTCCGGTGGAGCGGACGGCCCGGCGGGCGCAGGTCGCGGCGTACAACTCCGTTGTGGAGGAGCGGGAGCGCGGAGCGCGGTGAGCGGTGCCTTGTGTGGGGTGTGGGTGCGGGCGTATCTGGGGGCTGCCGCCCCCAGACCCCGCTCCGGCCGTGACCGAACCGAAAGGGCTCGGCTCAGCCGTTGGCGCTCTGGTTGCCGAACGCCGGGTTCAGCAGGCCGACCACGTTGACGCTGTCGCCGGTGACGTTGACGGGGATGTGGACCGGCACCTGGACCACGTTGCCGGAGCCGACGCCCGGGGACTGCTCGGCCGCGCCCGCCGCTCCCGAGTCGGCGAAGGCCGCGCCGGCCGAAGCGCCCGCGGCGATACCGGCGACGGTCATGGCTACGGCGGCCCTCTTGGCGATGTTCATTGGAAACGTTCCTCCTGCGTGTGCGTATCCGACCCGGCGTGGGTCGCACGCTGATCAACGTCGATCGGGTCCGGGCGGTACGGAGCCGCGCGGCCGACAGCCCGATCGGACGATTGGAACGACAAACGGACCGGCCTCCCGGGGCCCGGGAGGCCGGTACTCGCTGTCGGCGCGCGGCGCGGCGTCAGCCGTTGAGGCCGAGGTTGCCGAAGGCGGGGTTCAGCACACCGATGACGTTCACGCTGTTGCCGACCGCGTTCACCGGGATGTGCACCGGGGCCTGGATGACGTTCCCGGAGACGACGCCCGGGGAGTGCTCGGCCTTGCCGCCGGCCGCCGAGCCGTCGGTGGCGGAGGCCATCCCGGCGCCGGCGGCCACCAGGCCACCGGCCACCATCGTCACGGCCGCTGCCTTCTTCAGGTTCTTCACTTCTAAGCCCTCCTTGGCGAACACCGCGGCAAGTCGCCGCGGCACGCACTGGAGAACGCCGGCGGTGCACGAAGGATGCGCCATCCGGGTGACGTTCCCACGACGGTATGAATCTCGGCCCGGAGGGGAACCGTCCGCGCTGATGCCGGGTGTGCGGCCTGCCGAGGGGCGTTTCAGCCGGTCACGCCGTGCCGGACGGCCCACAGCGCGGCCTGGGTGCGGTCCGCGAGGTCCAGTTTCATCAGGATGTTGGAGACATGCGTCTTGACCGTCTTCTCGGACAGCACGAGGGCGCGGGCGATCTCCCGGTTGGAGCGGCCGTCGGCTATCAGGCCGAGCACCTCGCGCTCCCGTTCGGTGAGTGAACCCCCGCGGCCCTGACCGGAGTTGACCTCGTCCTGGGAGAGCAGCGCACCGGCCACCTCCGGCTGGAGCAGGATGTGTCCGGCGTGCACGGAGCGGATGGCGCCGGCGAGCGCGTCGGGGTCCACGTCCTTGTAGACGTATCCGGCGGCGCCCGCCCGCAGGGCCGGGACCACCGTGCGCTGCTCGGTGAAGCTGGTGACGATCAGTATCCGCGCGGGGTTGCCGAGTTCCCGTAGTCTGCGCAGCGCGTCGACGCCGTCCATGCCGGGCATCCTGACGTCCATCAAAACGACGTCGGGGCGCAGTTCCTCGGCGCGGTCGATCCCTTCGGCGCCGTCGGCCGCCTCGCCGACGACCTCGATGTCGTCCTGCACCTCCAGGAAGGTGCGCAGTCCCCGGCGGACGACCTGGTGGTCGTCGACGAGCAGGACTCTGATTGCGTCAGCCACCAGGAACCTCCATCTCGATCGTGGTGCCCTTGCCGGGCGCCGATTCCACCGTCAGCGTGCCGCCGACGCCGCTCGCGCGGTCGCGCATGGAGACCAGGCCGAGATGGCGTCCGGCCCGGTGCACGGAGCGCGGGTCGAAGCCGCCGCCGTCGTCGGTGACCCGGAGCACGGCCCCGTAGCCGCGCCGGTTCACGGTGACGTCGACCTGGGCGGCTCCGGAGTGCCGCAGGGCGTTGTGCAGGGCTTCCTGGGCGACCCGCAGCAGCGCCTCTTCCTGGGCGGCCGGCAGGGCGCGGAAGCCGGTGCTCGCGAAGGTCACGCGCGCGGTGTGGGCGCGGTCGAGGACCTGTATCTGGGTGCGCAGGGTGGCGATCAGGCCGTCCTCGTCGAGCGCCGCGGGGCGCAACTCGACCACGGCGGCGCGCAGTTCGTCGGCCGCCTCCGCGGCGAGCGCGGCCACCTGCTGCAGCTCGCACTTGGCGCGGGCCGGGTCGCGGTCGACGAGGCGGGCCGACGCCTGGGCGGTCAGGCGCAGCGAGAAGAGCTTCTGGCTGACCGCGTCGTGCAGTTCATGGGCGAGGCGGGAGCGCTCCTCGGCGATGGTCAGTTCGCGGCTGCGTTCGTAGAGCCGGGCGTTGGTCAGGGCGATCGCGGCGTGCTGGGCGAGGATGGCGAGGAGTTCCTCGTCCTCCTCGGTGAAGGCGCAGCCGCCGGTCCGCCCGGGGGCCGGGCGGTGCCCCTTCGGCCGGCGGCGCTTGTTGGCGAGGAACAGCGCGCCGATGACCTCGTCGCCGTCGCGGATCGGCAGGCCGAGGAAGTCGGACAGTTCGGGGTGGGTGGTGGGCCAGCCCTCGAAGCGCGGATCCTTGCGGACGTCGGCGAGGCGTACGGGGGTGGCCTCGTGCAGCATCGCGGCCAGGATGCCGTGCTGGCGCGGGAGCGGGCCGATGGCCTTCCACTGGGCGTCGCTGATGCCGGCGACCACGAACTGGGCGAATCCGCCGTGGTCGTCCGGGACGCCCAGGGCGGCGTACTCGGCGTCGAGCAGTTCGCGGGCGGAGGCGACGATCGTCTTGAGGACGTCGCGCACCTCCAGGTGCCTGCTCATGGCCAGCAGCGCGGAGCTGACCGCGGCGAGGCCGGACCGGGGGCCGTGACTCATGTCCTCACGGTACCGGCGGGGTGCGACAGCGCGGATCGGGCCGGTGGCGGCCGGGGGTGGGCCGGTGGGCCTAGGTCCACCGCCGTAGGCCGCGGGTCGGCGCCGTAGGCCGCGGGTCGGCGCCGTAGGCCGAAGGACCCCGCCGCTGTGCCGCCCGCGTCCGAGGCGGGCCGGGTGGGTCGCGTTCCTACGTGGGGCCACCGCCGGGTGGAGGCAGATGGGAGCGAGGGGCCGCCTGTCATGCCGCAGCGATCATCACGGGTGCGTCGAAGGGGCTGGGGCGGGCGCCGGCCGCGCGCGGCTGGGGCCCGGTGTGCGACACGCGGGGCGGTGCGGCCCTGGCCCGGGCGGCGGAAGCGATCGCCGCGCACGGCACACGCGTGGAGGCCCGGACCGGGGCTGTCGCCGACGCCGGCCGGCCGAGCCGCGGCGGCCGAGCCGTACGTCCTTGCGGGCAGAGTCCTCACACAGCGCATTGCTGACGCAACTCCTGGTGAGAGCGGCACCGGGTTCATGTGACCCCGCACATAGGGCGCAGCTCACGTACGAAGGCATATAGGAGATAAATAGGACCGCCATTAGCGGGAAAGACGTTCCAGTCTGTCCCGATTTGCCCCCCACCGGTCAACTATCACAAATCGTACGTCACATCTTTGCCATGGGATTTTGCGACCGCTAAGAATGGCTGCCGTCGCTCAACGCCGCGGGTTCCCGTCCGCGGCGTCCGTGCGGAGAGGAACCGATTCCCCCTCCGCAGAACGGACGCGGCCTCCGCGCTATTCGAAGAGGTCCAACTGCATGCCCAAGAACATCAACATCCGAGATCTCGGTCGGACGCTGACCAAGCAGCACAAGATCGCGATCACCGGTGTCGGTGCCCTCGGTGCCGCCGCTGTCGCCTTCTCCGCAGCCCCCAGCAGCGCGGAGCCAGTCGCCTCCGCAACCTCCGTGCCCTCCGCCCAGGTGGCCTACAGCAATGACCGGATCCAGGACGTCAAGGGCACCGTCACCGACCAGCTCGCCGACCAGAACGTCAAGCTGGAGGCCATCGCGACGCGGCAGAAGGCCGCGGCCGAGACCGCGAGGAAGCAGGCCGAGACCACGGCGAGGAACGCGGCCGTCAAGAAGGCCGCCCAGGAGCGCGCCGCGCAGGAGACCGCGAGCCGGTCCGCGCAGCGCCTCCAGGTCCAGCCGGTCGCCGTAAAGACCTACGGCAACAACCTCGACGGCTGGATCCGGGAGTCCCTCGACATCATGAGGGCGAAGGGCATCCCGGGCAGCTACTACGGGCTGCACCGCAACATCATGCGGGAGTCCTCCGGCAACCCGAACGCCATCAACAACTGGGACGTCAACGCCGTCAACGGCGTCCCGTCCAAGGGGCTGCTCCAGGTCATCCCGCCGACGTTCAAGGCGTACCACGTCCCGGGCACGTCCTGGAACATCTACGACCCGGTCGCCAACATCACCGCGGCCGCCAACTACGCGGCCCACCGGTACGGCTCGATCGACAACGTCAACAGCGCGTACTGAGGTAGGCGCGGGCCTCAGTCGTGAACGCCGAAGGGCGGCACCCGGTGGCCGGGTGCCGCCCTTGGCCCGTCCTGGCGGCCGGACGCGCCTACTTGCGCATGACCTCCGGCTCATGGCGGCGCAGGAAGCGGGCCACGAAGAACCCGCAGATCACACCGAGCGCGATCAGCGCGGCCATGTCCAGGCCCCAGGCGCCGACGGTGTGCTCCCACAGCGGGTCGGTGTCCCCGGCCGACTCCGGGGGGCTGATCTTGTTGAAGTCCAGCGTGGCGCCCGCGGCGGCGACGGCCCAGCGCGACGGCATCAGATACGAGAACTCGTTGACGCCGATCGAGCCGTGCAGGGTGAACAGACAGCCCGTGAACACCACCTGGATGATCGCGAACATCACCAGCAGCGGCATGGTCTTCTCGGCCGTCTTCACCAGCGAGGAGATGATCAGGCCGAACATCATCGAGGTGAAGCCCAGCGCCATGATCGGCAGCGACAGCTCGACCAGCGTGGCGCCGCCGAGGACCAGGCCCTCCTCGGGGATCTCCCGGCTCGCAAAGCCGATCACGCCGACCAGCAGGCCCTGCAGCACGGTGATCATGCCGAGCACGAACACCTTGGACATCAGATACGCCGAGCGCGACAGGCCGGTGGCGCGCTCCCGCTCGTAGATGACCCGTTCCTTGATCAGCTCGCGGACGGAGTTGGCGGCGCCCGCGAAGCAGGCGCCGACCGCGAGGATCAGCAG
Organism: Streptomyces sp. NPDC001508; assembly: GCF_040298665.1. Taxonomy (NCBI): domain Bacteria; kingdom Bacillati; phylum Actinomycetota; class Actinomycetes; order Kitasatosporales; family Streptomycetaceae; genus Streptomyces; species Streptomyces sp. NPDC001508. The sequence goes on from NZ_JBEPAP010000027.1 coordinate 12,395, forward strand.
GACCGTGGTCGCGGTGCCGTTGGGGACGATCTGGCCGTTGGCGCGCGGCGGGTTGGGCAGCAGGCCCTTGTCCGCGTCGATGAGCAGGCTCACCGCGCCGAGCACGGCCGGCAGGATCACCATCAGGGCGAGGAAGCCCCGGTCGGAGGCGATCACCGAGACATAGCGGCGCACCAGCGTGCCGAACTGCGACATCCAGCCCTGCGGCTTCGGCGGCTTCATCGCCTGCATCGGCGGCACCTGTACGGACTGCGGCGCGACCGCGTCGATGTCCGCGGCGTACATCTGGTAGTGCTGCGAGCCCTTCCAGCGGCCGGCCCAGTCGTAGTCGCGGTAGTTCTCGAAGGCGGAGAACACATCGGCCCAGGTGTCGTAGCCGAAGAAGTTCAGCGCCTCCTCGGGCGGACCGAAGTAGGCGACCGCGCCGCCCGGGGCCATTACCAGGAGCTTGTCGCACAGCGCCAGTTCGGCGACGGAGTGGGTGACGACGAGGACCGTGCGGCCGTCGTCGGCGAGGCCGCGCAGCAACTGCATCACATCGCGGTCCATGCCCGGGTCGAGGCCCGAGGTCGGCTCGTCGAGGAAGATCAGCGAGGGCTTGGTGAGCAGTTCGAGGGCCACCGAGACCCGCTTGCGCTGGCCGCCGGAGAGGGAGGTGACCTTCTTCTCCTTGTGGATGTCCAGCTTCAGCTCGCGCAGCACCTCGTCGATGCGGGCCTCGCGTTCGGCGGCCGTGGTGTCGGCCGGGAAGCGCAGCTTGGCCGCGTACTTGAGTGCCTTCTTGACGGTCAGTTCCTTGTGCAGGATGTCGTCCTGCGGGACCAGTCCGATGCGCTGGCGCAGCTCGGCGAACTGCTTGTACAGGTTGCGGTTGTCGTACAGGACCTCGCCCTGGTTGGCGGGCCGGTAGCCGGTGAGCGCCTTGAGCAGGGTCGACTTGCCCGAGCCGGACGGGCCGATGACCGCGATCACGGACTTCTCCGGGACGCCGAAGGAGACGTCCTTGAGGATCTGCTTGCCCCCGTCGACCGTGACCGTCAGATGGCGGGCCGAGAAGGAGACCTCACCGGTGTCGACGAACTCTTCCAGGCGGTCGCCGACGATACGGAAGGTGGAGTGGCCGACACCGACGATGTCGTTCGGGCCGAGCAGTGCCGAGCCGCCCTTGGCGATCGGCTGGCCGTTGACGTACGTGCCGTTGTGCGAGCCGAGGTCGCGGATCTCCATGCGGCCGTCGGGCGTCGCGTGGAACTCGGCGTGGTTGCGGGAGACCTGGAGGTCGGAGACGACCAGGTCGTTCTCCAGGGCACGGCCGATGCGCATCACGCGGCCGAGCGCGAACTGGTGGAACGTGGTGGGGCTGCGGTCGCCGTAGACCGGCGGCGCCCCCGCGCCACCACCGGACCCCTGCTGCTGCGGGATCGACGGCTGCTGGGCCGCCTGCTGCGGCTGCTGCCAGTCCTGCTGCGGCGGCTGCTGGGCCTGCTGCGGCTGCTGGGCCCAGCCGGCCGCCGCGCCCTGGGCCGCGTACGGCTGTTGCTGTGGCTGCGCGACCACGGCCGCGGCACCGGACAGGCTCACCAGCGGCCCGTCGGTGGCGTTGCCCAGGTGCACGGCCGAGCCGGGACCGATCTCCACCTGGTGGATCCGCTGGCCCTGCACGAAGGTGCCGTTGGTGCTGCCGTGGTCCTCCATGACCCAACTGCGGCCGTTGAAGCTGACCGTGGCGTGCCGCCAGGAGACCCTGGCGTCGTCGAACACGATGTCTCCCTGCGGATCGCGTCCGAGGGTGTAGTGCCTGGACGCATCGAGCGTCCAGGTCCTTCCGTTTGATTCCAGTACGAGTTCCGGCACTCCATGCCCCACTGAGTTGTCCCCCGAATTTCCCCCGTCGCAGGGAGTCTAGGGATGTCGAACATCGTGAGGAACTATTCCAGGCCCGCCCCTGTGTCCGAAAGTCGGGCCTTGTCACGAGCGCGTACCAGCGCTGGGACTTCTTCCGTTGACGGGGTTGAAACCGGCGCGGAAAGTGGTAATCCCCCGCGAGGGGGGCATGCGCGACCGACGGCCGCGCCGCGGATCGGGGGGTCTGCCATGAGTACTGCCACGCACATCGGGACCGAACGGCACGGCGGGCGGCTGCCGTGGGCAGACGTTCTGCTGTCCGCGATCACCGCCGTGAGCTGGGCATTGATCGGGATGGCGGGAACGGCCGCGCTCGGTCTGCATCTGCTGCGAGCCGATTCGGCCGGCTCACTGGGGCCGATGACGGCGGCGGTTGTGGCGCTCGGGGCGGGTGGTTCCCTCTCGCCGTCCGGAGATCTGTCCGCTTTCGGACTGAAAGGCGCTCAGGCGCATACGGCCGTCGAGATCACGCCACTCGGCGTGAGCCTCGTGGGCGCCCTGCTGTTGTCGTGGTTCTTCCTACGATCCCTGCGCGCGGCCGGCGTGGTGATCGCCCCGCCCGAACTCCTCGCGCGCGCGGGGGCGGTGGTCGCGCTGTTCGTGGCGATGCTGGGCGGGCTCGCCCGGGCCGGGCACGACGTCGTCACGATCGACGGCGGTGCGCTCGGGCTCGACCGGCTGCCCGGCACGGGCGGGGGCGACGGCGGCGGCCTCGGCGTCCTTGGGCTCGGTGACCTCGGGGACGTAGGCGGGCTGCTGCCCGACCGGATCGGCGATCTGATCGACGCGAAGGCGGCGGTCGGCTTCACCGTGGACACGGCGCCCACCCTGCTCGGCGGGCTGGGCTGGTCCGCGGGCGTGCTGCTGATCGCGCTGCTCGCCTCGCGCCGCGCTCCCCTGCCGCGCGGCTTCGACGCCGTGCACCGGGTGGTCCGGCCGGCGGTCTCGGCCCTCGTCGGCGTGCTGGTCGTGGCCGTCGTGGCGGGGCTCGCGGCGGCGGCGTACGCGGCGATCGGCGACGAGCATCCCCGGCGCATCGCGGGCGCGGCCCTGCTCGGCGCGCCCAACGGGGTGTGGCTGGGCGTCCCCCTCGGTCTGTTCGTGCCCTTCGACGGCAGGGCCACCGGCGCCCTGACCGCCGTGCTGCCCGATCCGCTGGACCGGCTCCTCGCCGGGATGCCCGACCGGCCCGTGACGCTGGGGCGGCTGGCGGAGCTGGACGGCCGGGTGTGGCTGCTCGGCGTGGCGGCGGCCCTCATGATGCTGTCGGCGGGAGTACTGACCGCGGTACGAACTCCGACGGCGCCACGCGGCGTCCGGGGGGCGGGCGGCTCGGGGACGGGCGGCTCCGGGGCGGTCGGCTCCGGAGCTGCCGGCTCCGGGACCGCGGAGTGGGGGGCGGCTGGCTCCGGGATTGCCGGCTCCAGGACAGCGCGCTCCGGGGACGGGGCGGCCGGTTCCAGGACGGCGGGCTCCGGGGCTCCGGGCTCCGAGATGGCTGGCTCCAGGACAGCGGACTCTGGGACGGCCGATTCCAGGACGGGGGGCTCCAGGGTGGCCGGTTCCGGGACAGCGCGTTTCGGGGCCGGGGTGGTGGGCCCCGGGGCTGGCGGCTCCGGGGCGGTCGGTTCCGAGGCGGGTGGGGTGAGGCTGTCGGGTGCCGGAGGTGTCGGTCGGCACGGTTTCGGGGTTCTGGGGTTCGCGGGGCGCTGTGCGCTGCGGCTGGGGGCCGTGACCGCGCTGGCGCTGCCCCTGCTCGCCTGGCTGGCCGACGTCTCCGTGGACGCCTCGCTGTCCGTCCTGGGCCTCGACGCGCTGGGCGCCGGGGTCGAACTGCACGGGCATCTCGGTACGGCGCTGCTCCTCGGGGCCGCCTGGGGTGCCGGGGCGGGAGCCGCGGGCGCGGTGCTCGCCTGGGTGGCGGGGGCCGCGGGCCGGCAGGCGGCACCGTTGGCCCTGGGCGAGCCGGCCGGCGGTACCGGTCGGCCGGCGTACGGGCACCTCGGCGACGTCGGGGGCAGCGGGCCGTACACGCCTCGGGTGCCTTACCGACCGCCCAACCCTGGGACGAATCCCTATCTCCGGCTGCCGGACGAGCTGCGGAACGCCGGGGGCTCCGGCCCGCTCGAGGCCGAGCAGCCGCGACCGCCGGCCGGCCCGCCGCCGGCCGACGATGTGTACGACGCCACCACCGTGACCCGCCCCCTGGACCCGCCGCCGCGCCCCCGGTACCGTCCCGGAGACCGGCCCGCCGACCACCCCGACAACGGTCCCCCACCCCCACCCGCGGCGCCGCCGGGACAGTCGGGCGGGAGGAACTGAGCCGTGCCGCACCGGGCGACGGCCGGTCACGGGGAAAGGCCTCGCGACGGCGGCACGCGGTGACCCCCACCACCGTTCCCGCCCCCGCCACGACCGCCGGACACACGGCATCGAGCCATGCCGACGGAGTGACGCCTGGCCGCGGAAAAGCGGACACAACACCCCGGCGACCCCACCACCGCCCCCCGCCCGCGGCGCCCCGGACGGCCGGGCGGGAGAAACTGAGCCGTGCCGCACCGGGCGACGGCCGGTCGCGGGGAAAGGTTTCGTGACCGCGGCACGCGGTGACCCCCACCACCGTTCCCGCCCCCGCCACGACCGCCGGACACACGGCATCGAACCATGCCGACGGAGTGACCGGTGGCCGCGGAAAAGCGGACATAACACCCTGGCGACCACGCCCCATCCCCGCCTACGGCGCTGCCGGGGCGGCCGGGCGGAAGGCGCTGTGCCCTGCCGCACCGGGCGACGGGCGGTCACGGCGGCGGCACGCGGTGTCCGTGGTGGGGCTGTCGGGCGTGGTGGCCGCGGGTGCGAGCGGGGTGGCATGCGACACGGTGGGCACGGGCGCGCGCACGCGTGCCGGGGGCTCGGCGGGCTTGCGGCCGTGTCCCGTGGCGGCACGGACGCGCGCTCGCGTGCCGGGGGCTCGGCGGGCTTGCGGCCGTGTCCCGTGGCGGCGCGGACGGAGCGTACGACAGTTCTGGTCATCCGCCCGGGACCGGCGGCCGGGGCCACGGTCGTGGTTGTGCCGCAAGGCGTCGGACACCGACCCGACATCTATTGTTCCGTGTCCGCCAGGCGGACCTCGGGGGCATGGGGCACGGGGTGCCGGATACGGTGGATGCACCATGAGCGCTTCGCAGACTTCCGAGGTCCCCACCCTCCTCGTCAAGATCTTCGGCAAGGACAGGCCGGGCATCACGGCCGGACTCTTCGACACTCTTGCCGTCTTCTCCGTCGACGTGGTCGACATCGAACAGGTCGTCACCCGGGGCCGGCTGGTGCTCTGCGCGCTCGTGACCCAGCCGACCGCCGGTCTTGAGGGTGATCTGCGGGCCACGGTGCACAGCTGGGCCGACTCGATGAAGATGCAGGCGGAGATCATCTCCGGACGCGGCGACAACCGTCCGCGTGGACTCGGCCGCTCCCTGGTGACCGTCCTCGGCCATCCGCTCACCGCCGAGTCGACGGCCGCCGTCGCCGCCCGGATCGCGAAGGTCGGCGGCAACATCGACCGGATCTTCCGGCTCGCCAAGTACCCGGTGACCGCGGTCGAGTTCGCGGTGTCCGGCGTGGAGACCGAGCCGCTGCGCACCTCCCTGGTGGCCGACGCGGCGGCGCTCGGCGTCGACATAGCGGTCGTCGCCGCGGGCCTGCACCGACGGGCGCAGCGGCTGGTCGTGATGGACGTCGACTCCACCCTCATCCAGGACGAGGTGATCGAACTCTTCGCCGCGCACGCCGGCTGCGAGGAGCAGGTCGCCGAGGTGACCGCCGCCGCCATGCGCGGGGAGCTGGACTTCGAGCAGTCGCTGCACGCGCGCGTGGCGCTGCTCGCGGGGCTGGACGCCTCGGTCGTGCACAAGGTGCGCGGTGACGTGCGGCTGACGCCGGGCGCGCGCACGTTGATCCGTACGCTGAAACGACTCGGCTACCAAGTCGGCGTGGTCTCCGGCGGGTTCACCCAGGTCACCGACGATCTCAAGGAGCGGCTGGGACTGGACTTCGCGCACGCCAACACCCTGGAGATCGTCGACGGGAAGCTGACGGGCCGGGTCATAGGGGACGTCGTCGACCGCGCGGGCAAGGCACGGCTGCTGCGCCGGTTCGCCGCGGAGGCGGGCGTCCCGCTCTCCCAGACGGTGGCGATCGGCGACGGCGCCAACGACCTGGACATGCTGAACGCGGCCGGTCTCGGTGTCGCCTTCAATGCCAAGCCGGTGGTCCGCGAGGCCGCGCACACCGCGGTGAACGTGCCCTTCCTGGACACGGTGCTGTATCTGCTGGGCATCACCCGCGAAGAGGTCGAGGCGGCGGACGCCCACGACGAGGACTGAGCCGCCGGCACGACCCCTGCCCCGCCTGGGCCCGGCACCGCCGCGGCACCGGGCCCAGGCGGAGTCGTAGCGGCCGTACGCGTGGTACGGGTCGTACTGGTCGTACGTACGGTCCTACGGGTCTCGTACGGGTCGTACGGGTCGTACGGGGGTCAGTCGGACGGCGCCCAGTAGTCCGCGAGCGCCGCGGCGCCGGGCTCCAGGCCCTTCCACGAGCCGTCGAAGGTCAGCACGGCGAAGGCGGCGGCGGGGAAGCCACGGCGCTTCATCCGCTCGCCCGCCTCGCCGTCGGCGGAACCGGAAAGGATCTCGGCCAGCCCGTGCACGCCCGGGTTGTGGCCGATCAGGACCAGGTTACGGGCGTCGTCGGGCACCTCGTTGAGCACGGCGATGATCTCGCCGGGCGAGGCCTCGTAGAGCCGCTCCTCGTAGACGGTCTTCGGCCGGTGCGGCAGCTCCTGCACAGCGAGCTTCCAGGTCTCGCGGGTCCGGACCGCGGTGGAGCACAGGGCCAGGTCGAAGGAGATGCCGCTATCGGCCAGTCTGCGGCCGGCCACTGCCGCGTCCATGCGGCCCCGCTCGGCGAGCGGCCGCTCATGGTCGGTCACCTGTGGCCAGTCGGCTTTCGCATGCCGGAAGAGGACAATCCTGCGGGGTTCTGCGACGCTCATGAGGTCCAGCTTCGCATGAAACAGGCCATGGGGCGCAGGGAGTTGACACCCGACCGGACCGCCCGGGCCGGCCCCGGGCTCAGCGGGTCAGCAGGTGCTGTGCGCGCTCGATGAACTGGGCGACGGCCGGCTGGCCGGTGGCCGCCTGGGCGTCCGAGGGGTTGAGGAGCAGCACCAGCAGGGAGACGAAGGCGAGCACGGGCAGGGCCAGCGCCCACCAGGGCAGCCGCATGTCGACGCCGCCCGTGGTCGCCGGGCGGGGCCGGGTGTGCGTACGGGCCGGCATGATCGCCTCCGCTGGGCTCCGAGTGGTCGGTGACCGCTTGTCGCGGTCACATCTCGACGGTAGGGAATCCGCGGGCGCCGACCCATCCGGTGATCCACCCAGTTCACCCTGACACTCACCCCCTAGGGGATGGTGGGGCTGGCCCCACCATCGGCTGCGGTGGTGAGGTCAGGGGGACGCGAGGGTCGCGATGACGGCGATGAGCACGAAGATGGCGAAGAACGAGCCGAAGACGATCAGCATCTTCTTCTGGCCGTTCTGGGGGTTCGGATCGAGCACGGGCATGCGTCCCAGTCTCGCACCCCACGCCCGCGCCCAACCGGCCGGGTCCGGAGAAACCACCCCGACGGGCCGCACCCCGCCCCACCGAACCGGCGCACCGGGGCCGGGCGGTGTGCCGAGCGGGCCCCGGCCCTCGGTGGGACGGACGACAAGCGGGCAGGCCCCTGGCCGGGTGGACGCGGAGGCCGAGCCGTTCCCTGCCCATCAGCGGGCGGCCCCGCCCGGGGTGGACCCGATGCCTCCCGTCAGCGGTGGGCCTCGTCTTCGACGGTGCGGTCGCGGCCCGCCAGTATGCCCACCGCCATCTGCGGGACCATGAGGCCGGCCATGAGGGCGATGGGCAGGCCCCAGCCGCCGCTGTGCTGGTAGAGCACCCCGACCAGCAGCGGCCCGGGGATGGAGATCAGATAGCCGGTGCTCTGCGCGAACGCGGAGAGCTGGGCGACACCCGCGCCGGTCCTGGCCCGCATGCCGACCATGGTGAGGGCCAGCGGGAAGGAGCAGTTGGCGATGCCGAGCAGCAGCGCCCACGCCCAGGCACCGCCGGCCGGGGCCAGATACAGGCCCGCGTAGCCGGCCAGGCCGCAGGCGCCGAGGACGACCACGATCGGCCCCTGGTGGGGCAGCCGGGTGGCCAGGCGCGGGATCACGAAGGCCAGCGGTACGCCCATGACCATGGTGACGGCGAGCAGCAGTCCCGCCGTGCCCGCGGGGACGCCCGCGTCGCGGAAGATCTGCGCCATCCAGCCCATGGTGATGTAGGCGGCGGTGGCCTGGAGTCCGAAGAAGACGGCGAGTGCCCAGGCCGTACGGCTGCGGGTGATCCGCAGCGGGGGCGCGGCGGGCCGCTGGTCCGCCGCGGGCGCGGCCGTCCGCGCGGGGGCGCTCCGCCGGTCCCGGGCCAGTGGCAGCCACGGCAGGACCGCCGCCGCGGCGAGCGCGGCCCACACACCGAGGCCGGCCCGCCAACTGCCGCCGAGCGCATCGGTCATGGGCACGGTGACCGCGGCGGCCAGCGAGGTGCCGAGGGCGAGGGCCATCGAGTACAGGCCGGTCATGGAGCCCACCCGGTCGGGGAACCAGCGCTTGACGATGACCGGCATGAGGACGTTGCTGACCGCGATGCCCATGAGTGCGAGGGTGCTGGCGGCCAGGAATCCGGCGGTGCCCCCGACGTACGGGCGGATGACCAGGCCCGCGGTGATCGCGGCCATGCCGGCGCAGACCACCGCGCCGGGCCCGAAGCGGCGGGCGAGCCGCGGGGCCGTGACGCCGAAGACGGCGAAGCAGAGCGGGGGTACGGAGGTGAGCAGCCCGGCCACGCTGCCGCTCATGCCGAGGCCGTCGCGGACCTCCTCCAGGAGGGCGCCGAGGCTGGTGATGGCGGGGCGGAGGTTCAGCGCGGCGAGCACGATGCCGACGACGACCAGACGCGTCGCCCACGCGCGCGTGCCTCCCGCCTCGGCGGTCGGGGTGCCGTGCGTCTCGCTGGACGCGTCGTGGTCGGCTTCCGCGGTGGCGGCTGCGGTGGTGGGCGGCGGGTCCGTTGACCGCGTCGCCATGTCTGTCGTGCGGGTTTCCTCACTAGCCATGAGAGACATCATAGAATCATGGGATGATTGGTTGTCCATTCCCGGGTCGTCGCGACCCGGCCGTCCCCTGCGAAGGTGTGCCATGCCCCTGAGCCACCCCCGTCGCTCGGCGCTGTCCGAGCAGGTCATCGCAGAGCTGCGGAACCAGATCGCCACCGGCGAGTGGCCGGTCGGCTCCCGTATCCCGACCGAGCCGGAGCTGGTCGAGCAGCTCGGCGTCGCCCGCAACACGGTCCGCGAGGCCGTCCGCGCGCTCGCCCACAACGGCCTGCTGCACATCCGCCAGGGCTCCGGGACCTATGTCGTGGCGACCAGCGAACTGGCGGGCGTGATGCAGCGGCGCTTCGCCGACACCGACCCGCGGCACATCGCCGAACTGCGCTCCACGCTGGAGTCCGCCGCGGCGACGCTGGCGGCGCGCCGGCGCACCGAGAAGGACCTCAAGCAGTTGGACGCCCTGCTCGTGCGGCGTGAGGAGGCCTGGGAGTCGGGTGACGCGGAGGCCTTCGTGACCGCGGACTCCACCTTCCATCTGGCGGTGGTGGCCGCCTCCCACAACGACGTCATGACCGCCCTGTCCGCCGACCTGGGCGAGGTGCTGCGGGACTGGCTGCGCGCCGATGTGGGCGCGGATCTGACGCCCGAGACGCACATGGACCACTCCCGGCTGGTCGACGCGATCCGCACGGGCGACGCGGAGGCGGCCGGGCGGGAGGCGGCGAGCTATCCGTTTCTGTGCCGCCCGGGCCGGCACAGTCCGCCTTCTGGTGGCTGATCCCCGGCCTACGGGTTGTGGCGGTAGGCCGTACGGCAGGCACAGGACGCCGGCGAGGGCCGTGGTCGCCGAGACCGGGCTGCCGGGCAGGCGCACAGGGGAACGTCCTCGGCCGGGCCGGGGAGGGAATGCGCGAGGGGAACGCTTACTCCGGAGCGCGCGGTCACGGCCGGTCCCCGCCCGGCCGGTGGACCGCACGGGTGAGGCCGGCACAGGCCGAGGCCCCCACCGCGGCTTGAGTTCCAGGGGTCGTCGCAACACCACTTGGTTTAGGTGTTGCGAGGACCGTTAGAACCCAAGCGGAGTGGGGGCCTCGGTCGTCGGGCGGGGTCGGGGCGGTCAGGCGCCGATGGCGTGCAGACCGCCGTCCACGTGGATGATCTCGCCGGTGGTCTTCGGGAACCAGTCGCTCAGCAGGGCGACGATGCCGCGGCCGGCCGGCTCGGGGTCCTTCAGGTCCCACTCCAGCGGCGAGCGGGAGTCCCACACGGAGGCCAGGTCCTCGAAGCCCGGGATGGACTTGGCGGCCATGGAGCCGATCGGGCCCGCGGAGATGAGGTTGCAGCGGATGTTCTGCTTGCCCAGGTCCCGCGCCATGTAGCGGTTGGTGGCCTCCAGGGCGGCCTTGGCCGGGCCCATCCAGTCGTACTGCGGCCAGGCGTACTGGGCGTCGAAGGTGAGGCCGACGACCGAGCCGCCGTTCTGCATCAGCGGCAGGCACGCCATGGTGAGGGACTTCAGCGAGAACGCCGACACGTGCATGGCCGTGGCGACGGACTCGAACGGGGTGTTCAGGAAGTTGCCGCCCATGGCGTCCTGCGGCGCGAACCCGATGGAGTGCACGACGCCGTCGAGGCCGCCCAGCTCCTCGCCGACGATGTCGGCCAGCCGGCCCAGGTGCTCGTCGTTGGTGACGTCCAGCTCGATGACCCTGGTGGGCTTCGGCAGCTTCTTGGCGACGCGCTCGGTCAGGGTGGGCCGCGGGAACGCGGTCAGGATGATCTCCGCGCCCTGCTCCTGGGCCAGCTTGGCCGCGTGGAAGGCGATGGAGGACTCCAGCAGCACACCGGTGATCAGGACGCGCTTGCCGTCGAGAATTCCGCTCATGGTGATCAGTGACCCATTCCCAGTCCGCCGTCAACGGGAATGACGGCTCCAGTGATGTACGAGGCGTCGTCCGAGGCGAGGAACCGCACCGTCGCGGCGATCTCCTCCACCTGTGCGTAACGCCCGAGCGGGACCTGCGCGAGGATGTCCGCGCGCTGCTCGTCGGTGAGCGCCCGCGTCATGTCGGTGTCCACGAAGCCGGGGGCGACGACGTTGAAGGTGATGTTGCGCGAGCCCAGCTCGCGGGCCAGGGAGCGCGCGAAGCCGACGAGCCCGGCCTTGGAGGCGGCGTAGTTCGCCTGCCCCGCCGAGCCCAGCAGCCCGACGACCGACGAGATCAGTACGACACGGCCCTTGCGGGCGCGCAGCATGCCCCGGTTGGCGCGCTTGACCACCCGGAACGTACCGGTCAGGTTGGTGTCGAGGACGGAGGTGAAGTCCTCCTCGGACATGCGCATCAGGAGCTGGTCCCGGGTGACGCCGGCGTTGGCGATCAGCACCTCGACCGGGCCGTGCTCGGCCTCGATCTCCTTGTAGGCCTGCTCCACCTGCTCGGGGTCGGTGATGTCGCACTTGACGGCCAGGAAACCGGACGGCGGCTCGCCCGAGCGGTACGTGATCGCGACCTTGTCGCCGGCGTCGGCGAAAGCGCGGGCGATGGCGAGGCCGATGCCCCGGTTGCCTCCGGTGACGAGAACCGAGCGGCTCAACGGATCACCCTTTCGATAGCGGTCTGACACATCCGCCCGAACACCTGGATGACAGGCGGCTTCGTCGAAAACCTATCGGTAGCGGAACGCCTGCGGGCATTCGGGCACCGACAGTGGCGCGCGCGGGTCGCTGTCGGATCCCTACAGAAAGGGCGGACCTCACGCGGAAACGTGTGGTCCGCGGGCCCGGTCGCGCGACATCATCGGAGCCGACAGGCCACGACAGCAGGGAGACCTCCGTGCCTCATTCCATCGACGAAGCCTTCACGGCGCTTCCGCTACGGGCCCTCGCCGACGCCGCGCTGGCGCGCGCGCGTGCGCTGGGGGCCGAGCACGCGGACTTCCGGTTCGAGCGGGTGCGCAGCGCGTCCTGGCGGCTGCGGGACGCCAAGCCGGCCGGGTCGTCCGACACCACCGACCTCGGATACGCGGTACGGGTCGTGCACGGCGGCACATGGGGCTTCGCGTCGGGGGTCGACCTGACCCTGGACGCCGCCGCCAAGGTCGCCTCGCAGGCCGTGGCGATGGCGAAGCTGTCCGCCGAGGTGATCAGGGCCGCCGGGTCGCAGGAACTGGTGGAGCTGGCCGACGAGCCGGTGCACGCCGACCGGACGTGGATCTCGTCGTACGAGATCGATCCGTTCTCGGTGCCCGACGAGGAGAAGTCGGCGCTGCTGGCCGACTGGAGCGCCCGGCTGCTCGCGGCGGACGGCGTCAACCACGTGGACGCCTCGCTGCTCACCGTGCACGAGAACAAGTTCTACGCCGACACCGCGGGCACGGTGACCACGCAGCAGCGGGTGCGGCTGCATCCGCAGCTGACCGCGGTGTCGGTCGACGAGTCCAGCGGCGAGTTCGACTCGATGCGCACCCTCGCTCCGCCGGTGGGCCGCGGCTGGGAGTACCTGACCGGCACCGGCTGGGACTGGGACGGCGAGCTGGCCCGGATCCCCGAGCTGCTCGCCGAGAAGATGCGCGCGCCGAGCGTGCAGCCGGGACCGTACGACCTGGTCGTCGACCCGTCCAACCTGTGGCTGACCATCCACGAGTCCATCGGCCATGCCACCGAGCTGGACCGTGCCCTCGGCTACGAGGCCGCCTACGCGGGCACCTCCTTCGCCACCTTCGACCAGCTGGGCAAGCTGAAGTACGGCTCCGAGCTGATGAACGTCACCGGTGACCGCACCGCCGAGCACGGCCTGGCCACCATCGGGTACGACGACGAGGGGGTGGCGGCCCAGTCCTGGGACCTGGTGAAGGACGGCACCCTGGTCGGCTACCAGCTGGACCGGCGGATCGCGAGGCTGACCGGCTTCGACCGGTCCAACGGGTGCGCGTTCGCCGACTCACCCGGACATGTGCCCGTGCAGCGCATGGCCAACGTGTCGCTCCAGCCGGACCCGGCGGGGCTGTCCACGCAGGACCTGATCGGCAGCGTCGACCGCGGGATCTATGTCGTCGGCGACCGGTCCTGGTCCATCGACATGCAGCGCTACAACTTCCAATTTACGGGCCAGAGGGCATACATGATCCGGAACGGCCGCCTTGAAGGGCAGCTCCGGGACTTTGCATATCAGGGGGTCACCCCCCAGTTCTGGGGATCCATGGAAGCCGTAGGAGGACCCCAGACCTACGTGCTAGGAGGGGCTTTCAACTGCGGCAAGGCCCAGCCGGGACAGGTGGCCGCGGTGTCCCACGGCTGCCCCTCCGCCCTCTTCAAGGGCGTCAACATCCTCAACACGACGCAGGAGGCCGGTCGATGAGCGCCGGATTCGGAACCGGCCGGGGGTCCGGGGGTCGCCCCCCGGGAAAGCACAGTCTCAACACGACGCAGGAGGCCGGTCGATGAGCGCCGGATTCGGAACCGGCCGGGGGCCCGGGGGTCGCCCCCCAGGAAAGCACAGTCTCAACACGACGCAGGAGGCCGGTCGATGAGCGCCGGATTCGAAACCGGCCGGGGGCCCGGGGGTCGCCCCCCAGGAAAGCACAGTCTCAACACGACGCAGGAGGCCGGTCGATGAGCGGCGGATTCGGAACCGGCCGGGGGTCCGGGGGTCGCCCCCCGGGAAAGCACAGTCTCAACACAACGCAGGAGGCCGGTCGATGAGCGCTCGTAGCAACAAGCCGCACGAGGTCGTCGAGCAGGCGCTCGCGCTGTCCCGGGCCGACGGCTGCGTGGTGATCGCCGACGAGCACTCGACCGCCAATCTGCGCTGGGCGGGCAACGCGCTGACCACCAACGGCGTCACCCGGGGGCGGACGCTGACCGTCGTCGCCACCGTCGACGGCAAGGAGGGCACGGCCTCCGGGGTGGTCTCCCGCTCGGCCGTGACCGCCGAGGAGCTGGAGCCCCTGGTGCGGGCCGCGGAGGCCGCCGCGCGCGGCGCCGGACCCGCCGAGGACGCCCAGCCGCTGGTCACGGGCGTGCCTCAGGCGCCGGACTTCACGGACGCGCCCGCCGAGACCTCGTCGGCGGTGTTCGCGGACTTCGCCCCGGCGCTCGGCGAGGCGTTCGCACGCGCGCGTGCGGGCGGCCGGGAACTGTACGGCTTCGCCAACCACGAACTGGTCTCCACCTATCTGGGCACGTCCACCGGGCTGCGGCTGCGGCACGACCAGCCCACCGGCACCCTGGAGCTGAACGCGAAGTCCCCGGACCGTACCCGCTCGGCCTGGGCGGGGCGCTCGACGCGGGACTTCAAGGACGTCGACCTGGGCGCGCTCGACGCCGAGCTGGCCGTCCGCCTCGGCTGGGCCGAGCGGCGGGTGGAGCTGCCCGCGGGCCGCTACGAGACGCTGCTGCCGCCGACCGCGGTGGCGGACCTGCTGATCTACCAGCTGTGGTCGGCGTCGGGCCGGGACGCGGCCGAGGGCCGGACGGTGTTCTCCAGGCCGGGCGGCGGCACCCGCCTCGGCGAAAAGCTCACCGAGCTGCCGCTGACCCTGCGCAGCGACCCGGACGAGCCGGGTCTGGAGAGCGCCCCGTTCGTGGTCGCGCACTCCTCGGGGGGCGACCAGTCGGTGTTCGACAACGGGCTGCCGGTGCGCGGCACGGACTGGATCGGCGACGGTGAGCTGAAGCACCTGACGACCACCCGGCACAGCGCGGCCCTGACCGGGCTCCCGGTGGCCCCGGCGATCGGGAACCTGATCCTGGACGGGGGCGAGGACCACTCGCTGGACGAGATGGTCGCGGACACCGAACGCGGGCTGCTGCTGACCTGCCTCTGGTACATCCGCGAGGTCGACCCGGCGACGCTGCTGCTGACGGGGCTGACCCGGGACGGCGTGTACCTCGTGGAGAACGGGGAGGTGACCGGGCAGGTCAACAACTTCCGGTTCAACGAGTCGCCGGTGGATCTGCTGGGGCGGGCCACGCAGACCGGGCGGACCGAGAAGACGCTGCCGCGCGAGTGGAGCGACTGGTTCACCCGGGCCGCGATGCCGGCGCTGCGCGTCCCCGATTTCAATATGAGCTCGGTCAGCCAGGGCGTATAACCTCGTAGGCGTTCCCGGTCGGCCGTCAGCCGGCCGGCCGAAGATCATCCGAGGAGACACGAGAACCGTGACGGACATCGTCGACGAGCTGAAGTGGCGCGGGCTGTTCGCCCTGTCCACCGACGAGGACGCTTTGCGCAAGGCGCTCGCGGACGGTCCCGTCACGTTCTATTGCGGTTTCGACCCGACCGCGCCGTCGCTGCACGTGGGGCATCTGGTGCAGGTGCTGACCGTGCGCCGGCTCCAGCAGGCCGGGCACCGGCCGCTGGCGCTGGTGGGCGGCGCGACGGGGCTGATCGGTGACCCGCGCCCGACCGCGGAGCGCACGCTGAACGACCCGGAGACGGTGGCCGGCTGGGTGCACCGGCTGCGGGGCCAGATCGAGCCGTTCCTCTCCTTCGAGGGGCAGAACGCGGCGGTCATGGTCAACAACCTGGACTGGACCGAGGGGCTGTCCGCGATCGAGTTCCTGCGGGACATCGGCAAGCACTTCCGGGTCAACAAGATGCTCACGAAGGACTCCGTGGCCCGCCGCCTGGAGTCCGACCAGGGCATCAGCTACACGGAGTTCAGCTACCAGATCCTGCAAGGCATGGACTTCCTGCAGCTCTACCGGAGGTACGGCTGCACGCTCCAGCAGGGCGGCAGCGACCAGTGGGGCAACCTCACGGCCGGTCTCGATCTGATCCACCGGCTGGAGCCGCACGCGAGCGTGCACGCGCTGGCGACGCCGCTGATGACGAAGGCGGACGGCACCAAGTTCGGCAAGACCGAGGGCGGCGCGGTCTGGCTCGACCCGGAGATGACATCGCCGTACGCGTTCTACCAGTTCTGGCTGAACGTGGACGACCGGGACATCTCCTCGTACATGCGGATCCTGTCCTTCAAGTCGCGTTCGGAGCTTGAGGAGTTGGAGCGGCAGACCGAGGAGCGTCCGCAGGCCCGGGCGGCGCAGCGCGCGCTGGCCGAGGAGCTGACGACGCTGGTGCACGGCGCCGACCAGACGGCCGCGGTGATCGCCGCGTCCAAGGCGCTGTTCGGCCAGGGTGAGCTGGACCAGCTCGACGAGCGGACGCTGACGGCCGCCCTGTCGGAGGTGCCGCACGTCCGGGTCGCCGAGCTGGGACAGGTGACCGATCTGTTCGCCGAGGTCGGCCTGGTGCCCAGCAAGTCGGCCGCGCGGCGGACGGTCAAGGAGGGCGGCGCCTACGTGAACAATGTGAAGGTCACCGCCGAGGACGCGGTCCCCGCCACGGAGGACCTGCTGCACGGCCGCTGGCTGGTGCTGCGCCGGGGCAAGAAGAACCTGGCGGCGGTGGAGGTCACGTCCGGCTGAGACCGTCGGCGGACCTGGCGGAGGGCGGCCCCGGGCGCGGGGTCGCCCTTGTTCGTGTCCGCCGTCGGTCTCAGACCCGCCGCTCCTGCTTCCTTCTGCCCCACATCGCCATGTACGCCATGTCCCCGAGGAAGACGATGATGATCGCGGCGATGAGCTGGAACAGGTGCCGGGTCCAGTCGACGCCCGGGGTCGAGGCGACGCCGGCGGCGCGGGCGACCGCGTTGCCCACGATAGCGCCGAGGATGCCGAAGATGGTGGTCAGCCAGAGCGGGCTGTGCTGCCTGCCCGGGATGACCGCCTTGGCGATCACACCCAGCACGAACCCCACGATGATCGCCCACAACCAGCCCATGGCTGCCTCCTCGTCGGCTCGACGTGAGCATTACGCCCAGTCTCGGACGGTCCGCCGAACGGCGCATGTCGGGTACGGCCGTGTGGTGTACACGCCCTGAGCGATACGGCGCACCACGTTCGCCCGGACGGGAGGCGACCCGGTCTCGAAGGCGGCGCGGGGGCGGCGTAACGTGGATGCTGTCCTGATCCGGTGCTCCGCGCCGGGTGCGGGCCGGGAGAGTCCCGAAGCGGGTGGATGGTGGAATGTGATGCGGAAGCAGCACGGCGGCGGCGACGTCCAGGTGTTCCGGATCACCGGAGCCCGGACGGGTCTGGCCGAGGATGTGCGGGGGCGGCAGCGCCGGTATGTCATCTCGATGTCCATCCGTACCGTCTCGGTGATCCTCGCGGTCTCGCTGTGGAACGTCGAACGGCCCGTCGCCATCGTGGCGTTGGTGCTCGGGGCGGCTCTGCCCTATGTCGCGGTGGTGATCGCCAACGCGGGCCGGGAGCGGCCGCCGTCGCTGCCGTCGACCTTTGTGACCGCGCCGCTGCGGCCGGTGATCACGCCGTCGCACGCACCGGACGACGGGGCGGAACCCGCTCCGGAGGACGCACGGGCCGATCCGCCGACGGGGGTGAGCGGTGAGCGGACCGACCCGGCATGACCTCCGCGGATGGCGGGAAGCATGCGCCCGGCGCACGGCCGGCGCAGAAATGCTCAGATCAATCATGTTGTTCCGGTGCCGGGCGGCCGGTCACCCGTGACATACTTCCTACGCGCTCCGCATCCCCCGTCGGAGCGACGGACCGACGCCGGGCAGCTCCCCCCGTGGCTGCTCGGCGTCGCCTTGTGTGCGGGGCCTTTGTGAGACGAACCGGTGAGTGACGCTATCTGTTCAGCCAAGGGGTGCCGGGCCGCCGCCGCATGGGTGCTGGCCTGGAACAATCCGAAGATCCATACGCCCGAGCGGCGCAAGACATGGGTGGCCTGCGAGGAGCACCGGGAGCATCTGTCGCAGTTCCTCGGGGTGCGGGGGTTCCTGAAGGACGTCGTGCCGTTGCGGGAGTGGGAGGAGCGCTGAGCGCTCCGCCGGGTGGGCCGTGACGGGCCCTCGCTCGTCCACGGCGCCGTCGTGACGGGCCGCGTCCCGGGCGGGCGCGTCAGCCGCCGATCGCCGACATGGGCCGCTCGGGCTGGAGGAACGACGGGTCGTCCAGACCGGATCCGGCCTTCTTTCCCCACATCGCGAGCCGCCAGATCCGGGCGATCTCCTCGTCGGGCGCGCCGGAGCGGAGCGCGCCGCGCAGGTCGGTCTCCTCCCGGGCGAACAGGCAGGTGCGTATCTGGCCGTCGGCGGTCAGCCGGGTGCGGTCGCAGGCCGCGCAGAACGGGCGGGTGACGGAGGCGATGACACCGACGCGCTGCGGGCCGCCGTTCACCAGCCAGCGTTCCGCCGGGGCCGAGCCGCGTTCCCCGGCGTCCTCCGGGGTCAGCTCGAAGCGGGTGCGCAGGGCGGCCAGGATGTCCGCGGCCGTGACCATGCCCTCGCGCTTCCAGCCGTGCTGGGCGTCGAGGGGCATCTGCTCGATGAAGCGCAGTTCGAAGCCGTGCTCCAGCGCCCAGGCGAGGAGATCCGGGGCCTCGTCCTCGTTCAGTCCCGGCATCAGGACCGTGTTGACCTTGACCGGGGTGAGGTCCGCGGCCCGGGCGGCGTCGAGGCCGTCCAGGACGTCCTGGTGCCGGTTGCGGCGGCTGAGGGCCTTGAAGACGTCCGGGCGGAGCGTGTCGAGGGAGACGTTGACCCGGTCGAGGCCGGCCGCCTTCAGGGCCGCGGCCGTGCGCTTCAGGCCGATGCCGTTGGTGGTCAGGGACAGCCGGGGGCGCGGGTGCAGGGCCGCGGCCCGCTCCACGATGCCGACGAGGCCGGGGCGCAGCAGGGGCTCACCGCCGGTGAAGCGGACCTCCCGGATGCCGAGGGAGGTGACCGCGACATCGATCAGACGGACGATCTCGTCGTCGGTGAGCAGGTCGCGTTTGCCCAGCCACTGCAGGCCCTCCTCGGGCATGCAGTAGGTGCAGCGCAGATTGCACCGGTCGGTCAGCGAGACCCTCAGGTCGGTGGCCACCCGACCGTAGGTGTCGATGAGCACGTGGGCCCCCTCCCTCGTCCCTGAGACGCTTCTTCCGTCAGTTGTCTTCCGTCACTTGCGAGCCTACGTGACGGCGCCGACATCGGCTGAGGGCCGGTCCCGTGGGACAGCACGGACCGCGCCGCGGATCGCCGCGGCGCGGCCGTCCGTGCGGGTCGTTCAGTGGGCTCCGGTGCCGGTCAGGGACCGTACCTCCAGTTCCGCGTACTTGCCGGCGTCCGGTGTCTCCTTCGACAGGAGCGTGCCGACGACGCCCAGCAGGAAGCCGACCGGGATCGAGATGATGCCCGGGTTCTCCAGCGGGAACCAGTGGAAGTCGACGTCGGGGAACATCGAGGTCTCCTTGCCGGAGACCACCGGCGAGAACAGCACCAGGCCGACCGCGGCGATCAGGCCGCCGTAGATCGACCAGAGCGCGCCGCTGGTGGTGAACCGCTTCCAGAACAGGCTGTAGAGGATCGTCGGCAGGTTCGCGGAGGCGGCGACCGCGAAGGCGAGGGCCACCAGACCGGCGACGTTCAGGTCGCGGGCGAGGGCGCCCAGGACGATGGAGACGGCGCCGATGCCGACCGTGGCCCAGCGCGCCGCGCGCAGCTCCTGCTGCTCGGTGGCCCGGCCCTTCTTGATGACGTTGGCGTAGATGTCGTGGGCGAAGGAGGAGGACGAGGCCAGGGTCAGGCCGGCGACCACCGCGAGGATCGTGGCGAAGGCGACCGCGGAGATGGTGGCGAGCAGGATGGCGCCCCAGTTGGAGTCCACTCCGCCGAGGTGCAGGGCGAGCAGGGGCGCGGCCGTGTTGCCCGCCTTGTTGGAGGCGATGATCTCGTCCGGTTTGATCAGCGCGGCGGCGCCGAAGCCGAGCGCGAGGGTCATCAGGTAGAAGGCGCCGATCAGGCCGATCGCCCAGATCACCGACTTACGGGCGGCCTTGGCGGTGGGCACCGTGTAGAAGCGGATCAGGATGTGCGGCAGGCCGGCGGTGCCCAGGACCAGGGCGATGCCGAGCGAGAGGAAGTCCAGTTTGGTGGTGCCCGTCGCGCCGTACTTGAGGCCGGGTTCCAGGAAGGCGCTGCCCTTGGCGCTGTTGTCGGCGGCCGAGCCCAGCAGGTCGGAGATGTTGAAGTCGAACTTCAGCAGGACGAGGAAGGTCAGCAGCAGGGCGCCCAGGATGAGCAGCACGGCCTTGACCATCTGCACCCAGGTGGTGCCCTTCATGCCGCCGATCGTGACGTAGACGATCATCAGGACGCCGACCAGGGCGACGATGGCGATCTTGCCGCCGTCGCTGGTGATGCCGAGCAGCAGGGAGACGAGGACACCCGCGCCGGCCATCTGGGCCAGCAGGTAGAAGATCGACACGACGATCGTGGAGGTGCCGGCGGCGGTGCGGACGGGGCGCTGGCGCATCCGGTAGGCGAGCACGTCGCCCATGGTGTAGCGGCCGGAGTTGCGCAGCGGCTCGGCGACCAGGAGCAGCGCCACGAGCCAGGCGACCAGGAAGCCGATGGAGTACAGGAAGCCGTCGTAGCCGAACAGGGCGATGGCGCCCGCGATGCCGAGGAAGGACGCCGCGGACATGTAGTCGCCGGAGACGGCGAGGCCGTTCTGGAAGCCGGTGAACTGCCGTCCGCCCGCGTAGAAGTCGCTGGCGTCCTTGGTCTGCCGGCCCGCCCAGACGGTGATGACGAGGGTCGCGGCGACGAACACCGCGAACAGGGTGATGATCAGTGTCCGGTGTTCGCCGGCCTCGCCTGCGGCCAGGGTGATCGCGGGGCTCATGCGCCGCCCTCCGTCCGGGACTTGATCGCCTCGGCCTTGGGGTCGAGCTTCGCGGCGGCGTGCCGCGCGTACCACCAGGCGATGAGGAACGTGGTGAGGAACTGGGCGAGGCCGAGGACGAGGGCCACGTTGATGTTGCCGAACACCCGGGTGCCCATGAAGCCGCCCGCGTAGTTGGACAGCAGCACGTACAGCAGGTACCAGACGATGAACGCGACGGTCAGCGGAAACGCGAAGGAGCGGTAGGAGCGGCGCAGTTCACCGAACTCCGCGCTCTCCTGCACCGCGACGAACTCCTCGGTGGAGGGGAGTCGGTGATGGGGTTCAGAGTGGGGCGGTGTCTCGGTAGCCACAAGGTCTCCTCGGGTTGCGGGTGGATCGCGGACGGGGGCTCGATCGTGCTCGGGCTCCCTGTCGAAGGTCCACGGCGCCACGCGAGGGCAGGTTCAAGTCCTATGAGTTCTTTCCGAAGTCGTCTCTTTAGGTCATTGCTGGCCAGCGAGGCGGGGAGATAGTTTCGCCCTGCAGCACCCGTCATGTACCTGCCCAGTCAGCATCGGTGTCTCGGGCGGTTTCGTTTTCGGATGATGTGGAGACCCCATGCTTCATCTGCGTTCCAGACGCCGGCTCGGCCTCGCCGTGCCGGTCGTGCTGTCGCTGACCGCCTCGCTGGGCTTCCTGCCGACCGCGGCATCGGCGCCCCCCGCGGCGGCGACGGGCCCCGCGGTGGACGGTCCGGCGTCGGCCTATGTCGTCAACACCGCGACCGACCATCGCACCATCGCGTCGGTACGGAAGGCGGTGACCGCGAACGACGGCAGCGTCGTCGCGGCGTACGCCGCGGTGGCGGCGCTGCTGAAGTCCACTCACCCGCGCGCGACCCCGGCCCGGGTTCAGGCGCTGCTCAAGGCCCAGGCGGACAACCCCGGGTGCCCGGCGGACCCGTACGACGGGGACGGCGACGGCGTCGTGGACGCGACCTGCGTCGGCGGCAGGCGCGTCAACGGCTTCTACGGGTCCGGCATCGTCAACGCGCTCCGCGCGGTGCGCTGACGCCCGCTCTCTCTGCGCCCCACGTCGCAGTCTCCCCCCACGCCAGGAATCCCGCACGGCATGCACAGCATGCTCGTCAAGCGAACGAACTGGAGACACAGACACATGACCGCGCCTCAGCCGCGTCACCTCCGCGCCCTGTCGATCCCGGTCGGGATGGCCATGGCCACGGCCCTCACGTTCCTGCCGAACGTCACCGCGTCCGCCGCGGACGCCACGACCACGGCCACGGCATCCGCATCCGCATCCGCATCCGGTGACGCGACCCCGCTCAGCTACGTCGTCAACGTCCGCCCCGGTCACGGCACTTCGAAGCAGGTGCAGAAGGCCGTCGGCCGGGCCGGCGGCACGGTGGTGACCTCGTACGACCAGATCGGCGTGATCGTCGTCCACTCGTCGAACCCGGACTTCGCCAAGACCATCCGCACGGTGCGCGGCGTCGAGTCGGCCGGTGCCACCCGCAACGCGCCGCTGCCCGCGCAGTCGACCACGGACATCGGCACCCCGAAGGCGCTCAGCGCCGAGCAGATCGCCGCGGCGCAGGCGGCGGACGGGCAGGACCCGTTGGAGCCCCTGCAGTGGGACCTGCCCGCCATCAAGGCGGACAAGGCGCACGAGAAGACCCTCGGCAGCCCGAAGGTGACCGTCGCCGTCATCGACACCGGCGTGGACGACACCCACCCCGACATCGCGCCCAACTTCGACCGGAAGGCATCCGTCAACTGTGTGACGGGCAAGCCGGACACGGCCGACGGCGCCTGGCGGCCCAGCGCCTCCGAGAGCCCGCACGGCACGCACGTGGCCGGCGAGATCGCGGCCGCCAGGAACGGCGTGGGCATGACGGGCGTGGCACCGGGCGTCAAGGTGGCCGGCATCAAGGTCTCCAACCCGGACGGCTACTTCTACACGGAGGCCGTGGTCTGCGGCTTCGTGTGGGCGGCCGAGCACGGCGTCGACGTGACCAACAACAGCTATTACACCGACCCGTGGTACTTCAACTGCACGAACGACCCCGACCAGAAGGCGCTGGTCGACGCCGTCACCCGGGCCTCCCGGTACGCCGAGAAGAAGGGCGCGGTCAATGTCGCCGCGGCCGGCAACGAGAACTACGACCTCGCGGCCGACTCGATCACCGACCCGGACTCGCCCAACGACGGCACCCCGTCCGACCGGGTGATCGACCCGTCGAAGTGCTACGACATACCGACCCAGTTGCCGGGTGTGGTGACCGTCGCGGCCACCGGCGCCAAGGGCATCAAGTCGTCCTTCTCCAACCACGGCCTCGGAGTCATCGACATCGCCGCGCCCGGCGGCGACTCGACCGCCTACCAGACGCCGCAGCCACCGGCGACCAGCGGTCTGATCCTGGGCCCGCTGCCCGGCGGCACGTGGGGCTACCTGGCCGGCACCTCGATGGCCAGCCCGCACGTCGCGGGTGTCGCCGCATTGATCAAGTCCACCCATCCGCACGCCTCGCCGGCCCTCGTCAAGGCGCTGCTGTACGCGGGCGCCACGGCCACGCCGTGCACCGACCCGTACGACATCGACGGCGACGGCAAGATCGACGCGGTGTGCGAGGGCTGGAAGAACTACAACGGCTTCTACGGCTGGGGCACGGCGAACGCCCTGGCGGCCGTGACCAAGTAACACCGGACACAGGCGGGCGGCACCCAGGACACCCGTCCGCCCGCCTGTTCCCCGGTCCGGTCCTGTCGGGGGCGCGGCCGGCCGGGCTCGCCGGACGGTCGGCGGTGGACGTGTGGTTGCCTTTCCCGGCTTGCTGCCTTTCCCGGCTTGCTGCCGTTCGTGGCGGCTGGCGAAGATCCGGGGGTGACCCTGATACGACCGACCGCCGTCCTGGCCCTGGTGGCGCTGGCCGCTCTGATACCCCTGCTCGGGCCGTCCGCCGCCCTGCACGGCACCGGGGAGGCCGCCGCCCCGGGCGTCGGCGGCATAGCCCTGCTGCGCACGGTGCTGTTCGCGGCGCCGTGCGTACCGCTGGGCGAGCTGTTCGTGAACCGGCTGGCCCGCGGACTGCCCGGCGCGCCGTCCGGCACGCCCCGCAGTTGGGCGCCGTACGCGGCCGGCGCCGGTTTCCTCGCCGCGCTGGGGCTCGCCTCGGTCGTGGCGACCGGCAACCTGGTGCCGCACAGCCCCTCCCAGATCGACATCGGCGGCCTCTACGGCACCCGTGACGGCGCGCTCGCCCTGCTGGAGGTCAACGCGTTCCTCCTGGCCGGACTGTGCGCGCTCGGCCGCCGGCCCGGCCTCCAGCTCTGGCCGGCGGCCGCGGTCGTGTGCGCGGAGGCGCTGCGCGCCCACCCCACGACGGAGCACAGCCCGCTGATCGGTACGGGGCTGACCCTCGTGCACCTGGCGTGCGCGGCGCTGTGGACCGGCGGCCTGCTGCACGTGCTGCGGACGCTGCGGCCATGGCGCCGGGCCGGCGCCGGCCCGGCGGGCGCCGCGCTGCTGGGGCTCTACGCGCGCGTGGCCACCGTGCTCCTCGCGGCGATCACCGCCACCGGCCTGTGCAGCACCCTGCGCCGGATGCCCGCGGACACGGTGCTGCACCAGCTGACGGACACGGCCTACGGGCGCACCCTGCTGGCCAAGGTGATCCTGGTGGCCGCCGTGGCCCTGCTCGCCCTGTGGGCACGGATCCGGCTGCGCCATGCGGCCGACCCGCTGACCGCATGCGTACCCGCGCGGGGTGAGGTGATCGTCCTCGGGGTGGTGGTCGCGGTGTCGGGGCTGCTGACCGCGCTGCCCCTGCCGATCCGCTGGTGACCGCCGGTGACCCGGTCCGAAGGCGACCGGGAGTCACATGGCGCCGTCTCAGGTGGTGATGAGCACCTTCAGGGCGGAGCGCTCGTCCATCGCCTTGTAGCCGTCCGGTACGCCTTCCAGAGCGACCGTCAGGTCGAAGACGGGCGAGGGGTCGACGGTGCCGTCGAGGATGTCCGGCAGCAGCTCCGGGATGTACGCGCGGACCGGTGCGACCCCGCCGCGCAGCGCGATGTTGCGGTCGAACATGACGCCCAGGTCGAGACTGGTGCCGCTGCCGTACGGCACGCCGACGTAGCCGATGGCCCCGCCGTCCCGGGCGACGCGCACGGCCGTCGTCATCGACTGCTCGGTGCCGACCGCTTCGACGACGGCGTGCGCGCCCTGGCCCCGGGTGAGCGCGCGGACCGCAGCCACGGCGGCCTTCCCGCGTTCGGCGACGACGTCGGTGGCGCCGAAGCGGCGCGCGAGGTCCGTGCGGACCCGGTGCCGGCCCAGCGCGATGATCCGCTCGGCGCCCAGCCGCCGGGCCGCCAGGACGGCGCACAGGCCGACGGCGCCGTCCCCGACGACGGCGACGTCGGCACCGGGTCGGACACCGGCGCCGAGGGCGGCGTGGTGGCCGGTGCCGAGGACGTCCGAGAGGGTCAGCAGGGCCGACAGCAGACGGTCGTCGCCGGCCGCCTCCTTGGGCAGCACCACGAGGGTGCCGTCGGCGAACGGCACCCGCACGGCCTCGCCCTGGCCGCCGTCGTAGCCGACGGAACCCCAGTAGCCGCCGTGCTCGCAGGAGGTGGTCAGGCCCTCGCGGCAGTAGTCGCAGACGCCGTCGGACCACTTGAAGGGCGCGACGACGAGGTCGCCGCGGCGCACGCCGCCCACCTCGGAGCCGGTCTCCTCGACCACGCCCAGGAACTCGTGTCCGATCCGCTGCCCCGGCTGCCGCGGCGCCACGCCGCGGTACGCCCACAGGTCGCTGCCGCAGACGCAGGCGCGCAGGACCCGCACCACCGCGTCGGTGGGCAGCCGCACGACCGGGTCGGGCACGGTCTCCACGCGGACGTCGTACGGGGCGTGGATGGTGGTGGCGCGCATGGCGGGGTCTTTCTCTTGCGGTGTCCGTGCGGTGTCCGTGTGTGGGTGCGCGGGGTGGTGCCTCGTGCAGTGTCCATGTGGCGGTGCCTCGTGCAGTGTTCGTGTGGCGGTGCGCGGGGTGGTGCCTCGTGCGGTGCCCTTGTGGCGGTGCCTCGTGCGGTGTTCGTGTGTGGGTGCGCGGGGTGGTGCCTCGTGCGGTGCCCGTGCGGCGGTGTTCGTGTGGCGGTGCGCGGGGTGGTGGGGGCGTGGTCGCGGGGGGGTGCGTGCGTGGGGTACGCCCGGGGTGATCGAGCCCACTTCACGGTACGTCGTCCGCGCGCCCGACCGCCGTCGGACGGACCCGCGCGTCGGAGCGCGGACCGGTCAGAGCCCGACCGCGCCCAGCAGGGTGCCGACCGCGTAGGTGACCCCCATGGCGAGGGCTCCGCCGGCCACGTTCCGCAGCACCGCGCGGCCGGGGGCCGCCGCGCCCAGCCGTGCGCTGCTCCAGCCGGTCAGCACCAGCGAGGCCAGGACGGACACCACGGTGACCGGGAGCCGCCGGTCCGCGGGCGGCAGCACGATGGCGAGCAGGGGCAGCAGCGCGCCGACCGTGAAGGCGAGGAAGCTCGCCCACGCCGCGTGCCAGGGATTGGTCAGCTCGTCCGGGTCGATGCCGAGTTCCACGCGCGCGTGGGCCCGCAGCGCGTCCCGCGCGGTGTACTGCTCCGCCGCCTCCCGCGCCACCTCCCGGGACAGCCCGCGCTCCTCCAGCAGGCCGGCCAGTTCCTCCAGTTCGGCCTGCGGCTGCTCCGTCAACTCCCGCTTCTCCACGGCCAGGGCGGCCATCTCCGAGTCACGCTGGGTCGACACGGACACGTACTCGCCCGCGGCCATCGACATCGAACCGGCGAGCAGCCCGGCGAGTCCGGCGGTGAGCAGGGCGGCACGGTCGCTCGTCGCCCCGGCCACGCCGACGACGAGACCGGCCGTGGACACGATGCCGTCGTTCGCCCCGAGGACCGCCGCCCGCAACCAGTTCAGCCGGGAGCCGAGCCCGCCGCCGTGCGGCTCGTCGTGTGGGGGGCGCGTCGGTTCCATCACAGGACGGAGGATCGCAGCTCGCCCTCCGGAGCGCCCGCAGCGACGCTCCCCCGGTGCCGGACACGCACTGCGCGGAAGCCGCACCGCGCGGGACGCCGCACCGGCCGGAACGCGCACCGGCCGGGACACGCAACGGCCGTGGTGCGAGCGCGGCTTGCCGGGCGGACGGCGTGCCCGCCCCCGAAACGCGCGCCCAGGTCGGCGATTTGACGTCGCCTCGGACCCGACGTGGGGCGCCGGGAGCCCGGGAGCCGGCTGTCGGTCCCGGCCCGTATCCTCAGTGACCATGCTCGAAGACCGTACGACCGCAGCGTCCTCCCCCACCCGGTGGCCGGCCGCGTATCCCAAGGGATACGCGGTCGTTGACGTGGAGACCACCGGGCTCGCCAGGGACGACCGGATCATCTCCGCGGCCGTCTACCGGCTGGACGCGCGCGGCGAGGTCGAGGACCACTGGTACACGCTGGTCAACCCGGAGCGCGATCCGGGCCCGGTGTGGATCCACGGTCTGACGAACGAGGTGCTTGCGGGGGCGCCGCTCTTCGCGGACATCGCCGACGAGTTCGCCGCCCGGCTGGCGGACCGGGTGCTCGTCGCGCACAACGCCGTCTTCGACTGGCAGATGATCGCACGCGAGTACGCGCGCGCGAAACGCGAGGCGCCGGTGCGTCAACGGCTGTGCACCATCGCGCTGTCCAAGGAGCTGGGCCTGCCGCTGCCCAACCACAAGCTGGAGTCGCTGGCGGCGCACTTCGGCGTCGTACAGCGGCAGGCGCACCACGCGCTGGACGACGCGCGCGTGCTCGCGGAGGCCTTCCGGCCCAGCCTGCGGGCCGCGGCGCGCAAGGACGTCCGGCTGCCGCTGCTGGAGTGCCGGCCGCTGACCGAGTGGAACGACACGCCCGTGCCGCTGATCGGCCGGCAGGCGGGCGGCGGCTGGGGCGGCTACCGGCCGTCCGGTTGGCGTCCCGCCCGCAGGCGCCCCGCGTGCCCCTACCCCAACCCGGGGCGCTGGGAGGAGGGCAAACGGCTCAAGCAGGGCATGCGGGTCGCGTTCTCCGGGGACACGTCGGTCGACCGCGAGCTGCTGGAGGACCGGGCGACCGAGGCGGGGCTGCATGTGTCGACGAGCCTGTCCCGGCTGACCAGTCTGCTGGTCACGAACGACCCGGACTCGGGCACCTCGAAGGTGGTCAAGGCGCGGCAGTACGGTACGCCCGTGATCGACGAGGCGGCGTTCGGCCAACTGCTGAGAGACGTGGAACCGGCGACCCGCCGACGCTGACCGCGCGGTGCGTGCGGGGCGGGCGGTCGGGTGATTGGGGGCGACTCGCCCGGTGGCCGCTCGACCGGGCGACGGTGACCACTCACCCTGAGCCCATGGCGAAATGCGAAGTTTGTGGCAATGACTACGGAATGACGTTCGAGGTGCACGCCCAGGGCGCGGTCCATGTCTTCGACTGCTTCTCCTGCGCGATCCACCGCATGGCCCCGGTGTGCGAGCACTGCCGGGTCTCGATCATCGGCCAGGGCGTGGAGGCCGGGGGCCAGTGGTTCTGCGGCGCCCACTGTGCCCGGGCCGCGGGCAAGACGGGGATCGTGGACCGGGTGTGAACCGGTACCCGACCGAATGCACCCGACGTCCAAGTTGTACGGTCGACGGGTGTACCGCTTCCTGTTGACCCGGCAGTGGGTGATCCTCACCCTGATCGCCCTGCTCCTGATCCCCGTGATGATCGAGCTGGGCTTCTGGCAGAAGCACCGGTACGAAGAGCGCAGTGCCCGGAACCAGTTGGTCACCGACGCCCTGTCCGCCAAGGCCGTACCCGTGGAGCAGCTGACCTCGCCCGGACACGCGGTGACCCGCACCGAGCGGTATCGCAGCGTCACCGCGACG
Organism: Streptomyces sp. NPDC001508; assembly: GCF_040298665.1. Taxonomy (NCBI): domain Bacteria; kingdom Bacillati; phylum Actinomycetota; class Actinomycetes; order Kitasatosporales; family Streptomycetaceae; genus Streptomyces; species Streptomyces sp. NPDC001508. Next base: position 41,123 of record NZ_JBEPAP010000027.1, read on the forward strand.
GGCACCTTCGACACCGGCCATGAGGTCGTGGTGCGCCGCCGCGTCAACTCCGACGACGAGGTCGGCTTCCACGTCCTGACCCCGTTCGTGCTGACCGACGGCAAGGTGCTCCTGGTCAACCGCGGCTGGATCCCGGCGACCGGCTCCCAGACCGCCTTCCCGAAGATCCCCGCGCCGCCCGCGGGCCGCACCACCGTCACGGGGCGGCTGAAGACGGACGAGACGACCGCGGCGAGCGGCATCAAGAACGTCGAGGGGCTGCCGGACCGCCAGATCATGCTGATCAACAGCGAGGAGGAGGCCCGGCGGCTCGGCGCCGAGGTACTCGGCGGCTACGTCGAGCAGACGGCCCCCGAGCCGAAGGGCGACACCCCGCAGCAGATCTCCGACCCGGGCAAGGAAGACGCCCCGCTGAACTACGCGTACATGATCCAGTGGTGGCTGTTCGCCGCCGCGGTCCCGGTCGGCTGGGTCGTCCTGGCGCGCCGGGAGGCACATGAGCGTACCCGTGCGACGGACGGCGGGGCGACGCCGCAGGCGGAACCGGCCGCCGTGTGACCACCGGGCGCGTCACTCGCCCGGCCGCGCCCCGGATTGTCCCGTCGGTACACCGGGAACCCGCATCTGCGTGCACTCCCGCATCGAGGACTACGCCCTCATCAGCGATGAGCAGACCGCTGCCCTGGTCGGCACGGACGGCTCCATCGACTGGCTGTGTCTGCCCCGGTTCGACTCCGGCGCCTGCTTCGCGAGGCTCCTCGGCGACGAGGAGAACGGGCACTGGAGGATCGCGCCCGTGGACGCGGACAGCTGCACCCGCCGCGGCTACCGTCCCGACACGCTGGTCCTCGACACCGAGTGGGACACCCCCGAGGGGACCGTCCGGGTCACCGACCTGATGCCGCAGCGCGAGCGCGCGCCCGAGCTGATCCGGATCGTGGAGGGCGTCAGCGGGCGCGTCACCGTGCACAGCACGCTCCGCCTCCGCTTCGACTACGGCTCGATCATCCCGTGGATGCGCCGCTCCGGCGGCCACCGGGTCGCCGTCGCCGGACCGGACTCGGTGTGGCTGCGCAGCGAGCCCGAGGTGCGGACATGGGGCAAGGACTTCGGCACGCACTCCGAGTTCTCCGTCGCGGAGGGCGAGAAGATCGCCTTCGTCCTCACCTGGCACCCCTCGCACGAGCCGCGGCCCGGCCTGGTCGATCCGTACCAAGCGCTCAGCTCCAGTGTGCGGGACTGGCGGCGCTGGGCGGCCCGCTGCCGCTACGACGGCCCCCACCGGGACGCCGTCGTACGCTCCCTGATCACCCTCAAGGCCCTCACGTACCGTCCGACCGGTGGCATCGTCGCCGCGGCCACCACGTCGCTGCCCGAGGAACTGGGCGGTGTGCGCAACTGGGACTACCGCTACTGCTGGCTGCGCGACTCCACCCTCACCCTCGGCGCCCTGCTGTCGGCGGGATACCACAAGGAGGCCGGGGCCTGGCGCGACTGGCTGCTGCGCGCGGTCGCGGGCGACCCGGCGGATCTGCAGATCATGTACGGCGTGGCCGGTGAGCGGCGGCTGCCCGAGTTCGAGGTGCCGTGGCTGTCCGGGTTCGCCGGGTCGGCGCCGGTGCGGATCGGCAACGGCGCCGTCAACCAGTTGCAGCTCGACGTGTACGGCGAGGTCATGGACTCGCTGTGGCTGGCCCGGCGTTCCGGGCTGTCGCCCAAGCCGCACATGTGGTCGATGCAGAACATCCTGCTGGAGTGGCTGCGCGCCCATTGGCAGCAGCCGGACGAGGGGCTGTGGGAGGTGCGCGGCGGACGCCGGCACTTCGTGCACTCGAAGGTGATGGTGTGGGTGGCCGCCGACCGGGCGGTGCGCACCCTGGAGGAGTATCCGGACCTCCCCGGGGACAAGGCGGGCTGGCGGGCGCTGCGGGACGAGGTGCACCGCGAGGTGTGTGAGAAGGGCTACGACCCGGACCGGAACACCTTCACCCAGTACTACGGCTCGCGGGAGCTGGACGCCGCTCTGCTGCTCATCCCCCGCGCCGGGTTTCTGCCGCCGGACGATCCGCGGGTGATCGGCACGGTGGACGCGGTCCGCGCGGAGCTGGGGCGCGACGGGTTCGTGCAGCGCTACGCCGGCGCCGACGACGGCATCGACGGGCTGCCCGGCCGCGAGGGCGTCTTCCTGGCCTGCTCGTTCTGGCTCGCGGACGCGCTGCATCTGACGGGCCGTACGGCGCAGGCGCGGCGGCTGTTCGAGCGGCTGGTGGGGATCGCCAACGACGTGGGGCTGCTGTCCGAGGAGTACGACCCGGCGGCCGGGCGCCAGCTGGGCAACTTCCCACAGGCCTTCAGCCATATCGCGTTGGTGAACACCGCCCTCGTGCTGTTCGGGGGCGAGGGGGCAGGATAGGGGCCATGGATCTTGGACTGAAGGACCGGGTGTACGTCGTCACGGGGGCCACGCGCGGGCTGGGCAACGCCGCCGCGCGCGAACTGGTCGCCGACGGGGCGAAGGTGGTCATCACGGGGCGGGACGAGCAGCGGGTCGCCGACGCGGCGGCCGAACTGGGCCCCGGCGTGATCGGGGTCGCCGTGGACAACGCCGACCCGGACGCCCCCGCGCGGCTGATCGCGACCGCCCGCGAGCGGTTCGGCCGCTTCGACGGCGTGCTGGTCAGCGTCGGCGGGCCGCCGCCGGGTTTCGTCGCCGACAACACGGACGAGCAGTGGCGGGCCGGTTTCGAGTCGGTGTTCCTGGGCGCGGTGCGGGTCGCTCGCGCGGCGGCGGCTGAGCTGGCGGAGGGCGGTGTCATCGGGTTCGTGCTGTCCGGGTCGGTGCACGAGCCGATCCCCGGGCTGACGATCTCCAACGGGCTGCGGCCCGGACTGGCCGGCTTGGCCAAGTCGATCGCGGACGAGCTGGGGCCGCGCGGGATCCGGGTCGTGGGGCTGCTGCCGGGGCGCATCGACACGGACCGCGTGCGCGAGCTGGACGCGCTGTCCGCGGACCCGGCGGTCACCCGGGCCGCGAGCGAGGCACGCGTCCCGCTGCGCCGGTACGGCACACCGGCTGAGTTCGGCCGGGTGGCCGCGTTCGTGCTGTCCCCTGCCGCCTCCTATCTGACGGGCATCATGCTCCCGGTCGACGGCGGAATGCGCCACGGCTTCTGAGGCAACGGCCCGCACCCATCGGCCGGACTCCCCCGCGCCCTGCCCGCTGTCCCGGAACACACGGCACCGACACCGCCGGCACCCTGCCGACCACGGGCGGTACCCGACTGGTTCCGCAGGCCCCGCGCCGTACCGAAGACCGGGGCGAGTCGGCGACCGGCCGGGGCGGATGAGCACGGCCGACGGCCACAGGCCGGGGCGGGTGAGTGGAAGCGGCGCGACCACCGCCGCGACGCCGCGCAGCGCGCCGCTGCACTCCCGGAACGGGCCGACCAGCGGGCCGCCGACGCGACGACCGAACTGGGCCGGAGCACACGGCACCGACTCCGACGGCTGCCTGCCGACCACGGCCGCTACCCGGCTGGTTCCACGGGCCACCGCAGGCCCCGCGCGATGCCGAAGACCGGTACGACCAGTGGGCCGCCGGCGCGACGGCCGAACTGGGCCCCGGCGCCGACACGCCCGCACGGCTCATCGCGACCGCACGACCCGCGGCAGGGCGCGAACGCGGCCGGGGTGTCGGTCGGCTGTGTCAAGTCACCCGCTCCGCGCGGTGCTTGACGGCTCGCAGGGACACCTCCGCCGGCAGCGCCGACAGCCGCGCGGAGTCGCGGGCGCGGGCCAGGGACTCGGTGGCGAGGTGGTGCAGGGCCGTGCCCGGGTCCACGTCCGGTTCCAGCTGGAGCCAGACCCGGGCCTGCGGGGCGGTGCGGCGGCCGGTCAGCGTCGCCTGGGCGTGGGCCACCCCGTCAAGACGGGCCGCGTCCCCGACGAGCACGGTCTCCAGGGCCCGGCCGCGCAGCAGCGCGCCCGCGCCGTCGCCCGTGTCGACGACCACCTCGGCCAGCCGGCGGCGGCGCAGCACCGCGATCAGCCACCACAGCCCGAGCAGCACGAGAACGGCGAGCCCGGCGATGACCGCGGGCCACCACCAGCCGGCGTCCCGCCACCGGCTCCGCTGGGCATCGCTGAGCAGCACATCGTGCGGCCCGCCGTGGATCCACCAGGACGGCGCCCCCGCGCCCAGGCCCACGGCCAGCACCGGGCCGCCGACGACGACCAGCAGCAGACCGATGATCCCGATCAGCACCCGGTTGACGATCCGGAGCACCGTAGTCACCCCTTCCGTCCGGGCCGTGCCACACGCACCGACAGGGCGGGCGGCCGGGACAGGCCCAGTCCTCGGACCGCCTCGGCGAGCGTGAGGTCCAGGTCGGCGCGTACCTCGTCGAGTTCACGGAAGTGCGAGACCGCGCGGACGTCGGCCTTCCGTCGCCGCATCCGCACCCGCACCGACCGCACGCCCGAGACCTCCATGGCCCGGTCGCGCAGCACCTGTGCGGCGGCCGCGCGCTGGAGTCCGGCCCGGACGTCGGGGTGGCCGCGCCGCATCGGCAGCAGGCTCCGCAGGCCGGGGGTGACGGCGAGCGCGATCAGCCACAGACCGAGGACCGTGGCGACGCCGGCGCCGATCAGCACCCAGATGTCGTCGAGGGGCCGGTGCGCGAGCTGATGGGCCAGGGCGCGGCGCCAGTGCATGGCGGGCTGATGGGCCCGTACGGCGGCGATGTCGTACAGGAAGACGCCCGCGCCGAGCAGGAGGAGCAGTGCGACGATGCCGGCGGGGACCCGGCGCACGGACCAGAAGCGGCCCTCCCGGCCGTCCGGGCCCTGCGCGGCGGCCGGCGGATCGTGGTCCACCGCCGCGGCGGACCGGTCGAGTGCGGGACCGGCCGGTTTCTCCACGACCGGCAGGGGCCGGGTGCCGTTCTCCGTGCCCTGGGGCTCGCTCATCGCGTCCTCCCGTCCGCGCCGTGCCCCGGTGCCAGATGCAGCCGCTCGACCTCCACGGCGACCTCCGGCACCTCCATGTCCGCCAACGCGCCTACCCGCTCGGTGACATGACGACGCACGGCCGCACAGCGGGCGCCGATGTCGGTCGGGTAGTCGAGTTCCAGGTGGACGCTGACCCGGGCCGAGGCGGTGGCGGCCGCCCGGTTCCGGGCGGATTCGGCGGCCGGGGGGCGCACGACGACGGTCGCGTGCGGGGGCGCGACGTCCTTCGGGAGCGGGCCGACGGCCTCCCGCGCGGCCTGCGCGGCGATCTTCGCGACGACCCGGTCGGCGATCCGGGTGGCGCCGCGCGCGCCCGGCGCGACGGCGGTCACCGCTCCGTGTGCCGCGCCGGGCCCATCACTCACGGACTCAGAGGCGGTCGTCATCGGGGCCGCTCGCGCTTGTGGTCGCGGGTACGGAAGAAGTCACCCGGTTCCAGGTCACCCTCCAGAAATCGGCCGACGACGAACCCGATCGCGCCCAGGGCCGCCACCAGCAGGAACGCGCCGAACCCGCCGAAGTACCCGGCGAAACCCAGCGCCATCCCGGCGATCATGCCAATCACGGCCATGTTCATCCTGCCGCCCTCCTCCGCTCCTCAGCCGCGTGGTCCCGTCGCCGCCCGGGGCATCACTGGATCCGCGGCTCCGGCTCCTCTTCTTCTTCCTCGGGGAGCTTGACATCACTCACCGCGATGTTGACCTCCACCACCTCAAGCCCGGTCATCCGCTCCACGGCGGCGATCACGTTCTCCCGGACGTCCCGGGCCACGTCGCCGATGGACACTCCGTAGTCCACGACGATCTCCAGGTCGAGCGCGGTCTGTACCTCGCCGACCTCGGCTTTCACCCCGCGGGTCACCGACTTCGAACCGCCCGGCACCCGGTCGCGCACGGCGCCGAAGGTCCGGCTCAGCCCACTGCCCATCGCATGCACGCCCAGCACGTCACGCGCGGCGAGCCCGGCGATCTTCTCCACGACCCCGTCGGCGATGGTGGTCCGGCCGCGGCTCGCCGGGTCCCCACCGCCGCGCTTGGTGGCTTTGCGGGTCTGTGTCTCGGCCTCGGCCTCGGGGCCCGTCGTCCGGTTCTGCTCCGTCATGTCGGTCATCGCCGTGCGTCCCTTCCGCTCGTCCTCCTGTGACCACCGTATGTGCGGTGACGGGAATGCGCGCCAGGAATAGGGCAGGCTGGAGGAATGACGGCGGATCCATGGACCCGAGTGGTTCGGCAGCAGGTGGGGCTCGGCAGGCTGCTGCCGCTCGGCGGTGCGCGGGACGGCGGGTGGATCACTGAGGCGGCGGCCGAGGCGGTGCTGCGGCGCGCCGCCGCGGAGGTGCCTGGGGTGCGCCTGGGCAGGCTGCGGATCGCACTCGCCGATGCTGACGGGACTGGCGGGACCGACGAGGCGGAGGAGGCCGGCGAGGCAGCCAAGGCGGAGGACGCGGCGGCTGCTGAGGCTGAAGAGACCGGTGAGGCAGAAGAGGCCGCCGTGCCGGCGCCGCCGAGCGCGTTGCCCCCGGGACCGCTGCGGGTGACGGCGGACTTCGCGGCCACGGCCGCCGCGCCGCTGACGGACACCGCGTCCCGGCTCCGGCTGGCCCTGGCCACGGCCGCAGACCGACGGCTCGGGCTGACGGTCACGGAGGTGGACCTGCGGATCACCGAACTGCTGGACGGGCCCGCGGACTCCCCGAAGGCGCGGGCGCCGCAGCCGGCCCCGGCCCGTGAGAGCAACGGCCCCGACGAGATCCGCGCGGCGACGGCGGCCCTGTCCGTGCCGGGTGTGGTCCGGCTGACCGGCAGCCTGGGCGGTCTTGGCCGGGGCGTGCACTGCGAGGAACGGCGGCACGGGCCGGACGCTTCGCCGCACCGCCATGTCCGGGTGGAGCTGGCGGTGGCGGCGGGGCACCGGCCGCTGGACGTGGTCCGTCAGGTGCGTACCGCGGTGGCGGCGGCGCTGGAGGGGCGTACGACGGTGGCGGTGCTGGTCACGGCGGTGGGCTGAGCGCCGGGCCGCCGGGCCCGTGCACGGCTCAGTCGCCGACGCCGGCCAGATCCCTCAGCCGCCGCGCCTGGGCGGTCCGTTCGGCGGCGCGCTGCTCCTCGTACGTGCGTCCGCCCGCCCCGCGCAGCAGGGCCTTGGTCTCCACCACGGCGTCGCGTGGCGCGGCCAGGATCGCCCCGGTCAGATCGTGTACGGCGGCGTCGAGTTCGCCGACGGGCACCGCGAGGTTGGCGAGCCCACAGCTCACCGCCTCCTCGGCGCCGACGAACCGCCCGGTCACGCAGATCTCCAGCGCGCGGGCGTATCCGACCAGGTCGACCAGCGGGTGCGTACCGGTCAGATCGGGCACGATCCCTAGGCTGGTCTCGCGCATCGCGAACTGCACGTCGTCGGCGACGACGCGCAGGTCACAGGCGAGGGCGAGCTGGAAGCCCGCGCCGATGGCATGTCCTTGGACGGCGGCGACGGAGACGAGGTCGTTCCGCCGCCACCAGGTGAATGCCTCCTGGAAGGCGGCGATGGCCGCGTCCAGTTCGGCATCGCCGAGGCGTGCGAGATCGGTGAGCGTCGGCTCGTCCACAATGCCGTCCGGGGCGAACATCCGACGGTCGAGCCCGGCGGAGAAGGACTTGCCCTCGCCGCGCAGCACGACGACTCGCACGGTGCCCGGCAGCGACCTCCCGGCCTCGGCCAACGCCCGCCACAGTGCGGGGCTCTGGGCGTTGCGCTTGGCCGGGTTGGTCAGGGACACCGTGGCGAGCGCGTCGTCGACGGTGAGCCGTACGCCGTCCTTGTCGAGTGCGGGAGCAAGGTCCTGGTCGGGCGAAGCCATGGGGCGCCTCCGATGAGTGCGGTCGACACGCCGTGCCGTGACGGCATGCTGAGTGACTGCACAGTAACCACCCGGCCGATCCGCGGTGCCCCCAGGCCCCTCAAGGGGGCCGCGGGAGGACCGGCCGAGTGGCCACCATCGAAGCCGATGGGCCGCCCGTGGTCAGGACGATGCGGCCTTCTTGCCCCGGGTCGCTCCGCCACGCCCACGGAGCGTGACGCCCGACTCGCTGAGCATCCGGTGTACGAAGCCATACGAGCGGCCGGTCTCCTCGGCCAGCGCCCGGATGCTCGCACCGGAGTCGTACTTCTTCTTCAGGTCTGCCGCGAGCTTGTCGCGCGCGGCGCCGGTCACCCGGCTGCCCTTCTTCAGAGTCTCGGCCACCCGTGCCTCCTCATGGGAAGTGCGCTCTGGTCTCCTCATGATCACCCCTCCCGGGCCCGATGGCCACCCATTCGGCAAGGTCCGTAAGACACGGTTTTGACGACAGGAGTACATCCCCACAAGCGGAATCAATGGTTCCGATGCCTGCCGTCCGTACCGCCGAACGGGTTCATTCGTGAAGTGCCAGGTCAGAGACGCACGACGGCCGACCCCTCACCGACGGAGGGATCGGCCGCGACATGGGTGTAGGACACACCCGGATACCAGGAGATCTCACACAGATGATGGATCACCGATGGGCCGAATGATCCATAGCCCGTGGATCATTCTTTCGATCAAGCCAGGGTGACGAGATCCGCGTAGTCGGCGCCCCACAGGTCCTCCACACCGTCCGGCAGCAGGATGATCCGCTCCGGCTGGAGCGCCTCCACCGCGCCCTCGTCGTGGGTGACCAGGACGACCGCGCCGGCGTAGGTGCGCAGCGCGCCGAGGATCTCCTCCCGGCTGGCCGGGTCGAGGTTGTTGGTCGGCTCGTCCAGGAGCAGCACGTTCGCCGACGAGACGACGAGTGTGGCGAGCGCCAGGCGGGTCTTCTCGCCGCCGGACAGGACGCCGGCGGGCTTGTCGACGTCGTCGCCGGAGAACAGGAACGAGCCCAGGACCTTGCGGACCTCGACCAGATCCATGTCGGGGGCGGCCGAGCGCATGTTCTCCAGGACCGTGCGGCCGGCGTCCAGGGTCTCGTGCTCCTGCGCGTAGTAGCCGAGCTTGAGGCCGTGGCCGGGGACGACCATGCCGGTGTCCGGCTGTTCGACGCCCGCGAGCAGCCGCAGCAGGGTGGTCTTGCCCGCGCCGTTGAGGCCCAGGATGACGACCCGCGAGCCCTTGTCGATGGCCAGGTCGACGTCGGTGAAGATCTCCAGCGAGCCGTACGACTTCGACAGGCCCTCGGCCATCAGCGGGGTCTTGCCGCAGGGCGCGGGCTCCGGGAAGCGCAGCTTGGCGACCTTGTCGGACTGGCGGACCGCTTCGAGGCCGGACAGCAGCTTCTCGGCGCGGCGTGCCATGTTCTGCGCGGCGACGGTCTTGGTGGCCTTGGCCCGCATCTTGTCGGCCTGGGCGTTGAGCGCGGCGGCCTTCTTCTCGGCGTTCTGCCGCTCACGCCTGCGACGCTTCTCGTCGGCCTCGCGCTGCTGCTGGTAGAGCTTCCAGCCCATGTTGTAGACGTCGATCATCGAACGGTTGGCGTCCAGGTAGAACACCTTGTTCACGACCGTCTCGACCAGGTCGACGTCGTGCGAGATGACGATGAAGCCGCCGCGGTACGTCTTCAGGTAGTCGCGCAGCCAGGCGATCGAGTCGGCGTCGAGGTGGTTCGTGGGCTCGTCGAGCAGCAGCGTGTCCGCGTCCGAGAACAGGATCCGGGCCAGCTCGACACGGCGGCGCTGACCGCCGGAGAGCGTGTGCAGCGGCTGGCCGAGCACCCGCTCGGGCAGGTTGAGCGCGGCGGCGATGGTGGCGGCCTCGGCCTCGGCGGCGTACCCGCCCTTGGTGAGGAACTCGGTCTCCTGACGCTCGTACTGCTTCAGCGCCTTCTCCCGGGTGGCGCCCTGGCCGGTGGCGATGCGCTGCTCGTTCTCGCGCATCTTGCGGATCAGCACGTCGAGGCCGCGTGCGGACAGGACGCGGTCGCGGGCGAGGATGTCCAGGTCGCCGGTGCGCGGGTCCTGCGGCAGATAGCCGACCTCGCCGGAGCGGGTGACGGTGCCGGCGGCGGGGATGCCCTCGCCTGCCAGGACCTTGGTGAGGGTGGTCTTGCCGGCGCCGTTGCGGCCGACGAGACCGATGCGGTCGCCCTTGGCGACGCGGAACGTGGCGTTCTCGATGAGGATGCGGGCACCGGCGCGCAGCTCGATACCGGAGGCGGAGATCACGGACAGACTCCAGGGCGGACGTCGTTGGCGGGATGGGCGGCTGAGGACGTTCCCGCCGTCTAATGCGCGAGGAGAATGGCCATGGGGGTCAGTCTAACTGGGCGGCGCAAGCGGTTTTCCCGGGTCCGGGTGTCCCGTTCCACGGCCCGGCATCTCGTTGCCGAGGGGCGTGCGGTGCGGCGCGACGGGCCCGAGGTCGTCGACGGCGATGAGCTGATCGGTCCAGGCGCCCCGCGCGCAGGGCTGGGCGACGAGCAGGTTCGGGCCGTGCCGCAGGGCACGGTCGGGACGGAACGCGCAGCGCTCACGCGCGGGCAGCACCCAGCGCAGGTCGCCGTCGGCGGTGCGGTACGCGGTGATGCGGTGCGGGGTGAGCACCGCGAGCATGCCACGGGGCAGCGGGCGCAGGACGCCCGTGGCGCCGTGCGCGGCGAGCCAGCCGGATGCCGCGGGCAGGGCGCGGTGCCAGCGCACGGAGCGGCCGTCGGTGGCGGTGACGAGTCCGTCGTCCCAGAGGGCGATGGCGTGCCCGCGCGCGGGGAGCACGTCGAGCGGGCGGCGGCCCTCGCGCGCGTAGCGCCAGCGGCGCTCGCCGTCGGCCGGGTCGTACGCCTCCACGGCCGCGCCGCGGGTACGGACCGCCGTCACGGCCTGCCCCTGGGGGTCGTGCGCGACGAGCCGGTCCCCGTAAGGGGCGGCGGGCCGCAACTGATGAGCGGCGACGAGAAGCACACCCACGAGAGCCCCACCGAGAACAAGCCCCCGAACGCCACCACGCACCCGCCCCACCTTCCCTGGGCCCCTCAGCACGCCTTCCCACCCATCCCCACCACCGGGAACCTGTGCCGGCCCTTCCGGTCCTCCAGCGCCATCCGGCCCACCAAGCCCTTGCCGCCCCTCGGGCCCTTCCGGGGCGTCCGGTCCGGAAGGCTTCTCCGGCCCCTCTGGCCCTGCGGGGGCATCCGGTCGTCCCGGCTCTGCCGGCTCCTCTGGCCCGGCTGGGGCGTCCGGTCCGTCGAGTCCCTGCGGCCCCTTTGGCCCTTCCGGTCCGCCCGGCTCTGCCGGCCCGTCGGGTTCGCCCCATCCCTCCGGGCCACTCAGTCCGCCCAGCCCTTCGGGGCTGGCAGGTCCCTGCGGTCCATCTGATCCGCCCGGCCCTTCCGATCCCCCGGACCCTTCCCGGCCATCTGGCCCGACCGACCCGACCGCGCCATCCGGTCCGCCAGGCTTTTCCGGCCCCTCTGGCCCTTCCGGGGCGTCCGGTCCGCCCGGCTCTTCTGCTCCCTCGGGTTCGCCCCATCCCTCCGGGCCACTCAGTCCGCCCAGCCCTTCGGGGCCGGCAGGTCCCTGCGGTCCATCCTGTTCGCCCCGCCCCAAGGCCCCTCCTGTCCTTTCGGTCCGCCCGGTTCGCCAGTCCGCCCAGCCCCATCGTCCGGCCGGTTCCTACGGCGCCTCCAGAGCACCCCGTCCACCTGGCCCGTCTGATCCGCCCGGCGCCTTCGGCCACAGGCCGGCCGGTCCCTCGGGGCCGTCCCGTCCGCCCAGTCCGCACTGCCCTTCCGGGGCGGCCGGGGCAGGCGCAGAGCGTAGTCAGGCGGGGGCGGGGCGGCGGGGCGGGCGGGTGCGACACGCAAGGGGGCCTTCGGCCGTCCCCCGTTCGGCCGCTCGGGTGCTCGGGTGCCGGATCGGGGCATGGGCCGGTGCGACACGTTCCGGTGAAGCGGGGGCCGGTTGCCGCCGGGCGTTGTCAGTGCCGGGTGCAAGACTGGGCGGCAGGTCGGATCCACGGGACCGACGGGCCCGTCGACGGACACAGGTGAGGCATGTTCACAGGGGAGTGATCGGCATGGCAGGCACGGGCGGAGGGCGTCCGAGCATCTATCCGACGCTGCTGTACGCGGACGCGAAGGCGGCGATCAAACAGCTCACGGAGGCCTTCGGATTCACCGAGCTGTCGGTGTACGAGGGAGAGAACGGCTTGGTGCTGCACGCCGAGCTGGTGCAGGGCAACGGTGCGGTGATGCTGGGTTCCAAGGGCCGCGGCGGCGTCTTCGACACGCTGATGAGGGACGCGGGCCCGGCGGGGGTGTACATCGTGGTGGACGACGTCGACGCGCATCACCAGCGCGCCGTGGACCACGGCGCGGAGATCGTGATGCCCCCGACGGACCAGGACTACGGCTCGCGGGACTACACGGCCCGGGACGCCGAGGGCAATATCTGGAGCTTCGGGACATACGCCCCCGAGATAGGGATCTGACCCGCTCGGCCGCGCGCTATCCGCCGGTGTGCACCTGGAAAGCGGCCCGGCGCACCGCCTTGGCCAGGGCCGGGTCGGGGTGCGCGGCGGCGAGCGCGACCAGGACCTGCACGGTGCGCGGGTGCCCCACCGCGCGCACCTCGTCGAGCAGCCGGGGGACGGTGGGCTGCACCGCGGACTCCAGATGACGCACGAGCATCGGCGCCTCGCCGTGGTCGGCGACGGCGGCGGCGGTGTCGACCCACAGCCACGTGGCCTCTTCGCGGGTGAGGACCTCGTGGGCGTCCTCCGGGTCGGCCCCGTCGTGCTCGGCGAGCCACAGCAGGGCGTAGGGCCGCAGCGTGGGCTCGTCGACGACGCCGTGCACATCGGGCTCGGCGGGGGCGCCGACGACCCGCAGTGCCTCGAAGGCGAGGCCGCGCAGCAGCGCGTCGTCGCCGCGGGCGGCCCCGATCAGTTCGGTGACGGCGCTGCCGACGGGGCGGGCGGCGAGCCAGGCGCGGTACTCGGCGCGGGCGGCGTTGGGGCGGAGCTGGGCGCAGCCGCGGAGCATGTCCTCGGCGGACTGTTCGATGTTCCCGGCCGGACTCTGCGCGGCCACGCAGATCTGCTCCAGCTTGACCCACACCGCCCAGCTGCCGAGCGGGGTGAGGGTGGCCTGGCCGTCGCCGTAGGTGAGGGCGCCGACGGAGGCGAGGGCGTGCAGGGCCCAGTCGAGGATCGGGGCGAGGAGGGTGTCCTCGGCGGGCGCGGGCGGCGGCGCGGCGGGCGCGTCTGCCGTCGGGAGCGCGGCGCCCGGGGCATCGTCCGGACCGGGCTCGTAGGGGACTTCGCAGCGCTCGGTGCGCAGTTCGGTCACCCGCTGCCGGAGCAGGTCGAGGAGCTGCTCGACCGGGACCGGGCCGGCGGACAACTGGAGGAAGGAGAGCACCTGAGGCATGGCCGAGACCACGTCCGCGACGACCGCGTGCTCGTGCTCGGCGGGTTCCGGATGGGCCAGCGACCAGGCGTCGAACAGGGCGACCCAGCCGCGCAGTACGGCACTGTCGTCCCGGTCCCAGGCACGCAGCCGCCAGCCGGGGCGGGCGCTGTCGCCGTGCACCTCGACCAGGCCGGCGAGGCGGGCGGTGTCCCAGTCGGCCCGGACCTGGGCCACGGTCAGATGCAGATCGCCGGCCGCGCGTTCGGCGGCCGCGTCGGAGAGGGTGGCCTTGCCGTCCTCGGTGGCCCCGGCGCGGCCGGGGCCGAGGGCGGCGTCGGCCCAGTGGGCGACGCGGGCCGCACCCGCCAGGCCGGAGCGCGCCATTCTGGCCAGCTCCGCGGGGGCGGGCGTGCCTTCCGGTGGCCGGGGTGCGGGGCGGCTCGGGCGCCGCTGGTTCACAGCTCTGGGGGCGGCGGCCAGGGGTCGCGGTCGGACGAGTCGAAGCCTGGAGTCGCGCGGGATACGGGACGTCACGGGGGCAGTCTCCCGGTTGACGGTCCGAAAACCCAAACGGAATGTCACGGCGGGCGACGGGGGTGGCCAACGCACGGGTCCGGCTGGGGCGGCCGGGCCACGATCAGGCCACCGGTACGGAGTTAAACGGAATGGATTACATGAGCGGAGTCAGGAACCGGCGCAGCTGTTCCTCGTACTCCTCGGGGTCGGCGTTCCACATGGCCGCGTGCGGGGCGTCCGGGACGGTGTGCAGGGCGACACGGTCCGGGCGGCGGTCGGCGAGACGCCGGGAGTACGCCCAGGGGGCCACGGTGTCGCCCGGGCCGTGGATGATCAGGGTGGGCACATCGAGCCGGGCGGGGTCGGCGGCGTCGGCGAGGCCGTCGGGGTGCAGACCGGTGCGCCCCTGCGCGGCGCGCACGGCGAGCGGCAGCACGGCGTCCGGCGTGTGGCGGGCCGAAGCCAGGGCGCGCAGCGTGGCCGGCCAGTCCAGCACCGGCGAGTCCAGGACGAGCCCGGCGATACGGTCCCGTTCGGGTGAGCGGGCGGCGGCGTGCAGGGCCATGGTGGCGCCGGTGGACCAGCCGAGCAGGATCACGCGGCCGGCACCGTGCCGGAGGGCATAGCGGATCGCGGCGTCCAGGTCGCGCCACTCGGTCTCGCCGAAGTGGTTCAGGCCATCGGGCCTGCGGGGTGCGCCGAGGTCGCCGCGGTAGGCGAGGGCGAGCACCGGAAGGCGCCTGCGGTGCAGGAATTCCATGACGTTAAGGGCCTGTTCACGGGTGGTGCCCAGACCGTGCACGGCGATCACCCAGATGTCCCGGTCGCCGGGCACGAACCACGCGGGCAGCGGGCCGAGTTCGCCGGGTACGTCGATGTCGGCGTGGTCGAGGTCGAGGGCGGAGGCCGGGTTGCCGATGTGCACGTTCGGGGTCAGCCAGACCTTGTCGCCGACCCCGAGGGTGCCGTGGGTGACGCCTTGCAGACGGCGTACGACCGTGTCGGCGGTGCTCCGGACGGATTCCAGGACCGGGCCGACGACGGCGTGTGAGCCGTCGCCCGCGAGGCCGTAGGTGCCGGGGCGCAGGGAGGCCAGGTCGCGGGTGAGGGTGATCTGGCCCGCGGCCGTGCCGTGCACGGTGAGCCGGGGTTCGGTGGGCAGGGGCCGGCCGGCGGGCGCCTTGAGCGCGGCGTCGCTCGCCAGGCGTCCGGCGGCCACGCCGGCCGCGCCGGCTGCCAGGGCCGCGGTGAGGGCGGCGGCCGTCGCTGTGACAGTGCGCACGGAATCCAGTGTGCTGGGGGAGGGGGATGGGGGGCCAGTGGAAACGGGGGGTTCTTCGGCCGGGTTGCGCAGTTCCCCGCGCCCCCGGGGGAGGCGGTGCGCGTTGCGTTGCCAGTGCGGGATGTCTGTGGTTTGTTGCCCAGTTCCCCGCGCCCCCGGGGGAGGCGGTGCGCGTTGCGTTGCCAGTGCAGGTTGCCTGTGGTTTGTTGCCCAGTTCCCCGCGCCCCCGGGGGAGGCGGTGCGCGTTGCGTTGCCAGTGCGGGTTGCCTGTGGTTTGTTGCCCAGTTCCCCGCGCCCCCGGGGGAGGCGGTGCGCGTTGCGTTGCCAGTGCGGGTTGCCTGTGGTTTGTTGCGCAGTTCCCCGCGCCCCCGGGGAGGGGGTGCGCGTTGTGGTCTCGGTGCGGGGTGTCTGTGGTTTGTTGCGCCGTTCCCCGCGCCCCTGGGGCGGTTGGCGCGCGGTTTCTCGTGGTCCTAGCTTGCGGCGTTCTGTGTTTCTGGGGGCTGGCCGTAGGTGTGGAGGTGCGTTGCTGCTTCTGTCAGTTGGGTGGGGGTCAGGAGGGTGGGGGTGTGGCCCGGTACCGAGGATGCCGTCAGCCACAGGCGGCACATCCACTCCAGTTGGGCGGTGCGGTCGTAGGCCTGGTCGAGGGTGGTGCCGTAGGTGAGGGTGCCGTGGTTGCGCAGCAGGCAGCCGGAGCGGCCGGCGAGGGCGCGGAGCATGTTCCGGGCCAGTTCCTCGGTGCCGTACGTGGCATACGGCGCGACGCGGACGGGGCCGCCGAGCGCCGCCGTCATGTAGTGGATCGCGGGCAGTTCGGAGACCAGCGTCGAGACGGCCGTGGCGTGCACGGCGTGGGTGTGGACGACGGCTCGCGCGTCCGTGGCGCGGTAGACGGCGAGGTGCATGGGCAGTTCGCTGGTGGGCACCAGCGTGCCGAGCACCTGCCGGCCGTCGAGGCGCACGCCGGTCACGTCGTGCGGCGTGAGCCGGTCGTACGGCACACCCGAGGGCGTGACCAGCACGGTGTCGCCGACGCGCACCGAGACATTCCCCGAGGTGCCGACGACCAGCCCGTCGGACACGGTGCGGCGAGCCGCGCCGACCAGAGCCTCCCAGGCGTGTGCCACCTGTGCCGTCATGCCCTGAGGAACGCCCTGCGGAATGCTCCGATCGGTGCCCTGATCCATGACCTCGTCCATGCCCTCGTCCATGCCCTGATCCTGCCGGGTGACCCAGGTCTCCTCAACGGGTCACGGCGGCCACCGCGGGAGCGCCGTCGGCGACACCATGAATCCCTCCTCAGTTCACCTTCCGTTCATCCAGGTTGCCTACGTTCAACCGGCCAATGACTTCGAACGATTGCCTGGGTAAATGGAAAGCTTCTCGCTGATCCTCGCGATTGTGGTGATCACCGCACTCGCGTTCGATTTCACGAACGGTTTCCACGACACCGCCAACGCGATGGCCACGACCATCTCGACCGGTGCGCTCAAGCCCAAGGTCGCGGTGGCCATGTCGGCCGCACTCAACCTGGTGGGCGCCTTCCTCTCCGTGGAGGTCGCCAACACGATCTCCAAAGGTCTCGTCGACGAGACCGGCATCCGTCCCGAGGTCATCTTCGCCGCCCTGGTGGGCGCGATCCTCTGGAACCTGCTGACCTGGCTGGTGGGCCTGCCCTCCAGTTCCTCGCACGCCCTGATGGGCGGCCTGATCGGCGCCACCGTGGCCTCCGCCGGCGCGGGCGCCGTGCACGGCGACGCGCTCGTCACCAAGGTCCTCATCCCGGCGCTCGCCGCGCCGGTCGTCGCGGGCGTGGCGGCGCTGCTCGCCACCCGCCTGTCGTACCGGCTCGGCGCGAAGGCGGACGGCAGGGCCGCCGAGAAGGGCTACCGGGCCGGCCAGATCGCCTCCGCGGGCCTGGTCTCCCTGGCCCACGGCACGAACGACGCCCAGAAGACGATGGGCATCATCACCCTGGCACTGATCGCCGGCGGCGCCCTCGCCCCCGGCTCCAACCCTCCCACCTGGGTCATACTCTCCGCCGGCCTCGCCATCGCCCTCGGCACCTACCTCGGCGGCTGGCGCATCATCCGCACGATGGGCAAGGGCCTGACCGACCTTCGGCCGCAGCAGGGCTTCGCCGCCCAGACCAGTGCGGCGACCGCCATCCTGGCCTCCTCGCACCTCGGCTTCTCCCTCTCCACCACGCATGTCGTCTCCGGTTCCGTGATGGGCGCGGGTCTGGGCCGCAAGGGCGGCGTGGTCCGCTGGTCCACGGCGACCCGGATGGTCGTCGCCTGGGCGCTGACGCTGCCGGCCGCCGCGCTGGTCGGCGCGCTCGCGGAGACCGTCACGGATCTCGGCGACTGGGGCACCGGGTGTGTGGCCGTCTTCCTGGTCGCAGCCGCCGCCGCGATCTGGAAGGTGTCCCGGCGCGAGGTCGTCGACCACAGCAACGTCAATGACACCGGCGAGCCGGCCGGTGTGGTGACCGCCGCGATCGCCGCCGTGGCACCTCCGGCGGTGGGTACCCCGGCCGAGAATCTGACGGCCACGATCCCGTCTCCGCCGGTGTCCGCGGGCCCGGCCGTCGCCGACCAGGCCGTACCGCCGGCCGCCGCCGTCTGACCGTACGGCCCCCTCCCCCACCCCCTCCCTCCGGTACCCAAGGAAGCATCTGCATGAAGATCGACTGGGCGGCCCTCGGCTCCGTCTTCGGCGTCAGTCTCGCGGTCACCGTGGCGCTGGTGGCCGTCTTCACCCTCGGCGTGGCCGGCCTGTCGCGCCGCGAACGGGCCGCCGCCCGGGGCGGATCCGCCGGCCTCGCGCTGACCGCCGCGTACACCTGCTTCGCGGCGTGCGCCGCCGCGGTGGCCTACGGGATCCACCTGATCACCGCCTAGGAGCATCCTGCAAATCTTGAAATCGCGCCCGGCTTGCTCCGCTTTGGGTCGATTGACATTTACCGGCAATCAGGGGTAAGCCGGGCGGTCAAAGCAAGATCTTCAGCAGTCTCCTAGGCATGGGGCCGCCGCCCGCCGAGGTCGACGAAGGCTTCCGTCCGGACCGGTCCGGGCGGGAGCCTTCCGTGTGCCGCACCGTGCGTGCCACGGTGCCGGTATGAGCCTCGGCACACTCTCCCCTCGCAGGTCAACGGCAAGTTGACGGCCCTTCCAGGGCCGTGGTGGACTGCCGGAGCCATGTACGGCGGCACGAGAGGAAGCCGGTGCGAATCCGGCGCGGTCCCGCCACTGTCACCGGGAAAGAACTTCCCGGGAGCCAGGAACTCTCACCGCCGGTCTCGTCGAACCAGGGCGTGGACACCCTGAGTGAGGACATATCGCCATGCTCGGCTGCGCATTGAGGTACAGCACCAGGTCGCTTCCCGACCCCACGGCCGGCTGAGCCGGTGCGTGCCGAGCGCGTCTTCGCGTACGGCGCCGCCCTCGGCCTCCTCGGTGACCTGCTCGTCGGCGATCCGCGCCGCGGGCATCCGGTCGCCGTGTTCGGGCGTGCGGCCGGCGCGGCGGAGCGGGCGCTGTGGCGGGACCACCGCGGGTGGGGAGCCGTGCACACCGCCGTGTGCGTCGGCGGCGCCGCGGCCCTCGCGGCCGTGGCCCAGCGGACCGTACGCCCCTCCCCCGCCGCCTCCGTAGCGCTCACCGGGGCCGCCACCTGGGCGGTGGTGGGCGCCACTTCGCTCGCCCGGGAGGCCCGGGCGATCGGGCGGGCCCTCGGCACGGGGGACGTCGCGGCGGCCCGGGCACGGCTGCCGCATCTGTGCGGGCGGGACCCGCAGGCCCTGGACGCCGACGGGATCGCCCGTGCGGTCGTGGAGTCCGTGGCCGAGAACACCTCCGACGCGGTCGTCGGGGCCCTGGTGTGGGGGGCGTTGGCCGGGGTGCCCGGGCTCGTCGGGTTCCGGGCCGTGAACACCCTCGACGCGATGGTCGGGCACCGCTCGCCGCGCCACCGCCGGTTCGGCTGGGCCGCGGCGCGGCTCGACGACGTCGCCGGCTGGCCGGGGGCCCGGCTCACCGCCGTGCTCGCCGCCGTCTGCGGGCCCGATGCGCGGGGCGCCGTACGGGCGTGGCGGGCCGACGCCCGCCGGCATCCGAGCCCCAACGCCGGTCCCGTGGAAGCGTCTTTCGCGGGGGCGCTGGGGGTGCGGCTCGGCGGGACCCTCTCGTACGGGGGGCGCGTCGAGCACCGGGCCGTGCTCAACGGCGGCGGCCGTGCCGTCGCCGTCGCGGACATCGAACGTGCCGTACGGCTCTCCCGCCGGGTCGGCCTGCTCGCCCTCGGCGTGGTGGCCGCCGCGCGCCTCACCGCGAAGGGACACGGGTCATGACCGGTGGGGGTCTCCTCGTCGCCGGCACCACCTCCGACGCCGGCAAGAGCGTGGTCACCGCGGGAATCTGCCGGTGGCTGGTGCGGCAGGGGGTCAAGGTCGCGCCGTTCAAGGCGCAGAACATGTCGCTGAACTCGTTCGTCACCCGGGAGGGCGCCGAGATCGGGCGGGCCCAGGCCATGCAGGCCCAGGCGTGCCGGATCGAGCCGACCGCGCTGATGAACCCGGTGCTGCTCAAGCCCGGCGGGGAACAGAGCAGTCAGGTCGTGCTGCTGGGCAGGGCCGTGGGCGAACTGAGCGCGCGCGGCTACCACGGCGGGCGGCAGCAGCGGCTGCTGGGCACCGTCCTCGACTGTCTCGCCACGCTGCGCTCCACGTACGACGCCGTGATCTGCGAGGGCGCGGGCAGCCCGGCGGAGATCAACCTGCGGCGCACCGACATCGTGAACATGGGCATCGCGCGGGGCGCGCGGCTGCCCGTGCTGGTGGTCGGTGACATCGACCGCGGGGGCGTCTTCGCGTCGTTCTTCGGGACCGTGGCGCTGCTGTCACGCGAGGACCAGGAGCTGGTCGCCGGGTTCCTCGTCAACAAGTTCCGCGGGGACGTGGGCCTGTTGGAGCCGGGCCTGGACATGCTGCACGCCCTGACGGGGCGGCGCGCCTACGGCGTCCTGCCGTTCCGGCACGGACTCGGCATCGACGAGGAGGACGGGCTTGCGGTCTCGTTGCGCGGCGCGGTACGGGAGTCGGCCGCCACCGAACCCGTGGGCGAGGATGTGCTGCGGATCGCCGTGTGCGCCGTGCCGCTCATGTCCAACTTCACCGACGTGGACGCGCTGGCCGCCGAACCGGGCGTGGTGGTGCGGTTCGTGGACCGTCCCGAGGAGATGGCCGACGCCGACCTCGTGGTCGTCCCGGGGACCCGGGGCACCGTCCGGGCCCTGGAGTGGCTGCGGGAGCGCGGCCTGGCCCGGGCGCTGCGCCGCCGGGCCGGCGAGGGCCGCCCGGTCCTCGGCATCTGCGGCGGCTTCCAGATCCTCGGCGAGCACATCGAGGACGAGGTCGAGTCGCGGGCCGGACAGGTGCCGGGGCTCGGCCTGCTGCCGGTGCGGGTGCGGTTCGCCCGCGAGAAGACCCTCGCCCGGCCCACCGGCGCGGCCCTCGGCGAGCATGTCGAGGGCTATGAGATCCACCACGGCGTCGCCGACGTCACGGGCGGCGAGCCCTTCCTGGACGGCTGCCGGGTCGGCCGGACCTGGGGCACGCACTGGCACGGCGCGCTGGAGTCGGACGGTTTCCGGCGGGCGTTCCTGCGCGAGGTGGCGGCCGCCGCGGGCCGCCGCTTCGTACCGGCCGCCGACACCTGCTTCGCCGCGCTGCGCGAGCAGCGGCTCGACCGGCTCGGCGATCTGATCGAACAGCACGCGGACACGGACACGCTGTGGCGGCTCATCGAGTCGGGCGCGCCACGAGGACTGCCCTTCATTCCACCGGGAGCGCCCGCATGAGCACAGTGTTGTTGTTGTCGACGGCCGACACCGATCTGCTGGCGGCGCGTGCCGCCGACGCGTCCTATCTGATCGGCAACCCGACCCGGATCGATGTCGCCGAGGAGCTTTTGGCGCTGCTGCGGCGCGCCGACCTCGTCGTCGTCCGGCTGCTGGGCGGCAAGCGGGCCTGGGAGGACGGGCTGGCCGCGGTGCGGGCGTCCGGCGTGCCGGCCGTGCTGCTCGGCGGCGAGGCCGTCCCGGACGCCGAGTTGATGGCCGAGTCGTCCGTGCCCGCGGGTGTCGTGGCGCAGGCGCTGCGCTATCTGGTGGAGGGCGGGCCCGCCAATCTCGGCGAACTCGCCCGGTTCCTGTCCGACACGGTGCTGCTGACCGGCGAGGGCTTCGAGGAACCGCGGAAGATGCCGGAGTACGGCGTCCACGGCGAGCGCGCCCTGGTCGCGGACCGCCCGACCGTCGGTGTGCTCTTCTACCGGGCCCACGAACTGAGCGGCAACACCGCGTTCGTGGACACCCTGTGCGACGCGATCGAGGCGCGCGGCGCCAACGCCCTTCCCGTGTACTGCGGTTCGCTGCGCGGCGCGGACGCCGGGCTGTACCGGGTCCTCGGCCGGGCCGACGCGCTGGTGGCGACCGTGCTGGCCGCGGGCGGCACCCACGCCTCGCAGGCGTCGGCCGGCGGCGACGAGGAGAGCTGGGACGTCGGGGCGCTCGCCGACCTCGACGTCCCCGTGCTGCAAGGGCTGTGCCTCACCTCGTCGCGGGAGGCGTGGGCGGCGTCGGACGCGGCGCTCTCCCCCATGGACGCGGCGATGCAGGTCGCCATCCCGGAGTTCGACGGACGGCTGATCACCGTGCCGTTCTCGTTCAAGGAGCGGGGACCCGACGATGTGCCGGTGTACGTCGCCGACCCGGAGCGGGCCGGGCGGGTCGCCGGAATCGCCGTGCGGCACGCCCGGTTGCGGCACCGGCCGAACGCCGAGAAGAAGATCGGGTTGGTGTTCACGGCGTACCCGACCAAGCACTCCCGGGTCGGCAACGCGGTCGGCCTCGACACGCCCGCTTCGGCGGTCCGGGTGCTGGACGCGCTGCGCGAGGCGGGCTACTCGCTCACCGAATACCCCGCGGGCGGCGATGAGTTGATCCACCGGCTGATCGCGGCCGGCGGGCACGACGTCGAGTGGCTGACGGAGGAGCAACTGGCCGCCGCGCCCGCCCGGGTGCCGCTCGCCGACTACCGGGCGTGGTTCGACACACTCGACCCCGAGCTGCGCGACGCCATGCTGGAGGCGTGGGGCGAGCCGCCGGGCGGCCTGTACGTCGACGGCGAGGACATCGTGCTGGCCTGCCTCCGGTTCGGGAACGTCGTCGTGATGATCCAGCCGCCGCGCGGCTTCGGCGAGAACCCCATCGCGATCTACCACGACCCCGACATGCCGCCGTCCCACCACTATCTGGCGGCCTACCGCTGGCTGGAGCACAGCTTCGGCGCCGACGCGGTCGTGCACATGGGCAAGCACGGCACGATGGAGTGGCTGCCGGGCAAGGGCCTCGGTTTGAGCGCCGGCTGCGCCCCGGACGCCGTCCTCGGCGAGCTGCCCCTCGTCTACCCATTCATCGTCAACGACCCCGGTGAGGGAACCCAGGCCAAGCGGCGCGGCCACGCCACCGTCGTGGACCACCTCGTGCCGCCGATGGCCCGCGCCGACACCTACGGCGACCTGGCCAAGCTGGAGCAGCTGCTGGACGAGTACGCGCTGGTCTCCGACCTGGACCCGGCGAAGGCGCCCGCGGTGCGCAGCCAGATCTGGACGCTGGTGCGGGCAGCGGAACTCCACCGCGATCTGCAGGTCGACGACCAGCCGGACGACGATGAGTTCGACGAGTTCGTCATGCACATCGACGGCTATCTGTGCGAGATCAAGGATGTGCAGATCCGGGACGGCCTGCACATCCTGGGTGGCGGCCCGGTCGGCGAGCCGCGGGTGAACCTGGTGCTGGCCGTCCTGCGGGCGTCCCAGGTGTGGGGCGGGCAGGCCGACGCCCTGCCGGGGCTCAGGGCCTGTCTCGCCGCCCGTTTCGGGCTGGTCGAGAAGGAGTTGCTGGCCGAGCCCGGCGCTGCGGTGAAGGTGCCGGTGGAGCTGACGGACCTGGTGCATGGCCCGTCCCGTACGGCCGCCGACGCGATCGACCTGCTGGAGCAGCTGTGCCGGCGGATCGCGGAGGGCATGGAGGCCCGCGGCTGGGCGACGGCCGAGAGCGCGCCCCTGGTCCGCGAGGTGCTGGGCGGCGAACTCCCCGACGCGGTGGCCGTGCTGGAGTTCGCGTGCACCGAGGTCGTACCGCGACTGGCCCGCACCGGCGACGAGATCGGGCACATCCTCCGCGCGCTGGACGGCGGTTATGTCCCGGCGGGTCCTTCGGGCTCGCCCACCCGCGGACTGGTCAACGTCCTGCCGACCGGCCGGAACTTCTACTCGGTCGACCCCAAGGCCATTCCGTCCCGGCTGAGTTGGGAGGTCGGTCAGTCGCTCGCCGACTCGCTGGTGCAGCGGTATCTGAGCGACACCGGCCAGTACCCGAAGTCCGTCGGTCTGACGGTCTGGGGTACGTCCGCGATGCGTACCCAGGGCGACGACATCGCGGAGATCCTGGCGCTGCTGGGCTGCCGCCCGGTCTGGGACGACGCCTCGCGCCGGGTGACCGGCTTCGAGATCGTGCCGCTCGCCGAACTCGGCAGGCCCCGTATCGATGTCACGGTCCGTATCTCGGGCTTCTTCCGGGACGCCTTCCCGCATGTGGTCGCCTTGATCGATGACGCGGTACGGGCGGTCGCGGAGCGGGACGAGCCCGCCGAGTCCAACTATGTGCGGGCGCATGTGGAGCAGGACGCGGCCGAGCACGGTGACCGGCGGCGCGCGACGGCCCGCGTCTTCGGCTCGAAGCCGGGTGCGTACGGCGCCGGACTGCTGCCGCTGATCGACGCACGCAACTGGCGCTCCGACGCCGACCTGGCCGAGGTGTACGCCGTCTGGGGCGGCTACGCGTACGGACGTGGGCTCGACGGGCGGGCGGCGCGCGGCGACATGGAGACGGCGTTCCGGCGGATCGCGGTAGCGGCGAAGAACGTCGACACGAGAGAGCATGACATCGCCGACGCGGACGACTACTTCCAGTACCACGGCGGCATGGTCGCCATGGTGCGGCACCTCACCGGGGCCTCGCCGGAGGCGTATGTCGGCGACTCGGCCGTACCGGACCAGGTGCGGACGCGGACGCTCGGCGAGGAGACACACCGGGTCTTCCGGGCGCGGGTGGTCAATCCGCGCTGGATGGCGGCGATGCGGCGGCACGGCTACAAGGGTGCCTTCGAGATGGCCGCGACCGTGGACTACCTGTTCGGCTACGACGCGACGGCGGGCGTGGTCGACGACTGGATGTACGAGAAGCTCAGCGCGGAGTACGTCTTCGACGCCGAGAACCGGGACTTCATGAAGAAGTCCAACCCATGGGCGCTGCGCGGGATCACCGAGCGCCTGCTGGAGGCGGCGGACCGCGGCCTCTGGGCGGAGCCGGACCAGGAGACCCTGGACCGGCTCCGGGACACCTACCTCGAACTTGAGGGAGATCTGGAGGGCGGCGAATGAACGCTCTCCGCACCCCCGCGTCGGCGGGGACAACAGCGCGCGGACGGCCGTCGATTTGGCGGTGCCCGGATCACCCCCGCGCCAGCGGGGAACATGCCCACACCCTGTCAGCTGCAACGGCCTGCGACGCACGGTCATCGCACCAGCCACTCAAAGGAGTGATCTCGGCGTGAGTATCCCCTATCCGTTCACTGCCGTCGTCGGGCAGAACGATTTGCGGCTGGCCCTGCTCCTCAACGCAGTGAGCCCTGCCGTGGGCGGAGTGCTGGTCCGAGGGGAGAAAGGGACCGCGAAGAGCACGGCCGTACGCGCCTTGTCCGCGCTGCTGCCGCAGGTGGCGGTCGTCCCCGGATGCCGCTTCTCCTGCGACCCGGCGGCACCGGATCCGGCGTGCCCGGACGGGCCGCACAAACCGGGCCCGGGAGTCGAACGGCCGGCCCGCGTGGTCGAGCTGCCCGTCGGCGCCTCCGAGGACCGGCTGGTCGGCGCGCTGGACATCGAGCAAGCGCTGGCCGAGGGCGTGAAGGCCTTCGAGCCCGGCCTGCTCGCCGACGCGCACCGCGGCATCCTCTACGTGGACGAGGTCAACCTGCTCCACGACCACCTGGTCGACCTGCTGCTGGACGCCGCCGCGATGGGTGCCTCGTACGTCGAGCGCGAAGGGGTCTCCGTGCGGCATGCCGCGCGTTTTCTGCTGGTCGGCACCATGAACCCCGAAGAGGGCGAACTGCGCCCGCAGTTGCTGGACCGGTTCGGGCTGACCGTCGAGGTGGCCGCCTCGCGGGAGCCGGAGCAGCGAGTGGAGGTCGTGCGGCGCAGGCTCGCCTACGACGACGACCCCGTCGGTTTCGCCGCGCGCTGGGCCGGCGAAGAGGCCGCCGTACGGCAACGGGTCCTCGCGGCTCGGGGACTGCTGCCGCGGGTGCTGCTGGGCGATGGCGCGCTGCGGCAGATCGCGGCGGTGTGCAGCGCGTTCGAGGTGGACGGCATGCGCGCCGACATCGTGATGGCGCGCACGGCGACCGCGCTGGCGGCCTGGGCGGGCCGGACCGATGTGCTCGCCGAGGACGTACGGCAGGCGGCGCTGCTCGCGTTGCCGCACCGGCGCCGACGCAATCCGTTCGACGCGCCTGGCTTGGACGAGGACAGGCTGGACGACACGCTGGAGGAGTTCTCCGGGCAGGACGAGGGCGACGACGATCCCGATCCCGATGGGCCCGGCGACGGCGGTGGGCAGCCGGGGCCCGACAGCGGCCCGCAGGGCGACGGGGACACCGCCGCACCGCCCGAGGCCGGTGAGGGCGGCGAGCCGCAGGCGTCCGGCGGGCGGGAGCAGTCGGCCGTACGGGCCGGCGAACCGTTTCGCACCAAGGCGCTGAGCGTGCCCGGGATCGGTGAGGGTGCCGCCGGACGGCGGTCCCGGGCGCGGACCGAGCACGGGCGCACCACCGGCGCCCGCCGGCCCCGGGGTGCGCTGACCAGGCTGCATCTGGCCGCCACCGTGCGGGCCGCCGCCCCGCACCAGCGGGCGCGTGGCCGCACCGGACCCGGGCTTGTGCTGCGCCGTGACGATCTCAGGCAGGCGGTGCGCGAAGGTCACGAAGCCAATCTCGTGCTGTTCGTCGTGGACGCCTCCGGGTCGATGGCGGCGCGGCAGCGGATGGGTGCGGTGAAGGGCGCGGTGCTGTCGCTGCTGCTCGACGCCTACCAGCGGCGGGACAAGGTGGGACTGGTGACGTTCCGGGGCACGGCGGCCGATGTCGCGCTGCCGCCGACCTCGTCGGTGGACACGGCGGCGGCCCGGCTGGAGTCGCTGCCGACCGGCGGGCGGACGCCGCTCGCGGCCGGGCTGCTCAAGGCGCACGAGGTGCTGCGGCTGGAGCGGCTGCGGGATCCGGCGCGCCGGGCGCTGGTCGTGGTGGTGACCGACGGGCGCGCCACCGGCGGCCCCGATCCGGTCGCCCTCGCCGGGCGTGCGGCGCGGCTGTTCGCGGCCGAGCAGGTCGCCTCGGTGGTCGTGGACTGCGAGTCGGGGCCGGTGCGGCTCGGGCTCGCCGGGCGGCTCGCTGACGAGCTGGGAGGTACGGCCGTCACGCTGGACGCATTGCGTGCTGATGCGATCGCCGGTCTGGTCAGGGATGTGCAGGGCGCGCCGAGGAGGGCCGCGTAATGCCGCAGGGACAGCCGAGTGTGGTGCCCGACGACGGGCTGACGACGCGTCAGCGGCGCAACCGTCCGCTCGTCGTGGTCCACACGGGTGTGGGCAAGGGCAAGTCCACGGCCGCTTTCGGGCTTGCGCTGCGCGCCTGGAACCAGGGCTGGCCGATCGGGGTGTTCCAGTTCGTCAAGTCGGCCAAGTGGAGGGTCGGCGAGGAGCGGGCGCTGCGGGTGCTCGGCGATTCCGGCGAGGGCGGGTCCGTCGTCTGGCACAAGATGGGCGAGGGCTGGTCCTGGGTGCAGCGGGACACACTGGACAATCCGAACAACCTGGGTAACGCGGAGAAGGCCCGGGAGGGCTGGGAGCAGGTCAAGCGGGACCTGGCGGCGCAGACGTACGGGCTGTACGTGCTCGACGAGTTCGCGTACCCGTTGCACTGGGGCTGGGTGGACACGGGCGAGGTGATCGAGGTGCTGCGCGACCGGCCCGGCGCCCAGCACGTGGTGATCACCGGGCGGCACGCGCCCGCCGGGCTCGTGGACTTCGCCGACCTCGTCACCGACATGTCGAAGGTCAAGCACCCCATGGACGTGGGCCAGAAGGGCCAGCGGGGCATCGAGTGGTGAGGTCCGTACCCCGTCTGGTCATCGCCGCGCCCGCGTCGGGCAGCGGCAAGACCACGGTCGCCACCGGGTTGATGGCGGCGCTGGCCGGGCGGGGGCTCGCCGTGTCCCCGCACAAGGTCGGCCCCGACTACATCGACCCCGGGTATCACGCGCTGGCCACCGGGCGGGTGGGCCGCAACCTCGACGCGTATCTGTGCGGTCCCGAGCTGGTCGGCCCGCTGTTCCTGCACGCGGCGCACGGCTGTGACATCGCCGTCGTGGAGGGCGTGATGGGGCTGTACGACGGTGCCGCGGGGGAGGGCGAGCTGGGGTCCACGGCGCAGGTGGCGAAGCTGCTGCGGGCGCCGGTCGTGCTGGTGGTGGACGCGTCCGCGCAGTCGCGGTCGGTGGCGGCGCTGGTGCACGGGTTCGTGTCCTGGGATCCGCAGATGCGGATCGGCGGGGTGATCCTGAACAAGGTGGCGTCCGACCGGCACGAGGAGCTGCTGCGGGAGGCGTTGGAGTCGGTGGGGGTGCCGGTGCTGGGGGTGCTGCGGCGGGCGGCCGCCGTGGCGACGCCGTCCCGGCATCTGGGGCTTGTGCCGGTCGCCGAGCGCCGGTCGGCGGCGGTCGACGCGGTGCGGGCGATGGCGGCGCTGGTGTCCGAGGGGTGCGATGTGAGCGCGCTGGCGGCGCTTGCCCGAGCGGCGGGTCCCCTTCCGGAGGGCTCGGCCCCCTGGAACCCCGCCTCGGCCGCGGCGGGTTCACAGCCGCCGGCCGGGCGGGCGGCGCCGACCGTGGCCGTCGCCGGCGGCCCCGCGTTCACGTTCTCCTACGCGGAGCACACCGAACTGCTCACCGCCGCCGGCGCCGACGTCGTGACCTTCGATCCGCTCCGGGACGAGCAACTGCCCGACGACACGGCCGGGTTGGTCATCGGCGGTGGTTTTCCCGAGATGTACGGCGCCGAGCTGTCCGCCAACGAGCCGCTGCGCGAGGCCGTCGCCGGGCTGGCACGGCGAGGTGCGCCGCTCGCCGCGGAATGCGCCGGACTGCTGTATCTGTGCCGGGAGTTGGACGGCCGGCCCATGTGCGGGGTGCTGGACGCCAGCGCGCGGATGACTGAGCGGCTCATCCTCGGCTACCGGGACGCGGTCGCCGTCAGCGACAGCGTGCTGGCCGGGGCGGGCACCCGGATGCGGGGGCACGAGTTCCACCGGACCGTCGTCGCGCCGGGCGCGGGGACGGCCCCGGCGTGGGGCGTGCGGGGCCCGGAGCGGCGCGTCGAGGGTTTTGTGCAGCACGGGGTGCACGCGAGTTATCTGCATACGCACTGGGCCGCCCGGCCCGGCGTGGCCCGTCGGTTCGTGGAGAGGTGCCGGACGTCATGAGCAGCAGGCTGATCGGGGTCGGGGTGGGTCCCGGCGACCCGGAGCTGGTGACCGTGAAGGGCGTGAACGCGCTGCGCGCCGCCGATGTCGTGGTCGTACCGGTGATGGACACCGGGGAGCGCGGGCGCGCGGAGGCGACCGTGTTGCACTACGTGCCCGCGAAGAAGGTGGTCCGGGTGGTGTTCGCGCTCAACGAGCGCACGGACCGGGCCCGGCGGGAGACCGCCTGGGACGCGGCCGGGGAGCGGGTCGCAGGGTTGCTGCGTAAGGCCCGGACCGTCGCCTTCGCGACCATCGGCGACCCGAACGTGTACTCCACGTT
This sequence comes from Streptomyces sp. NPDC001508, assembly GCF_040298665.1. NCBI lineage: Bacteria > Bacillati > Actinomycetota > Actinomycetes > Kitasatosporales > Streptomycetaceae > Streptomyces > Streptomyces sp. NPDC001508. The sequence continues at coordinate 70,252 of NZ_JBEPAP010000027.1, forward strand.
CACCTATCTCGCCCAGACGGTCGCTCGGCTGGCACCGGGGACCGTCGTGCAGACCGTGCCCGGGATCACCGCGATGCAGGACCTGGCGGCCCGGTCGGGCGCCGTGCTGACGGAGGGGACCGAGCCGCTGACGCTGGTGCCGGTGACCGCCGGGGCGTCCGCGCTCAAGGACGCGCTGGCCGGGCCCGGCACGGTCGTCGCGTACAAGTTCGGGCGGCAGGCCGGGGAGGTGGCCGAGGCGCTGCGGGTCACCGGGCGGCTCCAGGACGCCGTGTGGGGCTCGGCGCTCGGCCTGCCGGAGGAGTCGGTCCGGCCCGCCGCCGACCTGGACGGGGCGCCGCTGCCGTATCTGTCCACGCTCATCGCGCCGGCCCGGCGCGACGGCTCCCGCGGCGGCAAACTGTGAGCGTCGTCGGGGCGCCCTCAGCCGGCGACGCCCACCACCAGCCAGATGAACGCGGCCCCCGCGATGGTGCACAGCACGGTCGAGCGGGCGGGGTGCCGGTGGTGCGCCTCGGGCAGGATCTCGGCCGCGGCGAGGTACAGGAGCACACCGCCGAAGAGGCCGAGATAGCCGCCGAGAGCCTGCTCGGGGATGGTGAAGAGCGCCGTCGACAGGGCGCCGATCAGCGGGGCGCAGGCGTCGGCGAACAGCATCGCGAGCGCCTTGCGGCGGGCGTTGCCGTACAGGCTGGTGAGGGTGAACGTGTTGAAGCCGTCCGCGAAGTCGTGGGCGATCACCGCGAGCGCGACCGCCACGCCCATGCCGCCGTCGACCTGGAAGGCGGCGCCGATGGCCACGCCGTCCATGGCGCTGTGCCCCACCATCGCACCGGCCGCGGTGAGCCCCACCTCGGGCGAACGGTGGTCGTGGGAGCGCGGCACCCCGGCGGTCTGCGGCACCGCGTCGGACACGGGCGAGCCCGCCGGACCGAGAGGCCGGGCATCGCCACCCGCCCGATCCGCCGTGGACGCGGGGTCGGACACCGCGGAACCCGGCGGGCCGAGGAACTGGACCCCGCCACCCGCCCGGTCCCCCGCCGGCACGGGACCGGACACCGCAGAACCCGAGCGGCCGAGAGGCCGGGCATCGCCACCCGCCCGGTCCGCCGCGGACGTGGGATCGGACACCGGGGAACCCGGCGGGCCGAAGGACTGGACCCCGCCACCCGCCCGATCCGCCCCCGGCGCGGGACCGGACACCGCAGAACCCGAGCGGCCGAGAGGCTGAGCCTCGCCACCCGCCCGGCCCGCCGCCGCGGGCGCCGTGCGTTCTGTGGCGCCGTGGGCCGTGCGGCGGGCCGCCAGGAGGCGTTCCACCAGATGGGCCAGGAGGAAGCCGGCCACGAACAGCAGCAGGGCGGCCGGCACGCCGAACACCTCCCGGCCGGCCACCGCCAGCGCCTCCGGCAGCAGATCGAAACCGACCACGCCCAGCATCAGGCCGCCGGCCAGGCCGAGAACCAGGTGGCGGCGGTCGGTCACCCGCTGTGCCGTCCAGCCGCCGGCCAGCGTCATCAGGAACGCGCCGAGCGCGACGAAGACAGCCATGGGCCCTTGCTATCCGATCAGCCGCCGACCGCGCGCATCCGGCCCGCGCACCCACCGCACCAACCGTGATATTTCGTACGAGAGGACCCCTTCCCATGGCCGATGCCCCCACCGGCAAGGTGACCTTCGTCGGTGCCGGCCCGGGCGCCGCCGATCTGCTGACGTTCCGTGCCGCGCGCGCCATCGCCGAGGCCGATGTGGTGATCTGGGCGGCCAGCCTGGTCCAGGCGGAGGTTCTCGACCACGCCCGCGAGGGCGCGCGGATCCTGGACTCGGCGACCATGGCGCTGGAGGACGTCGTCGCCGTCTACCGGCAGGCGCACGCCGAGGGGCTGCGGGTCGCGCGGGTCCACTCCGGCGACCCGGCCCTGTGGGGCGGCACCCAGGAACAGCTCGACCGGTGCGCGGAGATCGGGCTCGAGACGGAGGTGGTGCCCGGGGTCTCCGCGTTCTCCGCGGTCGCCGCGATCGCCCAGCGGGAGCTGACCGTTCCCGAGGTGGCGCAGTCCGTGGTGCTTACCCGGCTCGGCGGGGGCAAGACGCCGATGCCGGCCGGCGAGGAGGTGCGCGAGTTCGCCCGGCACGGCACGACCATGGCGGTGTTCCTGTCCGCCGCGCGCAGCGGGCAGCTGGTGCGGGAGCTGCTGGAGGGCGGCTATCCGACCGGCACCCCGGTGCTGGTCGCGTACCGGGCGACCTGGCCCGACGAGCTGGTGGTGCGCTGCACGATCGACACGCTGGAGGAGACGGTCAAGCAGCACCGGCTGTGGAAGCACACGCTCTTCCTGGTCGGCCCGGCCCTGGACGCGCACGGCACCCGTTCGCACCTCTACCACCCCGGTCACTTCCATGGCTTCCGCAGGGCCGACCCCGAGGCCCGCAGGGCACTGCGTGAGCGGGGCGCGACCCCGTGAGGCCGTTGATCACCGTCGTCGGCACGGGTACCGGGGCGCCGGTACGGCAGGACGTCCTGGCCGGTGCCGGGCTGGTCGTGGGCGCGCGCCGGCACCTGGACGCCGTACCGCTGCCGGAGGGGGCCGAACGGCTGGTGCTCGGGCCGCTCGGACCCGCCCTCGACACCATCGCGGCCTATGTCGGGGCGGCCCGGCCGGTCGTGGTGCTGGCCTCCGGGGATCCGGGGTTCTTCGGGATCGTGCGGGCGCTGGCCGAGCGGTTCGGGTCCGGGCTGCTCGCTGTGCGGCCCGGTGTCTCGTCGGTCGCGACGGCGTTCGCGCGCATCGGGCTGTCCTGGGACGACGCGGTCGTGGTCAGCGCGCACGGGCGGGCCCTGCGCACCGCCGTCAACGTGTGCCGGGCGCACCCCAAGGTGGCCGTGCTGACCGGTCCTGGCGCGGGCCCCGCCGAGCTGGGGGCCGCGCTCGACGCGGGCCGGGTCCTCGTCGTGGCGAGCGCGCTCGGCGACCCCGCCCGTGAGCGGGTGGAGCGGGTCACGCCCGCCGAGGCCGCAGCCCGCGACTGGGGCACCGCGGTGAACGTGGTCGTCTGCCTGGACGAGGCACGCGCGCCGGGAGCGGTGCGCACGGTGGCCGGGCCGGACGCCCGGCCGTCCCGGTGGGCCCTGGACGAGGCCGAGTTCGTCCACCGCGACTCGATGATCACCAAGTTCGAGGTGCGGGCGCTTGCCCTGGCCCGGCTCGGGCCGCGCCTGGGCGACCTGGTGTGGGACGTCGGCGCGGGCTCCGGTTCGGTGGCCGTGGAGTGCGCGCGGCTCGGTGCCGCCGTCGTGGCCGTCGAGAAGAGCGCGGACGGCGTCGAGCGGATCCGTGCCAACGCGGCGGCGCACGGCGTCGACGTACGGGCGGTGCACGGGACGGCGCCGGCCGTACTGACCGCACTGCCCGACCCCGACGCCGTGTTCGTCGGCGGCGGCGGCCGGGAGCTGCCCGCCGTCGTCACGCAGTGCGCCCGGCGGGCCCGGCGGACGGTGGTGATCGCCGTGGCCGCCCTGGACCGGGTGCCGGCGGCGCGCACGGCGCTCACCGCAGCCGGGTTCTCCTGCGACGGCGTGCTGCTGCAGTCGTCGCGGCTCGCACCGCTGCCCGGGGATGTGACCCGGCTGGCCGCGACCAATCCCGTGTTCCTGCTGTGGGGCGAACGGCCCCACGCGCGTGTCGAAGGAGTTGCTCAGTGATCGGCCTGATTTCCGCCACGGCTGCGGGGGCGGCGGCGCGCGACCGGCTGGCCACGGCCTGGCCGGACCGCACCCGGGTGTACGACGGCCCGGTCAAGGACGCCGTACGGGCCGCGTTCGCGGAGTGCGAGCAGCTGGTGTGCTTCCTGGCGACGGGGGCCGTGGTACGGCTGATCGCGCCGCTGCTCGGCGACAAGACGGCCGACCCGGGCGTGGTGTGCGTGGACGAGGGCGGCCGGTTCGCCGTGTCGCTGGTCGGCGGGCACGGCGGCGGAGCCAACGAACTCGCCCGTGAGGTGGGCGGGTTGCTGGCGGCGACGCCGGTGGTGACGACGGCGACGGACGCGGTGGGCGTGCCCGGCCTCGACACTCTCGGGCTGCCGGCCGAGGGCGCCGTCGCGGCCGTCACCCGGGCGCTGCTGGACGGCGAGCCGGTCGCCCTGGACGCCGAGGTGACCTGGCCGCTGCCGCCGCTGCCGGTCGCCGCCGAGGGCGCGTACACGATCCGGGTGACCGACCGGGACGTCGTACCCGGACCGCGCGAGGTGGTGGTGCGCCCGCCGACGCTGAGGGTCGGTGTCGGCGCTTCCCGCGGCGCCCCGGCCGAGGAGGTGCTGGAGCTGATCGCGGACGCCCTGCGCAACGCCGGTCTTTCGGCCGCGTCCGTCGCCGAACTCGCCACCGTGGACGCCAAGTCCGCGGAGCCGGGCATCGTGGCCGCCGCCGCACGGCTCGGTGTGCCCCTGGAGACCTGCTCCGCCGAGGAGTTGGCGGGCGTCGACGTGCCGAACCCGTCCGCCGCGCCGCTCGCCGCCGTCGGCACCCCGTCCGTCGCGGAGGCCGCCGCTCTGCTGCGCGGCGGCGAACTCCTCGTGCCCAAGCGGAAGTCGGCCGGGCGGCCCGCCACGGCGACCTGCGCGGTGGTCCGGCGGCCCGCGCGCGGACGGCTCGCGGTCGTCGGGCTCGGACCCGGCGCCCGTGATCTGCTCACGCCACGCGCCGGGGCCGAACTGCGGCGCGCCTCGGTGGTCGTCGGTCTGGATCAGTACGTCGAGCAGATCCGTGACCTGCTGCGGCCGGGCACCCGGATCCTGGAGTCGGGCCTCGGCGCCGAGGAGGAGCGGGCCAGGACGGCGATCGCCGAGGCCCGTGCGGGCCATGCGGTCGCGTTGATCGGGAGCGGGGACGCCGGCGTGTACGCGATGGCGTCGCCCGCGCTCGCCGAGGCGTCCGACGACATCGACGTGGTCGGCGTGCCGGGCGTGACGGCGGCGCTGGCCGGCGCGGCGGTCCTGGGCGCGCCGCTGGGCCATGACCATGTGTCGATCAGCCTGTCCGACCTGCACACGCCGTGGGAGGTGATCGAGCGGCGGGTGCGGGCCGCCGCCACGGCGGACCTCGTGGTGACGTTCTACAACCCGCGTTCCCGGGGCCGCGCCTGGCAGCTGCCCAGGGCGCTGGCGATCCTCGCCGAGCACCGCGCGCCGGCCACCCCGGTCGGTGTCGTACGCAACGCCTCGCGGGCCGACGAGTCGAGCAGGCTGTCCACCCTCGGGGCGCTCGATGCGGCGTGGGTGGACATGATGACGGTCGTGACGGTGGGCAACACGGCGACCCGTGAGATCGCGGGACGCATGGTGACGCCGCGCGGCTACCGCTGGCAGGACACCCGGCAGGAGGAGTCCCGGTGAACCGTGTGATCCACCCGATCGAGCAGGAGTCCTACCGGCGGCTGCGCGCCCGTCTTGACACCTCGCGCTTCGCGCCGCTGACCCGGGCCGTGGTGGAGCGGGTCATCCACTCCGCCGCCGATCTGGACTACGCGCACGACCTCGTCATGGCCGAGGACGACCTGGTGCGGGCGCACGCCGCGCTGCACGCCGGGGCGCCGGTCGTCGTGGACGTGGAGATGGTCGCGGCCGGCATCACCCGCCGCAGGACCGTCTGCCGGCTGCGGGACGCCGAGTCCAAGCCGGGGCTGACCCGTTCGGCGCAGGCGGTCCGGCTCGCGTACGAGGACGTCGGACCCGGGGCGCTCTGGGTGATCGGCTGTGCGCCGACCGCCCTGGAGGAGCTGCTGACGCTGGACGCCTCCCCCGCGCTCGTCATCGGTCTGCCCGTCGGCTTCGTCGGCGCGGCCGAGTCCAAGGCCGCGTTGCGCGCGAGCGGGCTGCCCGCCGTCAGCAACGTCTCCGAGAAGGGCGGTTCGGCGGTGGCCGCCGCCGCCCTCAACGCCCTTTTGTACCACCCGACTTCACCGACCGAGGAGATTCAGTGACCACCCCGCCGCCCGCTCTGCTCATCGCCGGCCACGGCACCCGGGACGAGGCCGGAGCCGAGGCGTTCCGGTCCTTCGTGCGGGAGTTGGGCCGTCGTCACCCCGAACTGCCCGTGGCGGGCGGCTTCATCGAGCTGTCCCCGCCGCCGCTGGGCGAGGCCGTGACCGCACTGGTGGAGCGGGGCGTGCGCCGGTTCGCCGCCGTGCCGCTGATGCTGGTGTCCGCGGGCCACGCCAAGGGCGACATACCGGCGGCGCTGGCCCGGGAGAAGGAGCGGCATCCCGGCGTCTCGTACGCCTACGGCCGCCCGCTGGGCCCGCATCCGGCGCTGCTGGACGTGCTGGAGCGGCGGCTCGACGAGGCGCTCGGCGGCGCCGCCCGCACACCCGCCGACCGGGCCGATGTGACGGTGCTGCTGGTCGGCCGGGGCTCCACCGACCCGGACGCCAACGCCGAGGTGTACAAGGCGGCGCGGCTGCTGTGGGAGGGACGCGGGTACGCGGGCGTGGAGACGGCGTTCGTGTCGCTGGCGGCGCCGGACGTGCCGAGCGGCCTCGACCGGTGTGCCCGCCTTGGGGCGCGCCGCATCGTGGTCCTGCCGTACTTCCTGTTCACCGGCGTCCTCCCGGAGCGGGTGCGGCAGCAGGCCGAGGGCTGGGCCGCCGCGCACCCGGAGCTGGACGTGCGCTGCGCCGATGTCATCGGGCCCGAGCCGGAACTGCTCGACCTGGTGATGGAGCGGTACGCGGAGGCCGTCCAGGGCGATGTGCGGATGAACTGCGACGCGTGCGTGTACCGGATCGCGCTGCCGGGTTTTGAGGACAAGGTGGGCCTGCCGCAGCAGCCGCACTTCCACCCGGACGACGACGGCCACCACGACGGCCACCACCTCGGAGGGCACCAGCACGGCGGGCACGCCCATGCCCACTGAGGACGCCGCCGTACCCGATCTGCGCCACCACGGCGACGCGGAGGTCCGCGACGACGGCTCGGCGCTGGTCGACCTCGCGGTCAATGTCCGTAATGGCACCCCGCCTGACTGGCTGCGGGAGCGGATCGCCGAGTCGCTGACCGCTCTCGCGGCCTACCCGGACGGGCGGGCCGCGAGGGCGGCGGTGGCGGCACGGCACGGGGTCGGGGCGGACCGGGTGCTGCTGACCGCGGGCGCGGCGGAGGCGTTCGTGCTGCTCGCCCGCGCCCTGAAGGTGCGCCGGCCGGTGGTGGTGCATCCGCAGTTCACGGAGCCGGAGGCGGCGCTGCGGGACGCGGGGCACACGGTGGACCGGGTGCTGCTGCGTGCCGAGGACGGCTTCCGGCTGGATGCGGCGGATGTCCCCGAGGACGCCGACCTGGTGGTGATCGGCAATCCGACGAACCCCACCTCGGTGCTGCACCCGGCCGCGACGCTTGTCCGGCTCGCCCGCCGCGGGCGGACGCTGGTGGTGGACGAGGCGTTCATGGACGCGGTGCCCGGCGAGCGCGAGGCGCTGGCCGGCCGGACGGATGTGCCCGGCCTGGTCGTCCTGCGCAGCCTGACGAAGACCTGGGGTCTGGCGGGGCTGCGTATCGGCTATCTCCTGGCGGCCGAGGAGACCGTCGCGGAGCTGGCGCGGGCCCAGCCGCTGTGGCCGGTGTCCACGCCGGCCCTGGCGGCGGCGCGGGCGTGTGTGACGCCCCGGGCGCTGGCGGAGGCGGCGCACGCGGCCCATCGGATCGCGGCCGACCGGGCCCACCTGGTGGCGGGCCTGTCCGCGTTCGCCGCGCGCGGGGTGCGGGTGGCGGAGCCGGCCGAGGGACCGTTCGTCCTGGTCCGCGTCGCGGACGCGGCCGGGGTACGGCGGCGGCTGCGCGACCTCGGGTACGCGGTGCGCCGCGGGGACACGTTCCCGGGGCTCGGCGCGGACTGGGTCCGGGTGGCGGTACGCGACCGGACCACGACGGACGGCCTGCTGCGCGCGCTGGACGCGGCGCTGCCCGGTCCGGCAGGCTCCCCGACCTGACCGGCCCCGGACTGCCCTCTCGGGGCCCGCCCCTCCCCCGTGGGACCGCCGAGAGGGCGTCCTCCCGCCCCCATGGGACCGCCGAGCCTCACGACAGCGCGGAACCACCGGGGCTCACGGCTGTCGGGCCCGGCGGCCGGCTCCGGTTCGGCTTCCCGTCCCAGCGGGACCAGCCGTACCGCGTGCGTCCCCCGGGGCGGGCCGGCCCCCGCACGCGTCGGACGGTCAGTTCCGGCGGCGTGCCAGGGCCACCGCGCCGCCGCCCGCCAGGACGAGCGCGAGCGCGCCGCCCACGATGTACGGCGTCGCCGAGTTGCCGCCGGTCTCCGCGAGGTCGGCCTCGGCGGCACCCTGGGGCTTCACGTCCGACGCGGGTTCGGCCGGGTCGGCGGGCTTGGCCGGGTCGGCGGGCTTGGCGGGTGCGCTCGGCTTGGCCGGTTCGCTCGGCTTGGCCGGTGCGTCGGGTGTCTCGCAGGTCGCCTTGGCGAGGGTGACGGTCCCCTCGACCTCGGCCACGTTCAGCTTCAACGGGTTGACGGAGACCTTCAGTTCGAGCGCGGTGGCGGCCGCCGTGCGGGAGGTGGTCTCCCGCTTCGACAGATCGAGGCGGACCTCGCCGACCCCGGGTACCTCGACATGGGTCGGGCCGCCCGCGCTGAGCGTGACCCGCTTGCCGAGCACCGTCACCGCGCCCAGCACATTGGCGGAGGCGGTGGGCTGCTTGCCGGCCTCGCAGGTCGCCTTGGAGGTGACCGCGCCGATCTCGACGAGGGACAGCAGGGGCAGGCCGGGGACATGCAGCTTGGCGTGGGCGAGTTCGACGGAACCCTCGGCACGGCCGTCGGCCACGGTGGCCTTGGCGGCGGCCACGTCCGCGCCGAGCACGGTGAACGGCTTGCCGCCGTCCACGCCGTCGAGCCGGGCGGACAGCGCCGTCTTGTCGGCGCTCTGCGGTGCCTGCACCTCGTTGAGAGAGACCGCGAGCGGGACATTCACGGTCTTGTTGAGCAGGGACACGTCGAGCCCGGTGCGCAGGACGACGGCGCCGGCGCGCCCCTGGTCGGTGGTCGCGTGCGCGGCGCTCGCGCCGGCCAGCGCCGCCGGGCCCGCGGCGAGAGCCGTGGTTGCCGCGACGGCGGCCAGACGGCGTGCGGGCATACGGAAGTCATTGCTGTTCAAGGCGGTGGGACCCCCAGTGGGATGAGCTTGGGACCCGGCCAGAATTACGTACTGTGGGTGAACCGTCAGCGATCCTGAGTTACTTCACCCGTTCGTGGTGTTTCCGCGAAGGTTTTCGAATTCCATGGCACACCAGTTCGTCACAGCGCGGCCGGGCCGTGACCTCACGTGGCGGCCGGGCCGTGACCTCGCGGGCGGTTGGCGCATTCCCCTGGCCCTCACCTAGCCCATGATCCGTCCCCGCAGCACCACCCGCCGCGGGGCCGCCAGCACCCGTACGTCCGCCCGTGGGTCCGCCTCGTACACGACCAGGTCGGCGGGCGCGCCCTCGGCCAGTCCCGGCCGGCCGAGCCAGGCGCGGGCGCCCCAGGTGGTCGCCGACAGCGCGTCGACGGGCGGGATTCCCGCGGCGACCAGTTCGGCGACCTCGGCCGCGACCAGGCCGTGCGCCAGCGAACCGCCGGCGTCCGTGCCGACGTACACCGGGATGCCCGCGTCATGGGCGCCGCGCACCGTGTCGTAGCGCCGCTCGTGGAGCCGCCGCATATGTGCCGACCAGCGCGGGTACTTGCTCTCGCCGCCGGCGGCGAGCTGCGGGAACGTCGCGATGTTGACGAGGGTCGGGACGATCGCCACGCCGCGCTCGGCGAACAGCGGGATCAGGTCCTCGGTCAGCCCCGTGGCGTGCTCGACGCAGTCGATGCCCGACTCGACCAGGTCGCGCAGGGAGCCGGTGGCGAAGCAGTGCGCGGTGACCCGGGCGCCGAGGCGGTGGGCCTCGGCGATCGCCGCCGCGACGGCCTCGCGCGGCCAGCAGGCGGCCAGGTCGCCGAGGTCGCGGTCGATCCAGTCGCCGACCAGCTTGACCCAGCCGTCGCCGCGCCGCGCCTCCTGGGCGACATGAGCGACGAGTTCGTCCGGCTCGATCTCGTGGGCGAAGTCGCGGATGTAGCGGCGGGTGCGGGCGATGTGCCGGCCGGCCCGGATGATCCTCGGGAGGTCCTCGCGGTCGTCGATCCAGCGGGTGTCCGAGGGCGAACCCGCGTCGCGGACCAGCAGGGTGCCCGCCTCCCGGTCGGTCAGCGCCTGCTTCTCGGCGGCGTCCGCGTCGACCGGGCCCCGCGTGCCGAGGCCGACGTGGCAGTGGGCGTCGACCAGACCGGGCAGCGCCCACCCGGTCACGCTCGTCAGATCGCGGGCGCCGGCCGGACGGTCGTAGGAGATCCGCCCGCCTACCACCCACACCTCGTCGCGGACCTCGTCCGGTCCGACGAGAACGCGCCCCTTCACGTGCAGCACCGCACCATCACTCATGTACGGCACCTTATTGAACCGTCAGCCCGCGTGGCTCACCCGGTCGGGGACTCCGGCTCGACGTCCGCCCCGCCGGGTCGCGGGGGCGGGCGGGGAAGTGGCGGCTGCGCTCGTGGCACGGGCGCCGATGGCCTGGTCGGGGGTGCCGTCCCCGGCGATCACCCCGCCGTCCATGAGGGACGACCTGGTCGGCGAACTCGCGGCGAAGGTCATCTCGTGGGTGACGATCATCATGGTCATGTCCTCGTCGGCGAGCATGCGCAGCATGGCGAGGACGTCCCCGACGGGTTCCGGGTCGAGCGCCGAGGCCGGCTCGTCGAACAGCATGACCTCGGGGCCCATGGCGAGCACGCGGGCGACGGCGACGCGCTGCTGCCGGCCGCCCAAGAGGGCCGCGGGGCAGGCGTCCGCCTTCTCCGGCAGGCCACCCGGGCCAGATTCCGGGCGGCGACCGACGCGGTCTGCCCCCCATCCCGGCGCAGCATGCGGTGTTCCCATGGTCGCAGGGGCTTTTGACCTGAGAAGTCACCGGTCGTCGCTGTCGGGAGGGGGCCGGTTACCCTCGTCGGGTCGACCCCCTTTGTGAGCGAAGAGAGCACCGCCGTGACGCACCCCTTCCTCGATCTGCCCCCGCTGACCGCCGCGCAGTTCGCCGCCGTCGAGGACCGGGTGGCCCGGCTGCTCGGCACCCGGCAGAACGTGGTGATCATGCAGGGCGAGGCGCTGCTGCCGCTGGAGGGCGCGATCCGGGGGACGGCGGGTCCCGGCACCACCGCACTGAACGTGATCACCGGACCGTACGGGCAGACCTTCGGGAACTGGCTGCGGGACTGCGGCGCACGGGTGGTCGACCTGTCGGTGCCGTTCCACGCGGCGGCCACCGCGGACCAGGTCCGGGCGGCCCTCGCCGAGCACCCCGAGACCGACTTCGTCTCCCTGGTGCACGCGGAGGCGGCGACCGGGAACACCAACCCGGTCGCCGAGATCGGTGAGGTGGTCCGGGCGCACGGCGCGCTGTTCTACCTGGACGCGGTGGCCTCCGTCGGGGCCGAACCGGTGCTGCCGGACGCCTGGGGCGTGGACCTGTGCGTGATCGGCGCGCAGAAGGCGATGGGCGGCCCGGCGGGGGTGTCGGCGGTGTCGGTGAGCGAGCGGGCCTGGACCCGGATGGCGGCGAACCCGCGTGCCCCGCGCCGCTCCTACCTGTCCCTGCTCGACTGGAAGGAGCGCTGGATCGACGCGGGCCGTACCGCGCTGCCGCACGCGCCGGCGCAGTTGGAGATGCTGGCGCTCAAGGCGTGCCTGGAGCGGATCGAGAGCGTGGGCCCGGACGAGGTGATGGCTCGGCACCGCACCGCCGCGCGGGCCGTGCGGGCGGGGGCGTCGGCGCTGGGCGGGGGCCTGGAGCCGTATGTGTACGAGGCCGCGGACGCGGCGCCGGTGGCCACGACCCTGCGGGTGCCGCCGGGCGTGGACGCCTCGGAACTGGTGGCCCGGGCACTGGCGAGCGACCCCGCGCTGCCGCTGGTGGCGGGCGGCGGCGCGCTGGCCAAGGAGATGATCCGGGTCAACCACTACGGGGCGGACGCGACGGCGGCGGCGGTGCGCGGCTCCCTCGCGGCGCTGGGCGCGGCCCTGGCGGAGCGGGGACTGGCCGTCGACCTGGCGGCCGCCCAGCGCGCCGCGGACTCCGCCCACGGATGACGCGGTCGCGGCGGCGTCCTGCGGGCGTTTGTCGGCGGCATGGCCGGGGGTTGAAATTCTCGACAATTCGGCTTCTTTATTTCGGATAGCTTTCCCGAGTTCTTCTGCCCGCTTTTTCCAAGGCTAAACAAGAAGATTTTCGCCCGGGTTTCATGGATGTGACACACTCCACATCGGTGGGTGATTTGCGCCTTTTGATGCAGGTGAAACCGGTACATATCAAACCGCCTTGCGCATCGATACACATCCGTAACCGTGCATTTCTTAATTCACCTCGCTAAATTCAATACGCATGACTGCCGCACAAGCAGACCTGCTCATCGACCGTCCGAAGGTGACGGACGGAGCCGCTCTCTGGCGTATTGCCAAGGACTCCGGAACCCTCGATCTGAACTCCTCGTACAGCTATCTGCTGTGGTGCCGCGACTTCGCGGGCACCTCCGCGGTGGCCCGCGGAACGGACGGGGCACCCGTCGGCTTCCTCACCGGATACGTACGGCCGGAGCGCCCGCGGACCCTGCTCGTGTGGCAGGTCGCGGTGGACGCGCCCCACCGCGGCCACGGCGTGGCCGCCGCGCTGCTCGACGGGCTGACCGCGCGGCTCGGCGCCGGGCACGGGCTCGCCTCCGTCGAGGCGACCATCACCCCCGGCAACACCGCCTCCGAGCAGCTGTTCACCTCGTACGCCGCACGGCACGGCGCCCGTGTCACCCGCGAAGTGCTGTTCGACTCCGGGCTGTTCCCTGACAGCACTCATCAGCCGGAAGTCCTGTACCGGATCGGCCCGTTGACCCCCCACTCGTCGCACTGAGGAGCGATCACCGTGACCATCACCCAGCCCGACCTGAGCGTCTTCGAGACCCTGGAGTCCGAGGTGCGCAGCTACTGCCGCGGCTGGCCCACCGTCTTCGACCGTGCCCAGGGCAGCCTGATGTACGACGAGGACGGGCACCGGTACCTCGACTTCTTCGCCGGCGCGGGCTCACTCAACTACGGCCACAACAACCCCGTACTCAAACGGGCGTTGATCGACTATCTGATGCGGGACGGCGTCACCCACGGCCTCGACATGTCCACCACGGCCAAACGGTCCTTCCTGCAGACCTTCCAGGACCTGGTGCTGCGCCCGCGCGACCTGCCGTACAAGGTCATGTTCCCGGGTCCGACCGGCACCAACGCGGTCGAGTCCGCGCTGAAGCTGGCGCGGAAGGTGAAGGGACGCGAGGCGATCGTGTCGTTCACCAACGCCTTCCACGGTATGTCCCTCGGCTCGCTGGCCGTCACCGGCAACGCCTTCAAACGGGCCGGGGCCGGTATCCCGCTGGTGCACGGCACGCCGATGCCCTTCGACCACTACCTGGACGGACAGGTCCCCGACTTCCTCTGGTTCGAGCGGCTTCTCGGCGACCAGGGGTCCGGACTCAACCATCCCGCCGCGGTCATCGTCGAGACCGTGCAGGGCGAGGGCGGCATCAACGTCGCCCGGCCCGAATGGCTGCGCGCGCTCGCCGAGTTGTGCGCGCGCCGTGACATGCTGCTGATCGTCGACGACATCCAGATGGGCTGCGGCCGTACCGGCGCCTTCTTCTCCTTCGAGGAGGCCGGCATCGTGCCCGACATCGTCACCGTGTCGAAGTCCATCAGCGGCTACGGGCTGCCCATGGCGCTGTGCCTGTTCAGGCCCGAGCTGGACATCTGGGAGCCGGGCGAGCACAACGGCACGTTCCGCGGCAACAACCCGGCGTTCGTCACCGCGACCGCGGCCCTGGAGACCTACTGGGCCGACGGCTCCGCCATGGAGAAGCAGACCCGGGCCCGGGGCGAGCGGATCGAGCGGGAGCTGGTCGCCGTCACCGAGGAGAACGCCGCCGATGTGAAGGAGCACCGGGGGCGGGGGCTCGTGTGGGGCCTGGAGTTCCACGACAAGGGACGCGCGGACCGGGTGGCCCGGCGCGCCTTCGAACTCGGGCTGCTCATCGAGACGTCCGGCCCGGAGGGCGAGGTCGTCAAGCTGCTGCCCGCGCTCACCGTCACCCCGGACGAGCTGGACGAGGGGCTGAGCATCCTCGCCCGGGCCGTCCGGGAGACCGTCTGACCACGACCGGCATCGGACGGCGCCGTCCGGCACGGGCCGGCGCCGCCCGGCACCGTCGCACGGCGACACCTCCACTCCTCCGCTCCTCCACCCTTCCACCCCTTCCACCAAGGAGGCTGTGCACCACCGTGATCGTCCGTTCGTTCAAGGAGATCGAAGGCACCGACCGGCATGTGAAGTCGGCGTCCGGCACCTGGGAGAGCAAGCGGATCGTGCTCGCCCGGGAGCGGGTCGGCTTCTCCGTCCACGAGACCGTCCTGTACGCGGGCACGGAGACGTCGATGTGGTACGCCAACCACATCGAGGCCGTCGTCTGTGTGCAGGGCGCGGCCGAACTCACCGACCACGAGACCGGGAAGACGTACTCGATCACTCCCGGCACCATGTACCTCCTCGACGGGCACGAGCGGCACACGCTCCGCGTCCAGGAGGACTTCCGCTGCATCTGCGTGTTCAACCCGCCGGTGACCGGGCGGGAGGACCACGACGAGAACGGCGTCTACCCCCTGCTCACCGAGCCCGAGGAGGTCTGAGCACATGACCGTCACCGACCTCTACCCCAGCCGCGGCGCCACCGAGGTGTCCGTACCGCGCCAGGACCCCGTCGTCTGGGGCTCCCCCGACACACCGGGACCCGTCTCGGCCGCCGAGCTGCTGGCGTACGACCGCGACGGCTTCCTCACCGTCGAGCAGCTGATCGAGGACGACGAGGTCGCCCGCTACCGGCAGGAGCTGGACCGGCTGGTCGCCGACCCGGCGGTCCGCGCCGACGAACGCTCCATCGTGGAACCGAAGTCGAAGGAGATCCGCTCCGTCTTCGAGGTCCACCGGATCAGCGAGGTGTTCGCGGGCCTCGTCCGCGACGAGCGGGTGGTCGGACGGGCCCGGCAGATCCTCGGCTCGGACGTGTATGTCCACCAGTCCCGGATCAACGTCAAGCCGGGCTTCGGGGCCAGCGGCTTCTACTGGCACTCGGACTTCGAGACCTGGCACGCGGAGGACGGGCTGCCGCGCATGCGGACGGTGTCCGTGTCGATCGCGCTGACCGAGAACCTCGACACCAACGGCGGGCTCATGATCATGCCGGGCTCGCACCGCACGTTCCTCGGCTGTGCGGGGGCCACGCCCGAGGACAACTACAAGAAGTCACTGCAGATGCAGGACGCGGGCACCCCGTCCGACGAGGCGCTGACCGCCCTGGCCGGCGAGCACGGCATCCGGCTGTTCACGGGCCGGGCGGGCTCCGCGACCTGGTTCGACTGCAACTGCATGCACGGCTCGGGCGACAACATCACCCCCTTCCCGCGCAGCAATGTGTTCATCGTGTTCAACAGCGTGGAGAACACGGCGGTCGACCCCTTCGCGGCCCCCGTACGACGCCCGGACTTCATCGGCGCCCGAGACTTCACCCCGGTCCGCTGAGCCAGTTCCTGAGCTGACCGGGCAAAAAGCCGGCGGACCCGCCTCCTTCGGAAGGGGGGCGGGTCCGCCGACTCACGGCGGTCACCGGCCCGCCGCGGTTGTTCACGGACAGTACACAGCCCGCCGATGGCGTTACCGGCTGTGGTGTGCCAGGAGAAGAGCGAGCGGCCCGGCGGGGAGAAGGAACCGGCCGTCATGCACGGCTTGCAGGGCATCGTCCATGGGCCACCACATCAGCTTGAAGTCCATTTCGGTCTCGGTGAGTTCCTGTGGTCCGAGTGTGAGATCGCTGGCCTCGAACAGGTGAACTCGTGCCGGGGAGCTGAGCGTGATGGCGTAGGTACCCAGGGACCGCCAGGAGGCGGCGGTGAGTCCGGCCTCCTCACGCAGTTCCCGACGGCCGCAGTCCAGAGGGGACTCTCCTGCTTCGAAACGGCCGCCGGGAAGAAACAGATACTCACCTCCGTGGGTGGGGAACTCGGCGCTCAGCAGGGCCACTAGGCCGTTCGCGTCGCGTGCCGCGACCACGGAGGCGTCGCGCATTACCGCATCGCTCATGCTGGCTGAGCCTAGCGGTCAGCCGTGCACCCAGGAGGCAAAGGGCACATTGAACACTGTTGGGTGGGGGCGGCAGGCTCACAGCCACCAGGCCACGCCCTCGTGGATCTGTCCGGGGAACACTCCGACCGCTCCACCGCGCTGGATGACGGCGTCAGCGTCGATGAGGTTCAACACGGTCCTTCTCCAAGTGAGTGACAATCATGTCGGCGAGATCGGCAGCACTCTTGTCATCGGTCTCGATCAAGACGGCACTGGGATCCTCTTTGGCAACCGCGGCGAAGTTCTCCAGCAGTCGGGACAGGCGTCCCTCCACCTCCAGCAAGTCGGCATCGTCACGGGTGCGGTCGCTCTTGCCTGCGATGCGCCTGCGCAGCTCCTGTTCCGAGCACGACATGTAGAACGTGCGGGTGGGCCGAGTCAGGTAGGACCGGTACGGCTCCATGAGCTGACAGACCGTTTTGACCGGCAAGCGGTGCACAGCCGCGTGGCATGCGACGACCGAGGAGGCGTACCGGTCGGCGATGACGGGACCCATGGCGCGCGCCCGCCGGATCGCGTCGGACGCGTGCAGGAGGCCCGAGAGGCAGAACGCGAATTGCGGCAGAGATCGCAGCTTGCTGTTGACGGTTGTGGACCACTGGGTGTGCGGGACGGGCAGGGTGTGGATGCCGGTACCGGCGAGCCGGTCTTCCAGGAGCACGCGCAGCGTGGACTTGCCGACGCCGGAAACGCCCTCCAGGACGACGAGGGGTCCCTGCTCGCCCTCGTAGCGGACGGGCTGGTAGGGCGAGGGCAGGAGAGGGTGGCGGGCGGTCATAGCGTTCCCTCCGTGAAGGCGGTGACATGACTGGCGACGTTGTCGGCCAACCGGCCGTACGCCAGCAGCGGGACGAGGTCGAGACGGAGGTCATCGCGGAGGAGACAGGGCTGCAAGCCACCGTTGTGGTCCAGGCGCAGCGCCCAGAAGCCCTCCACGCAATCGGCGCGGCGTGGGCAGGTACCGCACTGCCCGACGTGGTGGCGTCCCAGGTTGCGGTGGATGACATCGATCTCAACGCCGTCGATCAGGAAGACGCGGCGGCCTTGACCGACGCCGACGACTTCGGTGTGTTCGTCGCGCGTCAGCGTCCGCAGGTAGGTGATCAGGCCCTCGGCGGACACAGCGGAAGCCGCGCGTCCCTCGTTGAAGTCGGTGCCGACCAGTTCGATGAACTGCACGGGCAGGCGGCGGTCGAGCGCGAAGTCGAGGATGTGAGGGACCTCGTCCTGGTTCTCACTCAGCAACAGCGTGTTCAGCTCCACGCGGGGGCAGCTCTCGCGAGCAGCTTCGATGCCGTCGAGGACCAGGTCGATGCCGTATTGAGTACCGGCGATGCTGCGCAGTGTCTCGTCGGAGAAGTAGTGAAGGCTGACCTTGATCTTGTCCAGGCGGGTGCGGGAAAGCCATGCCTTGTGGGTACGCACGCGTGTGCCGTTGGTGATGAGGGTGTAGCTGGCGTCCGGGCCATGCTCGGGGAGCTGCTCCAGGACGGGCCGGGCGAGCGGTGAGACGAGCGGCTCCCCTCCAGTGAAGTAGACGCGTTTCAGCCCCGCGGCCATGACGGAGCCGATGATCGTGAGGTAGTCCTCGGGACCCAGCACTCGGGGGCGGGGCTGCTGGGAGCGGTCGAGGCGCGTGGCCGGGGGCGGGACGTCTCCCTCGTTGTGGCAGAAAAAGCACGCGACGTTGCAGCGAGGAGTGAAGCTGACGCGGAACTGCCCACGGAGGGCGGCGAAGTTCTGTAATGCCGTGAAGTCGACAGCATCCGCCGCCAAGGCACCAAGCTCTTGCATGCTGGCCTCCAGACCAAGTGAGGTCGTGTCTCTGCCGCGGCTGGGTAGGGCGGCGAGGAATGTGCCCGGCGCGGGAAGGCGCCTGGCGGATGGGACGCCTGGTCGTGCTGCCCGGCGCCGGGTGTGCGTCTGCCTGGTGGCCGCAGTCGGCGGCCGGGCCGCCCAGGCACTGATCCATGCGGCGCAGGCCGTCTGACCGGAGCGGGGCTCATTCGTGGTCCTCGAAGGGCTGCGCGCCGAGCGCCTTGAGTCGGCTCATGTCCACTCTCAGCTGTGCCGACCCGGCCCGACCTTCGGGTCGAAGCGGCCCGACTCCCTCTCGCATGCCACGATCAACTGGAGGGCGTTGTCGAACCTGCGGTGCGGTTCTCGCTGGCTCACATGCCGACACCACCAGTCCTCGGCCCGCCGCACCAGGGACCAGCATCGATCCTTAAGCGGTGTCCGGACGGAGTGGGGATGCGCTCGATGTCGCGCAGCCCGTTCAGTTCCGCCTGGAGCATCGGCGGCCGATGCTGACAGCGGGTTCCGCTGCCGAGTCGTCGCATCAGCCCTCACGCCTTCCTGGAACGCCACGGTGGCCAAGTTCATCAGCACACCGCGTAAGCGCTCCGGTATCTGGTCGAGTGTGTCGTCTGCCGGCGGGCGCTCGCCGATCACCGGGTCCAAGTCGTCGAACATCGGTGCCGGGGCTAACGGCTGCCATGCAACCCTCATGCGTCTGGCGAGGGTTTCCAGGTGTTCGGCCTCCAACGGCGGACGCCAGGTCGATACCGCGGTCATCTCGCCGGCACCTCCGGCACCTCCAGTTCGGCCCAGACGACCTTGCCCCACTGCTTGCGGTCGTAGCCGCACTTGGTGCTCAGCTGGTCCACGAGGTTCAGACCACGACCGCTGACGGCGTACTCATCTGGCCCACAGAACTCAGGCACTTCTCGGTTCGTGTCCGAGACGAGGATCTTCACGTTCGTCGCGTCAGGGCGGGCGATCGTGATCTGGAAGTTGCGGCTGTGGGAGTGGACAATCGCGTTGGTGGCGAGTTCGGAGGCGATCAGTTCGGCGTTCGCTGCTGCCTCAGCTATGCCCCACAGCGCCAAGGCTGACGAGACGAGGAGGCGAACCTTTCTCGCCGACTCGGGTTCGCACGGCCAAGTCTCTGTGTAACTGGGGACGTCAGTGCCTGAAGCTCTGGCAGCAGTCATCGTCACGAGGTGGTCCTTCCGGCGTGATGTGCACCCGGTCCTGTCGGGAGAAGCAGAGCCGGTTGGGCTCAGCGCGCGCTTTCGCGCTCCTCCACACGGTCGCTGGCGCATACACAGAGCCAACCGCGGCGACGGTTGCCGGGGTACCAGGCCGAGAGGGGCGAACTGACAAACGTGACACAAGATCTTTTCACGTATGGGTCCGGGCGATACCCCGAGCAGTGGCGTCCCGCCAGTTACGCGACCGAGTCCCGGAGTTGAGCAGTACGTTGGTCCTTCTGACCCTGCGCGGGTATAGACCCGAACGCAGTCGACACACGCAGCTGAAGATCATCGGCAGTGCGGGGGCGCACCATGGCGCGCGAGCGAAACAAGGGGTTCGCAGCCCTACTGGGAGAGGCAGGCTGGTCACGGGCCCAAGCCGCCGCCGCCTTCGTCAAAGTCGCGAGGGAGAACCAACTCACCGCGTACACCAACATTCAGCGACAGCACGTCACGCATTGGGTGGCAGGTCATCAGCCGTCCGGGCGAGCCCCCATAATCATGTGCGAGGCACTGTCCCGCCGTCTGAAACGAGTGGTCACCACAGACGAAGCCGGGTTTACAGTTCCCACCTCACCAGCACAGGGGGCATTGGACTGGCGCGTCGATCCATTGATCGCGCTGAATGATCTGGGGAGAACCGACTTGGATGCGGACCGGCGCAGTCTGCTACGGGGCAGCTTGTACTCTGCTGCGGCGCTCGTGGTGCCGTCAGATGCCTGGTGGGCCGAGATGGCGAAGCAGACACCGCCCGAGGACCGTAAGGGAACCCAACGCGTTGGGCGGGGCGATGTAGAGAGCGTGCGGGAAATGGTCCTGGCCTTCTCCCACATGGACCAACGGCGCGGGGGTGGCCATGGCCGCACGGCACTCGTGGAGTACCTCCGGTCCGATGTAGCCGGTTACTTGGTGGGGAAGTTCCCGAACGACCAAGTGCGCCGCGACATGTACTCGGCTGCTGCCGAAGGCTCCTACCTCTCCGGTTGGATGGCCTTCGACAATGGCGAGCACGGTGTCGCCGAGCGGTACTTCACGCTGGGCGTGAAACTTGCCGCCCGAGTCGGCGACGCCCCGCTGTCAGGCCACATTTTCCGCGCCATGGCACACCAAGCCCTCGACCTCGGGTTCTTCACTGATGCGCTGGCACTGTCGACGGCCTCGATCGCCGGCCAGCGCTATCAGTCGGCGACTCCTCGGGAGCGTGCGCTGCTCGGCGTCGTTCATGCCCGCTGCCTCGCCGCGAATGAACAGAAACAGGCCGCGGCCAAGGTGCTCCTTCGCGCCGAGGACGACTTGCGTCAGGCTCACGATGGCATCGAGGAGCCGTCTCGCACGTTCTTCTTCGCTGAGGCGTCACTGGCTCACGAAACGGCCTGCACCCTTCGCGACCTGGGCGACAGCAAGGGGGCTATCAAACACTTTCGGCGCAGCGTGCGGACACGAGGAGCTTCGTTCAAGAGGACACATGCGGTGACCCTCGGGTACCTCGGCGCCACACAAGTATCCGCAGGCAATGTGGAAGAAGCCTGTGCCACCTGGTCCAGCGCTCTAGACGCCATGGAGGAGGGCATCTACTCCGGCCGCGCCCGCCAGCAGGTTGTCGAGATGCGTCAGTTTCTGTCTCCGTACCGTAGGCGCGGCATCGCTGCTGCTGTTGAGCTGGAATCAAGGGCAGCCGACTACCTGCGCACCGTAGATTGATCACCTCACTTCGAGGTACGAAGGGAAAGCAATGACGCTGCAGATCGAGCCCATCGGCAACGTCGTCGGCGGTCGCAGGGAGGTCGCCGACGACTACTGGGGTGGCGTCGAGTCCATCATCCGTCTGGACCCGAAGTTCCCCCTTGACGTGGTGAAAGGCTTGGAGGAGTTCTCGCATCTGGTCGTGACCTGGCACTTCAGCAAGGCATCCCCGGATGACGTCGCTCTGCATGCGCGCAGCCCTCGCAACGACCCCAGCTGGGAGCCCTCGGGCACCTTCGCGCACCGCAACCATCGGCGGCCGAACCAGCTCGCCACCAGTTTTCCGCGCCTGCTCAAGGTCGATGGCCTGGACCTGAGGGTGACCGACTTCGACGCGGTCGATGGAACCCCTGTCTACGATCTGGCACCGTACTTCACTGAGATGGGGCCCCGTGGCGAGATCCGTGAGCCGGCCTGGCCGGGAGAGATGCTCAAGGATTACTGGGCCGCGACCAAGAACTGATGGAAGGCGCCGGAAAACCGGCGGGTCTTGCCCGGCAGCTCGCTGCGTTCGCGGTACGTAGATGCTCCGCGCACCGCCGCCCGCCAGCAGTTCGGCGGTGCTGGTCGAAGTAGTCGTGGGCAGGTGATGACCGACGGTCTCGGATCGCTTCCGTCGCCGACGATGCGGCAGTCCGTGGAAGGGACCCGCGCGCCAGATCACCCGTAGCGCGATCTCGGGCTGCGGCCATTTGACCAGCCACTTCCCGATCGGAGCCTCCTGCACGAGCTGCGCGCTGTCGGCGTCATCGCTCCGTTCCCGCGCGGGGTCAGTCGGACAGTGTGTTCAGGAGGTGGTCGACGTCCGTGGGGGTGTTGTACAGGTGGAAGGAGGCCCGTAGGTGGCCCGCGCGGGCGGAGACCTCGATGCCCGCGCGGGCCAGTTCGGGACGGCGGTGGCCGAGGCCCGGCACGGAGACGATCGCCGAGCCGGGCGCGGGCAGGGCTTCATGGCCGAGCCCGGCGAGACCGGCGCGGAAGCGGTCGGCGAGGGCCAGGTCGTGGGCGTGCACGGCGGCCACCCCGATCTCCTCGATCAGCGCGAGCGAGGCGCGTAGCCCGGCGTGGCTGAACAGGGCCGGGCTCACGTCGAACCGCCGGGCGGAGCGGGCCAGTTCCTCGATGGGCCCGTAGCAGCTGTCCCAGGGCTTCTCCCCCGCGACCCAGCCGGCCAGCACCGGCCTCAGCGCGCCGAAGTCCTCGGGTACGACGAGGAAGGCCACGCCGTGCGGGCCGAGCAGCCACTTGAACGTGGTGGAGACGGTGAAGTCGGACGCGTCGGCGTCCATCGGCAGCCAGCCGGCCGCCTGCGAGAAGTCGACGTAGGTGCGCGCCCCGTGGGTGGCCGCGGCGGCGCGCAGCGCGGGCAGGTCGGCGATCCGGCCGTCCGCGGACTGTGCGGCGCTCACCGCGACCAGTGCGGTGCCCGGCCGGACGGAGTCGGCGAGCCGCTCCAGCGGGACGGTGCGCACCTTGAGGTCGGCGCGCATGTGGAACGGGTTCACCACGGAGGTGAAGTCGGCCTCGGCGGTGAGGACTTCGGCACCGGCGGGCAGCGAGGCCGCGACGAGGCCGGTGTGCGCGGCGACGGAGGGGCCCGCCGCCACCCGGCCGGCCGGGACCCCGGCCAGCCGGGCGAAGGACGCCCGGGCCCGCTCGACGTCCTCGAACAGGGGGTCCAGCGGGGCGCCCGCGGCCCGGAGCGCCACCGCCTCGTGCAGCGCGGCGACGGACCGGGCCGGCAGCAGTCCGCTGCTCGCGGTGTTCAGGAAGGTGTTCTTCGGGGCGAACTCGGCACGGACAACGCTCTCGAAGGTCTCCATGGGTCCACTGTGCGGCCCTCTGAAGTCACCGTCCATTGCGGATGGTTACGGGGTTCCCCTGAGCGGCGCTTATACGTCCGCCCCGACCTGCGGTTTCTCAGTTCTGCGGCACCGCGCACCCGTCCGGGCCGCAGGCGGTGGCGGCACCCTGGTCGATCAGCTTCAGCGGGGAGCGTTCGCCCCACGCCTGGGTGAGCGCCTGGGTGAAGACCTCGGCGGGCTGGGCACCGGAGACGCCGTACTTGCGATCGAGGACGAAGAAGGGCACCCCGTTCGCGCCGAGCTGCGCGGCCTCGCGTTCATCGGCCCTGACCTCGTCGGCGTAGGCGTCGGGGTCGGCGAGGACCGTGCGGGCGGCGTCGGCGTCGAGTCCGGCCTCGGCGGCCAGCCGCACCAGCCGCTCGTCGCCCTCGCTGAAGACGGAGCGCTCCTCGGCGAAGTTGGCCCGGTACAGGATCTGGATCAGCTCGTCCTGGCGGCCGTGCTCCTTGGCGAAGTGCAGCAGGCGGTGCATGTCGAAGGTGTTGCCGGCGTCGCGGCCCCGGGCGCGGTAGTCCAGGCCCTCGGCGGCGGCCTGCGCGGCGAGGTTGTCCTCGCCGGCCTGGGCCTGCGCCTCGCTCATGCCGTACTTCCGGGTGAGCATCGTCAGCACGGGCTGGATGTCGCCCTTGGCGCGGCCGGGGTCCAGTTCGAAGGAGCGGTGCACGACCTCGACGCCGTCGCGGTGCGGGAAGGCCGCGAGCGCCTTCTCGAAGCGGGCCTTGCCCACGTAGCACCAGGGGCACCCAAGAGCCATGGGAACCAGACCGCCTCTGACCTGCGAAAACGCGGAATCTAAGCATTCCACTCGCTCACAGGGACCTGAGACGGATGACCCACGGCGAATGGACACCAATGGAGCGGGAAGACCTGCCCAACCTGCGCGCACTCGGCTTCGAAGACGAAGAACTCATGGCGCTGGGGCTCTGGGAACCGGTGACGGGCAGCCCGGCTGACTTGGCAGAGATGTACGTCCGACGAAGCAAGAAGAAAGACACCCTCAGCTCACTGCGGGAACAGGTGCGCCGTATGTGCTGGCACGCCAGCCAAGAGGGCAAGCGAATCCGGCACGTCTGGTTTGAGCAAAAGAGCGCAAGCAAGGCGTACGTCCGGCGCGAAGAGTTCGAGAACGCCACAGCCGCAATCGCTGACGCCGGTCTCTCCAAGACGCTCTATGTCTTCAAGACCAGTCGCCTTTCCCGCCGTGGCATGGGTCAGGTTGGCCTCTTGCTGGACAAGTTCGAAGAGCGACAGGCACGTATCTACGTCGTTGCCGAGAACATCGATTCCACCCGAAGCCGCATGGTACTGGCCATTCTCAGCGAGCAAGCGCGAGACCAGGCGTCAGACATCAGCGAATTCACGAAGAACGGAATCAACGGCAACAAGGCTGACGGACGCTGGACCGGAGGAGTAACCCCCTTCGGCCTGTACTCCCCCAAGGGTTCCGGCAAGCTAGCCCGCCACCTGACGGAGTACCCCATTGCGCGTCGGATCGCTGAGTATCTGTTGGACCGGAAGACGCCTAACTGGATCGCAGAGAAGCTGAACAGCGAGGGAATCCCCACGCGCCACGGAAAGAAATGGACCGGCCCCGGAATCATCAGCCTTGCCCATTCCGTCGCATGGGCCGGACTGGTGGTCAAGCGGGAAAAGATGCTGGACGAACACGGCAACGACACTGGGAAGTACCACCGTGGCGGAAGCCCTTTGCTGGACAAGAAGGGACACCCGGTCTCGTGTGGTGAGGGCGTGGTGACCTTCGCTGAACACGTAAAGATCAACGCCATTTTGGCCGAACGTGCACAGCCGGGCACCAGCATTGGTGATCGCACGCGCGGCAAGCGGGAAATCGTCGCTCTTCTCTCTGGCACGCTTCGCTGTGGGCTCTGCAATGGCCCCATGGCAAACGGCGGAGTCAATTACCGCTGCTACGCACGCCAGACGGAGGGGGAATCATCCTGCAAGGGCGTCTCTACTGAGCGCACCCGCGTTGATTCGGCTGTAGAGATCATGTGGCTTAACCACGTTCTCAGTCTCGCCCCGGACTCCCCAACCATCATGGCCATTGCTCGGGACTGGCTGTCCTACCAGGACCCTGAGCGCGACGCGCGGAAAGCTCACGTCAACGCTGCATTGGAATCCGCCGTTGGCCGGGAAATGAAGCTGGAAAAAGAGTTCTTCGTCTTGGGCCGGATGGACGAAGACAAGTACGACCGACTTCGGGAACAGGTAGCCGCTCAGATTGCGGAACTCAAAGCAGAGTTGGCGGAGCTTTCAGAGGAAACCGACCTGACGCCGTTGATGGACCCGGAGTCGCTTCGCTGGCCACTATGGCTGATAGCCCGTTCTGCGAACTGTGCACGGAAGATGGTCTAGGCGTGGCAGCGGACGTGAATTGCTTCTACCCGCTGACGCGAGCACAGCTCATAGCCCGGGGCGTTTCCCGGCCGGATTCTCCGGGATATCGAAAGTCAATGTGCCTGGCTTGCTACCGGGCATGGAAGCGCAACGCTTGAGCACACCAGGGGCCGTGTTGCTGGAATTTACCCACCAGCGGCACGGCCCTTTCGCTGTCCGCACAAACTGTCTAATTGGCCATCAGAGCTTTTTGCCTCCCTGCCGCGCTGCACTGGAAGGGCAAGGGGGTCCCTCCCCGGGTGGCTTTGGCCGTTCGCTGGTGCAAGATCACACCCTCAGCCGGCTGAAATCCCCACCTTTTCCGACCTGCGCCTTTGCTGCGCCGCAACTTCGCTGGCGTGTGTGCTGGCGTGAAGGAGTACGCCCGTGATCGCTGATGAATGCGCACCCTCACACGCTGAGTCGCTGACCCAATCGCTGAGATATGCGCTCAGCTATGCCGACGAATTGCGCGCCATGCTCGCTGACGGCAACCCTGATCCAGAGAAGGCAGCGCGCCTAGTGCAAGCCATTCGGAACATGCTGTGTTCGGCGGAAGATGAGCTAGACCCACTGGACGACGTACAGCAGAACATAGACGCCGTGGCAGCAATCCATGGGCTCAGTGATGCAGAGCTATTCAGGGCCCTTACTGACACCCCCACATCCGGAAATCCGTAGGTGACCCCCTATGCCATATCGCCCCCGGCGTCCCTGCCCCGTCGTACCCAACTGCCCTAACTCCATAGGTGGTAAGGAACGGGCCTGCCCAGATCATGTGCACATGCTGACCGCCCGACGCGCCGAGAAGGGAACCAGCGCATACGGCAAGGATTGGCCGCGCAAGCGTGAGTCATTCCTGTACACGAATGCATGGTGTGCGCTGTGTGGTCAGCCTTCCAAGGTTGCCGACCATCACCCGCTGAGCCGCAAGGAACTGGTTAAGCGTGGTGTTGCTGACCCGAATGCACATGAGCACCTGAGAGCCCTTTGTGTGCGCTGCCATAACCGTGAGACTGGCCGTAACCAGCCTGGTGGTGTTGTCGCTGAGAGACGAAGGCAGTCACAGGCTCAGCGTGAATGGCAGCACTGGGCAGCGAAGCGAGAAGCTGAGGCCGAAGAGCCGCCGTTCTGAGCCCCACCCTGGGGGGTGACCCCCTCCGGGCCTGACAGAAGCGCGGCAGGGAGGAAAAAGCTAGCGCCGCAACTCAGAGCCTTTGCGCGGAGATATCCGAACCCATTTGATGCCCTGGTCACTCGCTGGCCGGGGCTTTCCTATGCCTTGAGAGTGACCATGAGCCCCGATTACAAGGCACGCGTTGCCGCCTTCCTACTCCTCAGCGACGAAGAGCTAAGCCGTCCGCTGTGGGAGATTCAGCCTGCCGACCGAACGGCCTTCCTGTCAGCGCGTTCCCGGCGTCAGTTCGCCCGGCTTTCCGCTGGCGACGATTTCCAGATTCCCGAGCATGACCAGCGCGTGACCGAATGGGCTGAGACTGAATAGCCCGCCGGACACACCACCCGAAGCCCCGTACCCGCTGCCTTTCCTGGTGGCCGGTACGGGGCTTTGTGCGTTCTAGGCTGCCTGGTGCTCAGCCAATATGGCAGCGACTTCCGGAACGTCCGCGTACTCCTGCAACCGGCTGAGGATTACCCGCACCCGCTCAGCCACCCTTTCTGACGGTGTGTCAGATCCCAGGGAAATGACCCGTTCGGTTACGGCTGCCGCCTCTTCTGGTTCGTTGGCGTCCGCCAGCGCCACGGCAAGCCAAGACAGGTACAGGGCCATTTCCCGGGTATGCGTGGCGTCATACTCGCTGAGGACATCCCGGAGCAACGGCACAGCGCGCAATGGGCGGTGAAGCTCTGTGTAGACCCGGGATTCCATGACTCGGAGTTCCCCAGCGTCGACCCAATACAGGTAGGCAGGCGATTCCGTGCCTTCGCTGTCTTCGCTGAGCGCCTGCCCGGCCTCCCCCAGCGCCCGCATTGCCTGTTGCCCGTTCTCTGTTCCCCCGGCTTTCGTGTGAGCCCACGCCACACGGTCCAGATACAGCGCGCGGGCTTTCGGGGGCGCTTCGGCCTCAGAGTCTCGGAACGCAGTCTGAGCCAGCGTGAGCCCTTCGGCTTCCCGCCCTGTGTTGCTCATCTGGTAGGCCAGTGATCCCGCGAGATTTCCAGCAAGGGTGAGGTCTTCCGCCTGCCGTGCGGCGCTGATTCCGAGCCGGTAAATGCTCTCTGCCTCTTCGTACTGTCCGGCATCGCTGGCAATCCATCCGGCAATCTGTGCCAACTCCCCAATTTGTCTGAGGAGTTGCCGCCCTACTTCGCTGGTGTAGGTGTTCTCTCGGTAGAGCTTCACCGCGCGCCGAAGGTCTCGAAGTGCCGGGCGGATTAGGTCACCCCCGGCTAGAACGTCGTCAGCCAGCCTGAGCCCATGCACCCGCTGTTGTAGTTCGTCCACCGTGCCCATTCCGATTCGCCGCCCTGTACGGCCACTCAGGGGCTCTAGCGGGTCCTCTTCGGGCAGGAAGTCAGCCAGGGTCGGCAAAGGGGGCTCAGCGGGCTTCTGGGGCTCCCTGAGCGCTTCCAGGGGGACGCCTAGAGCGGCAGCTAGGAACGGCAGCCATTCGCGGGGGGTGCGCTTGCCAGTCTCCCAACGGCTGATCTCTTGCCGCCCGACTGGTTCGCCGGTCACTTGCGCTGCCCGGCAGACCTCACGCGCTAGTCGTGCCTGACTCCAGCCGCGCTCTTCGCGTAGCCGTCTGATGTTGGCCCCGATGCTGCTGCCCATGTGTCCATTGTGGCCGACAGTTGGCCTACAGGGGGCCGCTAGTTGGGACCCGTACCCGGAGGGATGATCTTTTCTCGACCGGACCGAAGGGGCAGCGATCATGGCGAGTCAGACGATGACGGACACGGACGCGCGGCAGGCGGAATACACGACCTACGCCCCGGCCGGTTCGACGTGCGCGAACTGCAAGAAGCCGATCAAATCCCTTGCCCCGGTCCGCCGAATCGCGCACGACAGAACTTCGGCCGGTCCTGCCGTTCACTACCGGCATGTGGAGTGCCCCCGATGACTGCCCCCGTACGGCGCGTGAGAGCCCGCCTGAGCCCATTACCGGCCCCGGAGTTGGTCAGTCTCGTAGATGACCCCACAGGGCCGTATGCGGACTCTCCTGACGGCTGGTGGACGGAGTACGGCGGGGCTCTGGATATTCGCTCAGGCGTGGTCTACCTGCCCGGCCCGAAATCCCCTCCTTGCTCGCTGGCATGTTGCCGAGATAAGGGGGAGGGTGACGAGTGATTGAGCCGCCGCTGATCTTTTTCGGTGGAGACCTCAGAACCCCGCGCACTGACAGGGCGGACCCTGAAACGTGCCCCGTGTGCGCGAGACTGCGGGAAGGTCTGACAGCGGCAATCGTTACGGGAAGTCCCGTGGTGTCTCGGCTGGTTGTGATCGCCATGCACAGTCACGTGATCTACGGCCATCCGAAAGACCCGCGCAACAAGACTCCGGCACGCTGAGAACGGCGTAAGGCGTACCGGTTGCCCCGGCCTAGCGCTGGGGAATGCACCTGCAAGACCTATCGCGCATAGGCGGGATAGGAAGCCGATTCACGGAGGTAGGCAAATGCGTTCCTGGTGGCTGACCATGGCCGATGGCGGGCAGGACGACAGCGACAGCGGGAACAAGCACGGCGGGGGCGGCTCCGACGAAGGCGGCAACACCAACGACGGTCAGGGCCCGGCGGACGGCAAGTGAGCGAACACAGCGAGAAGGGGGCGGGTCCTGACGGGCTCGCCTCCGCGCTCTTGGAAAAGGGAGCGCTTAAGAGCGATTGGCTGCCAGCGTTCAATGCCGTGCCCCGGCACCTGTTCGTGCCTGACGTGATCTGGCCCGGTCGCGCTGGAATGAACCGGCAGGATGACCGCGTGATCCGCAGTGAGGACCCTGACACGTGGTGGGAGGCCGTTTACCGGGACGCGCCGATCACCACGCAATGGGATGACGGTACGTTCACCGGTCCCGAGAAGGGGAAGATCCCGTCTAGTTCCAATTCCATGCCCACCATGGTCTTTTCGATGCTCGATGCGCTGAGCGTTGAGGGTGGTGAGCGGGTCTTGGAAATCGGGACCGGTACCGGCTGGAATGCCGCCCTGTTGTCTCACCGACTCGGCGCAGAGAACGTCTACACGGTTGAGGTGGACGGGGCCAGCGCGCGTGAAGCCCGTAAGCGTCTGAATGACGCCGGATACGACCCCGTTTCCATCATCGGGGACGGGGCTGACGGATACGCCGAAGGTGCCCCGTACGACCGGCTGATTGCCACGGCCTCTATCGGCAGCGTTCCCCGGCAATGGATTGAGCAGACGAAGCCGGGCGGGATCATCGTTGCCCCATGGGGACCGACTTACGGCGGGGAAGCCGTGGCGCGGCTGGTCGTGTCAGGGGACGGGACGGCATCCGGCTGGTTCATCGGCTCTTCGGCGTTCATGCGGCTTCGGGATCAGCGAGTCAAGCGAACGCACGTGAGGGAATACCTTGGTGGTCAGAAGTGGCCAGCGGACGGGACCCGGAGCGTGACCGCCATTTCCCCTGAATCCGTGGGTGATTGGCCGGTCATGTTCGCCATCGGCGTGCAGGTGCCCGGCGCGTTCCCATGGGCGGAGACATACGACGATGGTTCTTACACGCTGTGGCTCCGGGACACGGCCGTAACGTCGTGGGCTACGGCGGACTACGAGAAGGACCGTGAGGAATTTGAGGTCTACCAGTCCGGCCCCCGGCGGCTCTGGGACGAAGTGGAAACGGCCTACCTCTGGTGGGAAAAGCAGGGGCGTCCCGGCTTCGACCGCTTCGGGCTGACCATGGACGCTGACGGGGAACGGGTCTGGCTCGATTCCCCGGACAACCCGGTACCGGTCCGGTCAGCCGCCTGAGCTACCCCTCTGGCCCCGTTCGTGCGCTGCCCCCATGGCGCATGGGCGGGGCTTCGTGCTGCCTGGTCATAGCCCCTGGTCAGGGGTTCGCGGTAACCTATGGTTCCCGTGGTTCAAGGGCAGGCGATGTCGCTCCAGATCTCGACGCGCATGTTCTCGGCTCTCTCCAGGTCCCGGCGGCGCGGGGGCGGTCCCCACGCTGTGGCTGAACCTTCAAGCAGTCTGTTTCATTCCCCGGTTCTGCGGTCGGGGCCACAGCCCGCCGGACCGGGCGCGGGCGAGTGGGGCGGCGCGGACGGGCGCGGACGGTGCGGGCGAGTGGGACGGCGCGGACGGTGCGGGCGAGTGGGGCGGCGCGGGCGGGCGCGGATGGTGCGGGCGAGTGGGGGCTACGCGGGCGGGCCCGTGCGCTCAGCTGCCGTCCCTCAGGTCGCTCGGCCAGGCGGGCCTGAACTCGATGTGGTCGTAGGTCACGACGCATCCCTCGCCCATCGGCGACTGGGTCAGGAAGCCGACCAGGGCGGCGCCCGTCTCCTTCTCGCCGTCCAGGGTGAACAGCCGTACGAAGGTCCAGCGGGCGCCGTCGCGGGAGGCGTGGAAGGCGAAGGCGCGGCCGGTGCGGCTGATCCGCAGCCAGATGGAACTGCCGTCCACGGTGAAGGAGTTGGCGTCGTCGGAGTGGCCCCGGGTGACCACCGTGCAGACGGTGGGCAGGTCCGGGGAGTACTCCAGGCAGAGCTTGGCCCAGGCCCGGTCGCCGACGTGGACGTAGAGCACACCGGCGTCGAAGGCGGCCCGGAAGCCCACGGTGACCCGGGCGATCAGCTGGAAGTCGCCCTCCGGCGCCCCGAGCAGCCGGGGCGCGTCGGAGGCCGGGTCCAGGGCCTCCCCGGTCGGCGGCACGAAGCGGTCCTGCCGGGGACCGGCCCACCCGGTGAGCACGCCGTCCTCGTAGGACCAGTGGCCGTCGGGTCCGTACGTACGCAGCGGGAAGGGCAGTTCGGGAAGCTCCACGTCCATCGGCCGATTCTCGCAGGCGGCCGGCCGCGGTCACCCCAGGGGCACGGGAAACCACGCGGTCACCCGCCCTGCCCTCCCCGCGCCCCGTCCGGCCAGGTCGTCGCCGGGTACGGGCCGCCTTCGCCGCCGGTGTGCGTCTACGTCCACGTCGACCCACCGTTGACCTGGACACGCCCGGCCGGCGGGGTCAGCTCGGCCAGGAACTCGCCGCCCCGGCCGACGCCCTCCGCCGCCTCGGCGGACAACCGGTGAGGTCGACGGGCGGGCGGGACAACACCGCGGGCACCCGAAGGGCACGGGAAACCGCACCGGACGACCGGACACACCCCCGCCGCCGCACTGCTCGCGTTCCCCCAGTGGCTGCACACCTACAATCACCACCGCGGACACACCGCGCTGAAAGGCCAACCACCCGCCAGCCGCGTCCCCAACCTCGCGGGTCACTACACCTAGCGCTCCAGGATCCCGTTGAACCGGCGGGGCAGCCCCAGGGGGTTGTCGTCCCGCAGTTCCGGCGGGAGCAGGGCCTCGGGGGTGTTCTGGTAGACGACCGGCCGCAGCCAGCGCTCGATCGCCGTGCCGCCCACGGAGGTCGAGGTGGAGGTCGTCGCCGGGTACGGGCCGCCGTGGTGCTGGGCGGGCGCCACCGCGACGCCCGTCGGCCAGCTGTTGACGAGGACGCGGCCGGCCAGCGGGGTCAGCTCGGCCAGGATCTCGGCGCCCCGGCCGGCACCCGCCGCCTCCTCGGCGGACAGCTGCACGGTCGCGCTGAGGTTGCCGGGCAGACGGGACAGCACGGCGCCGGCCTCCGCCTCGTCCTCGTAGCGGGCCACGACCGTCACCGGTCCGAAGCACTCCTCCAGGAGCAGGTCGTACGCGCCCGCTTCGGCCAGCTTCGCGGCCGGCACCGTGAGGAAGCCCGCGCTCACCGTGTGGTCGCCGCCCGCGCCCGGGGTGACCGGGGAGTCCACGCCGTCAAGCCCGGCGCGTTCGGCGACCCCGGCGACGAAGTCGTCCCGCATGCGGTGGTCCAGCAGGACCCCGGCCTCGGTGTCGCTGACCGCGTCGGTCAGGGACTTCACCAGCCGGTCGCCGGCCGCGCCCGACGGCACGAGCACCAGGCCCGGCTTCACGCAGAACTGGCCTACGCCGAGGGTCATGGAACCGGCGAGTCCCGCGCCGATCGCCTCGGCACGCTCGGCGGCGGCGGCCTCGGTGACGACGACGGGGTTCAGGGAGCCCAGCTCGCCGTGGAAGGGGATCGGGACCGGCCGGGCGGCCGCCGCGTCGAACAGGGCACGGCCGCCGCGCACGGAACCGGTGAACCCGGCCGCGGCGATCAGCGGATGCCTGATGAGTTCGATGCCCGCCTCGAAGCCGTGCACCAGCCCGACGGCGCCCGCGGGGATGCCGTGCTCGGCGGCGGCGCGCCGCAGCGTGTCGGCGACCAGCTCGGACAGGGCCGGGTGGTCGGGGTGGGCCTTGACGACCACCGGGTCGCCCGCGGCCAGCGCGCTCGCGGTGTCGCCGCCGGCGACGGAGAAGGCGAAGGGGAAGTTGGACGCCGAGTAGACGGCGACGACGCCGAGCGGGACCTTGATGCGGCGCAGGTCCGGCACGGGCGGGGTGGCGGTGTCGTCGGGGTGGTCGATGATGATGTCGAGGAAGGCGCCCTCGTCGACGAGCTTCGCGAAGGCGCGCAACTGGTAGGTGGTACGGGCGAGTTCGCCGGTCAGCCGGACCGGGCCGAGCGCGGTCTCCGCGTCGGCGGCCTCGATGAGCCGGTCCCGGGCCGCCTCCAGGCCCGCCGCGGCCGAGCGCAGGAAGGCCGCGCGGACCACGCGGTCGGCCAGTGAGCCGCGCGCGGCGTGAGCGGCCCGGACCGTGGCGTCGACCTCCTCGGCTGTGGCCTCCACCGCAACCTGTTCACGCTGCTTCCCGGTACGCGGGTCGACACTCCAGACTGGTGCTGCTGCCACCGCGGGTCCCTCCACAAGGATCTGGGTCATCCACCAGGTCGTTCGATATGTTGAACACCGTCTCAGGTGATGAATATGCTGTTGGAGACTATTTCCCGTCCGACGAAGGGGTCAAGGGCGATGCCGGCAGGCGAGACAGGCGGCGGAGCGCAGGTCAAGTCCGCGGTGCGAACCGTTGAACTGCTCGAGTACTTCGCCGGCCGGCCCGGTATGCACTCCCTCACGTCCGTCCAGGAGGCCGTCGGGTACCCCAAGTCCAGCCTGTACATGTTGCTGCGCACCCTTGTGGAGCTGGGCTGGGTGGAGACGGACGCCACCGGCACGCGCTACGGCATCGGGGTGCGGGCACTGCTCGTGGGGACGTCGTACATCGACGGCGACGAGGTGGTGGCCGCGGCCCGCCCCACGCTTGACCGCCTGTCGGACGACACGACGGAGACCATCCACCTGGCCCGTCTTGACGGCACGAACGTCGTCTATCTGGCCACCCGTCAGTCGCAGCACTATCTGCGCCCCTTCACCCGGGTGGGCCGCCGGCTGCCCGCGCACTCCACGTCCCTCGGCAAGGCGCTGCTCGCCACGCACACCGACGAGCAGGTGCGCAGGCTGCTCCCGGAGACGCTGCCCGCCCTGACCGAACACACCATCACCGACCGGGACAAGCTCATCGAGGAGCTGCACCGGGTCCGGGAGCAGGGCTTCGCCGTCGACCGGGAGGAGAACACGCTCGGGCTGCGCTGCTTCGGCGTCGCCGTCCCCTACCGCACGCCCGCCCGCGACGCGATCAGCTGCTCGGTGCCGGTGGCCCGGCTGACCCCGGCCCACGAACAGATGGTCAAGGACGCCCTGTTCGACGCCCGCGACCGGCTGACGCTGGCCACGCGCAGGCTGTGACGGACGAGGGCCCTCTCCCCCGCGCGGCGGAGGCGGATCGGTACGGCGCAGGAGGTGCCGGAACCGGTGTGCGCGGGAGCGTGGACGCATGACACCGCCCCCGGCGTCCGCCGCCACGCCCGTACCCGCGTCCCGTGCCACCGTGCCCCGGCCCGATCCGCGGCGCCGGCTGCTGCGGTCCGTCGCGATCGTGGCCTGTGTGCCGTACATCGGGCTGAAGGCCGCCTGGCTCGCGGGCAGCCGGGTCGGGATACCGCAGGGCAGCCCGCTGCTGGAGCATCGCGCCACGATGGCCGTCGCCAACGCGCTGAGTGTGCTGCTGGACGCGGCCGTGATCGTGCTCGCGGTGCTGCTGACCCGGCCGAGGGCCCGGACGGCACCCGCCTGGGCCGCGGTGTTCCCCGTCTGGGTCGGCACCGGACTGCTCGCGCCGATCACGGCCGGCTACCCGCTCCAGCTGGTCGCCGACGCGCTCGCCGGGAGTGGCGCCGGGCCCGCGGATCCCGGGCGGCGGCCCTTCCTCGACGCATGGGTCTTCGGGGTGGTCTACACCGGGTTCATCATGCAGGGGCTCGCGCTGGGCGCGCTGTTCGCGCTGTACGCCCGTGACCGGTGGGGCCGGGTGTGGCGGGGCAGGGTGGGCGACCTGCCGGCCGGGGCCACGGGGGCGGCGCGGCGGGCCTGCGCCGGGGGTGCCGCGCTCGCCGCGCTGCTGCCGCTCGGCACCCATCTCGTGTGGGTGCTGGGCGGCACCGCGGGGCTCAGCTCCGGCCGTGCCGCGGACCGCACCAGTGACTTCTATGTGATGGAGGCCGTG
This sequence comes from Streptomyces sp. NPDC001508, assembly GCF_040298665.1. Taxonomy (NCBI): domain Bacteria; kingdom Bacillati; phylum Actinomycetota; class Actinomycetes; order Kitasatosporales; family Streptomycetaceae; genus Streptomyces; species Streptomyces sp. NPDC001508. The sequence continues at coordinate 105,248 of NZ_JBEPAP010000027.1, forward strand.
GCCATCGGCTTTCTGCTCGCCGCCGTCACCGGCGGCTGGCTGCTCGCTTTCCGGCGCGGCCGGACCCTGCCGGTCGCGGTGCCGCTGACCCTGGCCTGGCTCGGTTCGGGCGGCGCGGCCTGCTGGGGCGGCTGGCTGGCGCTGGCCCCGCTCGGCGGGAACGGCGACCTCGGCGACCTGCCGACCCAGCCGATGAACCTCACCTACGCCGGCCAGCTCGTCACCGGCGTCCTGGTCGCGGCCCTCGGCGCCCACTTCTGCGCCGAGCGGTACGCCGAGGCCCCGAAGCGGCCACCGGCGTGAGGGAGTTCACCCGGTCGGTGCTCGGCCGTACCGCGCGCCGCCGCTGGGTCCATCTGATCCTGGGCGGCGCGCTCGCCATGCCGTACGTCCTCGTCGGCGAGGTGGTCATCGGCCCGCTCAGCGGCTCGCGCCAGGTGTCCTCCGAACTGCCGCTGCAACTGGCCTCCTTCGCCCTCGGGCTGCCGCTCGCCGCGCTCACCGCGCTGCTGTTCCCGCTCGCCCGGCCGCTGGAGGCCGCCGCCGCGCGCGCCCTGTGCGGGCTCGCGCCCGACGCGCTGGACCACGGCCCCGCCCGGACCCCGGCCGCGCGCGGGCGCACGGCGGCCTGGTTCACGCTGCACCTCGGGTTCGGCGGGATCGTCTCGGGGATGTCCCTGGCCGTGCCGCCGCTGGCATTGGTGCTGATCGTGCTGCCCGTCCCCGCGGTGCTGCGCGACTCGCGGCTCGGGCTGCCCGAAGTCCTCGGCGAGCCTTGGGCGTTGCCGCTGTGCCCGCTCGCCGGTGTCGCCCTGCTGCTCGGGCTCGCGGGCTGCGCCGCCGGGTGCGGCACGCTGCTCGCCCGGTGGGCTCCGGCGCTGCTCGGGCCCACGCCCGAGGACCGGCTCGCGGCGGCCGAGGCGCGCGCCGCCGACCTCGCCGTGCGCAACCGGCTCGCGCGCGAACTGCACGACTCCGTCGGGCACGCGCTGAGCGCGGTCACCCTCCAGGCGGGCGCGGCCCGCCGGGTCCTGGACACCGACCCGGAGTTCGTCCGCGAGGCACTCGCCGCCATCGAGGACACCACCCGGCGCACGGTCGGCGAACTCGACGCCGTGCTCGGTGTGCTGCGGGACGGCGACCCGCCCGGCACGGCGCCCGCGCCCACCCTCGCGGCCGACCTCGACGGGCTGGTGCGCCGCACCCGGGCCGGCGGACAGCGGGTGACGGCCACCGTCACCCTCGATCCCGCCGCCCTGCCGCCGCTCGTCTCCCGCGAGGCGTACCGGATCGTGCAGGAGGGACTGAGCAACGCCCTCAGGCATGCGGCGGGGGAACCGGTCGCGCTGTGCATCGGCGGCGCCGACGGACGGCTGGAGATCACCGTGGAGAACCCCGTGGGCGCCGCCGGCGTCTCCCGTCCCGGCGTGTCCCGTCCCGGCGTCCCCCGTTCCGGCGGCGGCCACGGCCTGCGTGGCATCGCCGACCGGGTGCGGCTGCTCGGCGGGGAGTGCCGGGCGGGCGCGTCCGGCGGGACGTGGCGGCTGCACGTACTACTGCCGTGGAAGGGACCCGTATGACACCGCCGCCCGCAGCTGCGCCGACACCGCCGCCGACGCCTGCACCAACGCCTGCGCCAACGCCTGTGCCTGTACCGCCGTCGATCCGTATCGTCGTCGCGGACGACGAGCGCATGGTCCGCACCGCCCTGCGCGCCATCCTCGCCGCCGAACCGGACCTGGTGGTGGTCGGCGAGGCGGCGACCGGCGCCGAGGCCGTGTCGGTCGTGCGGGAGCTGCGGCCCGACGTGGTGCTGATGGACGTGCGCATGCCCGAGATGGACGGGATCCGGGCCACCGAGCGCATCCTGGCCACGCTCGACGCGCCGCCTCGCGTCGTGGTCGTGACCACCTTCGAGAACGACGCGTACGTGTACGACGCGCTGCGCGTCGGGGCCGCCGGTTTCCTGCTGAAGCGGGCCGACGCCGACACCCTCGTCCAGGCGGTGCGGCTCGTCGCGCGCAGCGACAGCCTGCTGTTCCCCTCTGCCGTACGGAGCCTCGCCGCGGAGCACGCGCGCGCGTACCCGGCTCCCCCGGCCTGGGTGGCCCGGCTCACGGGCCGCGAACGCGAGGTGCTGCGGCATCTGGCCGACGGGCTGACCAACGCGGAGATCGCGCGCCGGATGCGGGTGGGGCCCGCCACGGTGAAGACACATGTGGCGGCGGTCCTGGCGAAGACGGGGACCCGCGACCGCACCCAGGCGGTGATCGCCGCGTACGAGGCGGGTTTCCTGAGCGCACGATGAGAAAACGGGTCCAACGGGAACGTTTCCCACCGTTGCCTCGTCCTTGTCACCGGGATGAACAAGACGATCAGGCGGGCGTCCGTCTTCGCGCTGCTGCTCGTGCTCGCCCTGCTGGCGCGGGCGACCTGGGTGCAGTTCTACGACGGCAAGGCCCTCGCGGACGACAAGAACAACCGGCGCAACGCGATCCAGACGTACGCGGCACCGCTCGGGAACATCGTCGTGGCCGGGGAATCGATCACCGGCTCGGCGCGCACGTCGGGGGGCGACCTCGCGTACAAGCGCACCTACAAGGACGGCGCGCTGTACGCCGCGGTGACCGGCTATGCCTCGCAGAGCTATGCGCCCACCCAGCTGGAGGGCATCTACCAGGATCTGCTCAACGGCACGGACACCCGGCTCAGGACCGTCATGGACACGGTCACGGGCAAGCGGGCCGACCCGGGCGACGTGGTCACGACGATCGACCCGGACGTGCAGAAGGCGGCGTACGACGCGCTCGGCGGCAAGAAGGGCGGCGCCGTCGCGATCGACCCCAGGACCGGCCGGATCCTCGCGGTCGTGTCGACGCCGTCGTACGACCCGAGCACGCTCACCGACGCCAACACCGCCGGGTCCGCCTGGAAACGGCTCAACGCCGACCCCGACAAGCCGCTGACCAACCGCGGGCTGCGCCAGCCGCTGCCGCCGGGCTCGACGTTCAAGCTGGTCGTCGCGGCGGCGGCGCTGGAGGACGGACGGTACGCGAACGTGGACGAACCGACCGACAGCCCGGACCCGTACCGGCTGCCCGGCACCACACGGGACCTCGCCAACGAGAACGCCTCCGCGCCCTGCGAGAACGCCTCGATCCGCACCGCCCTGCGGTACTCCTGCAACAACGTCTTCGCGAAGATGGCCGTCGACCTCGGCCAGGACAAGGTGAAGGCCATGGCCGACAAGTTCGGCTTCGACGACGACAGGCTGGACGTGCCGGTACGCGCCTACACCAGCGTCTACCCGTCCGGCATGGACAAGGCGCAGACCGCCCTGTCGGGCATCGGCCAGTTCGATGTGACCGCGACCCCGCTGCAGATGGCGATGGTGTCGGCGGCCATAGCCAACGGCGGTGTACTGGTCTCTCCCCATATGGTGTCGCGGATCACCGACAGCGGCGGCGATGTGCTGCGGAACTACGACGACGGCGGCGACGGCACCCGGATCGTCAGCTCCACGACCGCCGAGCAACTCCGGTCGGCGATGCAAACGGTGGTCGAGCAGGGCACCGGCACCAACGCGCGGATACCGGGCGTCACCGTCGGCGGCAAGACCGGCACCGCGCAGCACGGCGAGAACAACAGCAAGACGCCGTACGCCTGGTTCACCTCCTACGGCACGTCCGACTCCTCGGGCAAGCAGGTCGCCGTCGCGGTGATGGTCGAGCAGTCGGACGCGGCGCGCTCGGAGGTCAGCGGCAACGGGTTGGCCGCGCCGGTCGCGAAGGCCATGATGCGGGCCGCGCTCAAGAACTGAGGATCACGGACGCCGCATGGCCGACCGCGGGTCGCCCGTGGCCGGTGGCGCACACCTTGGACGATTGGCGGCAGCCGACGGCGGACACGCTCACTGGCGGGAGCCGTCGCCGACGGTGACCGTCGAGCCGCCGAGCGGACGGAGGGGGACACTGCGATGGATCTGACGCCGATCGTGGCACCGGGGGCCCAGGCGCTGGTCGCCGCGATCATGACCGACGGGTGGGAGCGGGTGCGCACCTGGCTCGCGGACCGGTGGAGCGGGCGGACCGGCGAGCCGGCGGACGAGATCGAGCGTCGGCTCGACGACGCGCACCGGCAGACGTCCGACCCGGGCCCGGACGACGACCGGGGCCTGGACGACGGCGAGGCGCGGGAGCGGGTCGCCGCCCACTGGACCGCCTTCCTGCTGGCCGCCGTCGCCGAGCGGCCCGAACTCCTCGGCCTCGTCCGCGAACTCGGCGCGCCCGGCGGGTCCGTGCACAACAGCAACAGCGGAACGGTCACCTCGCTCGTCCAGAGCCGTGATGTGCACGGCGGAATCCGGTTCGGCCCGAGTTCCTGAACACGCGTCCGCCGCTTGGCGGTGGCGCTGTCCGGCTGCGGGCGACCGCGACGGGGCTAGGGCGTGTTTCGAAAGTCCCGTCTGGCCCGCGACGCCTGGCACGGCACTCCCCCAGCCTTCGGCCGGGAGGTGCCCCCACGCCGCGTTGTC
>NZ_JBEPAP010000028.1:0-109168 GCF_040298665.1 Streptomyces sp. NPDC001508
GAAGGGCGCCTGACGGGTATCTTGCCTGGTCAGGCGCCCTTCTTTCGTGGCTAGAAGAAGCCCAGTTTCTTCGGGGCGTATGACACCAGGAGGTTCTTTGTCTGCTGGTGCTACACCGCGTCCGTGACATTGTGGAGACAAGGGTGTAGCCCATTGGGGGCAGACCATGGGCGCGGCCGAACGGGCCGTCACGTTCGGTGAGCCAGGTCTCCAGGACGCTCAGGTTGGCCATCGCCGCCCACCAGGGGGCTTCTGGTGCTACCCCCATCGTGGATCCCGCATCCGCTCGGCTGAGGGCGTCAGGGCACGAACCTCAGAGCCTCGATCAGCGTGCGTACGGCAAACCCGGTGCCGCCATGCGGATTCTCGTCGTACGCGCCCTCGTTGTTGTAGGCGGGCGCGGCTATGTCGAGGTGGGCGGGAGGGCGGCAGAGGGGCGGCTACGGCGCTCCTCGGGGCTCTCACGCAGCCCAGGGCGTGAGAGCGCCGGTACGGGTGCCGAGCGCGTGGGTGGCGGATGAGGTGAGGGTCGCCACGTCGATCACGATGTCGGCGCGGTGTGGTCCCGGGCGGGTCGCACGGACCAGGACGTCGGCCAGGACCACGCGGCCCTCGTTGTCGGTGTGGGTGACCTCGGTGGTCGTGCCGTCGAGGTGGCGTACGACATCGCCGAGGCGCAACGCTCCACCGCCCGGCATGTTCTCCGCCAGGGGAGGTATGCGCGGACCGACACGGCAAAGTGAGCCGGGGCAGCGCGGCGAGCGCTCCGACGACCGCTGCGGCTCCGGCCATGTCGGCCTTCATGGCGTGCATCCCATCCGCCGCCTTGAGAGACAGTCCGCCGGAGTCGAAGGTGATGCCTTTACCGACCAGACCAACAAGGGCGGGGAATCCCCGGCTGTCGACTCATAGGCGACCTCCACATGGCGAGCGGGTTCGCGGGAGCCTCGGGCCACTGCGGACAGACCGGCGAGGCTGAGTTTCGTCAGTGCGTGGTCATCGTGGATCGTGCAGGTCAGGCTGGCGGAAACCGCCAGTGCCTCGATCCGACGGGCGAAATCCGCAGGAGTCAGCGCGCCCGCCGGGGAGTTGACGAGATACGAGATCACGGGCCAGGCAGGTCCCGTCGGCAGTGGCCAGAGCTTCGGCCACGGCCCGGCGCTCGGCGGGCGACGAGAGCGTCACGGTCACCTCGCCAGCGGGCTGGCCGGCTTCGCCGGGTCATCGGCGACGGCGTGAACGACGCCGCAGCCCTGGCCGGAGCCGACCTGGGGATCGCCATGGGCACCGGTACGGATGTGGCCGTCGAGGTCGCCGACGTCACCCTCGTACGCGGAGACATCGAAGCGCTCGCGGACGCCGTCCGCCTCGCCCGGAGCACGCTGGGCACGATCCGCGCCAACCTCGTCCGGGCGTTCGGACACAACCGTGCCGCTCGCGATGGTCGGCCTGCTGAATCCGATGGCCGCCCCGGCCGCGATGTCGGCCGGGGCGGTGTTGGTGGCCTGCAACAGCCTGCGGCCGCGCACCTGGCGGCACTCGCCCGCCCGGAGGCGTACCGCGGCCTGACGGCCTGGGTGACGGCCGGGAATGCGGGCAGCCCGGCCCGGATCGCCGTATCAGGCAGGCTGCGGGATTGTCCGCCTGGCTCCCCGGCGGCTGGTGCGGTGGGTGCCGATGAGTCGGCAGACGACGTAGATCGTGAGGGCGACCATCGTGACGTAGGGGCTGATGGGGATGGAGCCGCCGAGGGTGAGCAAGGTGCCGCCCTCGATCGAGACGACGGCGAAGATCACGCCGAGCAGGGGGAGCACCGGCGAGGCGGTGATGCGGGAGGCGGCCGCGGCGGGGGTGACGACGAGCGTGAGGACCAGCAGTGCGCCGACGACCTCGACGGACAGGGCCACCGCCGGTCCCAGCACGGTCATGAAGGCGAAGGACAGCCCGCGTACCGGTATGCCGCGTGCGTCGGCGACGTCCGGGTCGGCGCCGGCGAAGGTCAGCGGCCGCCACATCACCGCCAGGGCGACCAGCACCACGGCGCAGGTGTCGAGCGCCAGGCCGGTGACCGCTCGCCGGTCGACGAACCGTGCACGCTGCATGCCTCCCGCGCCGCCGGGGACGGATCCGGCGCACCCTGCTCTGTCTCCCACGGGCTGCCGCGCTCCCTCACCGGCGCGATCCCAGCCGTGTCGTGTTTTCCATGAGCGACACGGTGAACGGATGGCTCGGTGACGTGAGGACTTGCCGGGCCGGCCCCTGTTCGACGAGTTCGCCGGCGTCCAGGATCGCGATGCGGTGGGCCAGGACGGCGGTGTCCAGGTCGTGGGTGATCAGGACGAGTGACAGGTCGTCGCGGTCGTGCAGCAGGGTGGTGAGGACGCCGAGGATGCCCCGGCGGGTGATCGTGTCGAGGCCGGAGGTGATCTCGTCGCAGATGAGGACACGCGGCCGGGCGAGCAGGGCGCGGGCCAGAGCCGCGCGCTGCAGTTCGCCGCCGGAGAGCTGCCCGGGGCGTCCGGCGACCACATCCTCCGGGAGACCGAGGCCGACCAGGGTGGCCAGGGCCTCCCGTGTCGCTGCGGAGGTCTCCGCGCCGCGCAGCCGCATCGCGGTGCGGGCGACCTGGTGCAGTACGGGACGGTGTTCGTCGAAGGCGGCGCGAGCGTCCTGGAAGACGTACTGCACGGCCGCCAGCTGCGCGCGGTCGCGGTCGCGCAGACTGCGCGGCATTGGTGTGCCGTCGAGGAGGATCTCACCGTCGTGGTCGCGGTGGAGTCCGGCCAGGCAGCGGCCGAGGGTGGTCTTGCCGCTGCCGGAGCGGCCGACGACAGCCAGACTTTCGCCCGCGCGCAGGTCGAGTCCGGAGAGGTGCAGTACTTCGGTGGTGCCGTGTGTGCTGTCGCGGTGGCGGGCGGTCAGGTCGCGGATCCTCAGGACGGGTCCGCCGGTGCCGGCCGCACCCTGCGGCTCCTGGAACTTCGGCTGCTCGGCCAGCAGTTCGCGGGTCCATTCGTGCCGGGGCGCCGGCCACAGGTGTTGCGCCGGGCCTGACTCCACGACGCGGCCCGCCCGCATGACGATCACCTCGTCGGCGAGTGCCCGTACGACGTCCAGGTCGTGGCTGAGGAGGACGACGGCGATGCCGCGTGCCGCCACGGCCGCCAGCTGGTCGACGATACGGCTCTTGGTCAGGGCGTCCTGACCGGTGGTGGGCTCGTCGGCGACGATGACCCGGGCGCCGAGCAGCAGCGCCTGGGCGAGGACGACGCGTTGCTGCTGGCCGCCGGAGAGCTGGTGCGGATAGCGGTGCAGCAGGGTGTCGGCGTCCGGGAGTTGGGCCTCGGCGAGGGCGTGCAGGACACGTGTCCGGGCGGCCACCCGGCGTCGGCCTCGGGGCAGGTGGCGTACCTGGGTGCGGGCGATGTCGGTGAGGAGGGCGGTGATGCGGCGGGCGGGGTTGAGGACGGCCGCCGGATGCTGGGGGATGTAGCCCACCAGGCCGTCGGCCGCCAGGCGCACGTCGCCGCTGACGTGGGCGCCGGGCGGGTACTCGCCGAGCAGGGCGAGGCCGGTGGTGGTCTTGCCGCTGCCGGAGGCGCCGACCAGGGCGGTGACCCTGCCGGGGAGGGCCTGGAGGCTCACTCCGTCGACGATCGCCCTGCCGCCGACCTCGACGCGCAGGCCGCGGATCTCGGCCAAAGGCGCCTCGACGGCACTACCGAGGCCGGCGGGGCCGCCGACCTCGTCTGCCGTGTCGTCCGTGTGGGTCACGGGCGTGCTTCACTCCCTTTCCGGCCGCGGGTGGTCCTGGTCGCTTCCGGGAGCGCCGCACCCCGGACGCGTCCACTTCGTCGGCCGCCCGCGAGCACGGCGTCGAAGAGGAGGTTGGTGCCCATCGTCAGGGCGACGATCAGCAGGGCGGGGACGACTACGGCCCACGGCTGGACGAACAGGCCAGTGCGGTTGCGGTCGACCATGACCGCCCAGTCGGCGGCGTCCGGGGGGACCCCGACGCCGAGGAACGCGGCCGTGGCGACCAGGTACAGCACACCGGTCAGCCGGATTCCGGTGTCGGCGGCCAGGGTCCGCAGCATGGAACGGCCGACGTAGCCGACGGCCATGCGCCACCAGGTCTCGCCCTGCATGCGCAGCGCCTCGACGGCGGGGCGGGCGGCGGCCTCCGTGGCGGCGGCGCGTACGAGCCGGGCCGCGTCGGGCACGTTGACCAGCGTCACCAGCAGGGCGAGACCGACGGGGCCGGGGGAGAACACGGTGGCGGCCAGCAGGATCAGCAGCAGTGACGGGACGGCGAGCAGAACGTCCAGGGGGCGCATCAGCAGCTCCTCCAGCCAGCGGCGATGGGTGAGCGCGCCGACCAGGCCGACGGGGAGCGCGACGAGATACGCCAGGGCGGTGGCGGCGAGCGCGGTCAGCACAACCGGCCGGCCGCCGTGCAGCACCTGCTGCCATACGTCCCGGCCCACGAAGTCGGTGCCGATCCAGTGGCCGTCGCCGGAAGTGAAGGACGCCGTCCGCGGCCCCGGTTCGCCCGCGAACAGCGGGCCGAGCAGGGCGAGCAGGAGGGGTACGGCGACGACCGTCACGCCCAGGGCGAAGCGGCCGGTGCGCGGCTTCGTCACGCGGCCACCCCCGTCCGGGGCGCGAGACGGTGGGCGACGAGATCCGCGGCCAGATTCAGTACGACGGTCAGCACGCCGAACACCACGGCGAGACCCTGGACCACGGGCACATCGCGTTCGGCGACGGCGTTGAGCAGGACAGTGCCGAGTCCCGGGATCACATAGAGCGCCTCCACGACGATGACGCCGCACAGCAGCCAGTCGACGGTGCGGGCGAGTTGCTGGACGGCGGGGGCGAGGGCGTTCGGCAGGGCGTGGGCGCAGCGGATACGGGTGCCCGAAATGCCGTAGCGCCGGGCCTGGGCCACGTAGGGGGAAGCGAGTGCGTCGATCATGCCGGCCCGCACGAGGCGGGACAGCGAGCAGACGGGCCGGGCCAGCAGCACCAGGACGGGCAGGACGAGCGCGGACGGGTGGCCGAGCAGGTCGGTGCCGTAACCGACGGCGGTCGGCGGCAGCCAGCCCAGCCGGAGAGCGAGCACGGTCACCAGCAGCACGCCGAGGGCGAACTCGGGCACCGCGTACACGGCGAGCGTGACCGAGCTGATCAGCCGGTCGGTGAGGCGCCCTTCGCGGCGGGCGGCGAGCACGCCGAGGCCGAAGCCGATCGGGACGAGCAGGGCCACGGTGAGCGTGGCCAGCAGCAGGGTCGGGCCGAAGCCGTCGGCGATGTACTGGCCGACCGGGCGGCCGGAGGCCAGGGAGGTGCCGAGGTCACCCTGGAACAGGCCCGTCGCCCAGTCCGCCATCCGCTCGTGGGCGGGCCGGTCGAGATGCATGGCCTCGCGGATGGCGGCGATCCGGGCGGGATCGGGCTGGTCGCCGGCCAGAGCGACGGCGGCGTCGCCCGGCAGCGCCTCGGTGAGCGCGAAGACGAGCAGCACCACGGCCACGGTCTGGGCGACGCCGAGGAGCAGCCGCCGGGCGACGAAGGAACGCAGTCCGCTCACGCGAGCCAGACCTTGTCGAAGCGGGCCCAGCCGAGCGTGTTGGCAGGGGCCTTCGCAGCAACTCCCTTCACCTGGCGAGCGGTTCCGAGGATCCAGTCGGCGAACCCCCAGACGAGGAAGCCGCCCTCGGTGTGCAGGCGGCGCTGCATCCGCTCGTAGACGGCGGCCCGTTCGCTCTTGTCGCGGGTGGACTGGGCCTGCTGGTACAGGGCGTCGAAATCCTTGTGCTTCCACTGGGTGGCGTTGGTGGTGGAGTCGGTGAGCAGGCGCTGGGAGATGTGGGCCTCGATGGGCATGGCGCCGGAGCGGTAACAGCACAGGGTGCCGCCGTCGAGGATGTCGGCCCAGTAGGAATCCTTGCTGCCCATCTTCACTTCGACGGTGACGCCCGCCTTCTTGGCCTGGTCGCGGAAGATGCTCGCGGCCTCGGTGAAGCCGGCGGCGACGGCCGAGGTGTCGAGGGTGACCTTCAGGTTCTCGGCGCCGGCCTGCTTGAGCAGGGCGCGGGCCTTGTCGAGGTCCTGTTCGCGCTGGGGGAGACCGTCGGCGTAGTACTCGTAGCCCTTGCCGAACAGGTCGTTGCCGATCAGACCCGCCCCGGACAGGGCGCCGTCGACGAGTTCCTTGCGGTCGGCGATGAGGAAGAACGCCTCGCGTACGCGTCTGTCGTCGAAGGGAGCCCGGTCGGTCTTCATGCAGAACGCCTGCATGGCGCTGCCCCGCAGCCGCACGATCTCGATCTGTCCCTTGCCCTCGTAGGCGCGGGCGGTGGTGGGGTTGAGCTCATGGGCGTACTCGACCTGGCCGCCGAGGAGCGCGTTGACGCGGGCGGACTCCTCGTTGGCGACGACGAACTCCAGCTCGTCGAGGTGCGGGGCGCCCTCCCAGTAGTCGTCGTAGCGACGGAAGACGGCGGAGCGGCCGGGGGCGAAGGAGACGAACCGGAAGGGGCCGGAACCGATCGGCTTCTTGTCGAAGTCGGAGGCGTCCTCGGGGACGATGTAGGCGCCGAACGCGGCCAGGACGTTGGGGAATTCGGCGGTGGGCCGCTTGAGGACGAACTCGATGCCCCGCTCGCCGGTGGCGCGGCTGGCGTCGAGGTCGATGGGCTCCAAGGACGCCTTGGCGCGGAACGTCTGCTTGGGGTCGGCGATGCGGCGGTAGCTGTGGAGGACGTCGGCGGCGGTGACCGGCTTTCCGTCGTGGAAGGTTGCCTTGCGCAGGGTCACCTGCCAGCGGTCCAGGGTCTTGTTCGGCTCCCACTTCTCGGCGAGGCGGGGCTGCGCGGAGAGGTCGGCGCCGTAGTCGGCGAGCTTGTCGTACAGCGCCTTGGCGCGGGCGGCGTCGGCGAAGAGGTTGGCCAGGTGCGGGTCGAGCGTCTCGCTGGCCCCGCCGCCCGCGAACGCGGCGCGCAGCCGCCCGCCTCTCTTCGGAGTGCCGTCGCCCTCGGCGTCGGAGCCTTCGCTGCCGAAGTCGCCACACCCGGTCAGCGCGAGCGCGCCGAGCGAGGCGGCGCCCGTGGCGGCGAGGAAACCACGGCGCCGCAGGCCGGGGAAGCGTTCGTCGTGCATGGGATTCCTTGGTGTGTGGTGGGACGGAGGATCAGTGAGCGGTGAGGCGTGCGACGACATGCAGCCGGTCCGCGGCCGTCGTGTCGCCGGGCGACCGGCCTTCCCGCCACGCCGGCTCGGTGCGCGGTCCGGGCCCGTCGTGGAGTTCCAGGACCTCGAAGCCGTGCGCGGCCAGCAGGTGGCGAAGCTCCTGCGGGAACAGCAGCCGCCACGCGGAACGCTGCTCGACCGGCGCCGACCCGTCGTCCGCCGTCCACACGCGTGTCCGGCGCAGGAGCTGGGCCGTACGGTCCACGGCGAGCGTGGTGGTGGACCGGTAGCCGATGCCCTGCCAGGTGAAGTCGTTGGCGGTGGGCGTGTCCAGCAGGTCGGTACGGCCGAGGAAGTACGCGCCGTTGCGCATCTCCGCCACCAGCAGACCGCCGGGGGCCAGGGCGTGACGGCAGGAGGCGAGGAAGGAGTCGAGCTGGGCGTTGGTGTGGCAGTACAGCAGGGCGCTGTCCAGACATACGACGGCGTCGAACGCGCCGTGGCCGAGGTCGAAGCCGTGCAGGTCGGCGTGGACGTACTCGGGTCCGGGGTGATGGGTGCGGGCGTGGGCGAGCATCGTCTCGGACAGGTCGGCGCCGGTCACGCGGCGGCCGGCGCCGTGCAGGTGGGCGGCGTCGCGGCCGGTACCGCAGCCCATGTCGAGCACGCGTGGTCCCGCGCCGTGCCGTCGCAGGCAGTCCTGTGTCCAGCGCCCGGCCAGCCGGTCGGGGTCGGGGAAACGGGCCTCGTACAGCTCGGGGTTGTCGGTGAGCAGGTTGCGCAGAACAGCCGTAGCGGTCATACCGTGTCCCTCCTCAGGCCGCAGCGGGTACGCCGGGCTGCGACGTCGACGGCGTCGGCAGCGACCCGAGCCGGTGCAGCCAGGCCACGCCCAGCGCGGAGGCGAGACCGAACAGGGCGCAGCACGCCCACGGCAGCCAGCCGGCGTCGCCCCGCTCTCCGGTGTCCATGGCCCAGCCGACGACGGTGTTGCCGACGGCGGCGGCGATGCCGGAGACCACGTAGAAGATCCCGAAGTAGGTACCGGTCAGCTCGGACCGGCCGAAGCCGGGGATCAGCTCCATCACGAACGGCTGGGCGATCATCACGCCGAGATAGAGCAGCAGGACGCCGGTCAGGACGGGCAGGGCGCGCAGCGCCGCGTCGGCCCAGCCGTCCGGGCCGTCGGAGCCGACCGCCACCACGGCAGGCGGCAGGAACGCCACTGCCATCAGCCCCAGACCGGTCGCGATCCAACGGGCGCGGTTCGCCCGCTCCTTGAGGGCGCGGGTGATACGCAGCTGGAGCGCCAGATTGGCGAGGGTGCCGACGAGGAAGACGAGGCCGGCGGCGCCATCCCAACCGGTGGCCTGCCGGGCTCCGTCGGGCAGCAGCAGGTACAGCTGGTTCTCCAGGGTGAACATGCCGACCATGGCGAGCGCGAAGGCGAGGAAGGTCCTGTTGCCCAGCACCTCGCGCCAGTCCCCGAGGACCGTGCCGTTGCTGGGCTCGACGTCCCGGGCCGGCAGCACGAGGGCCTGCGCGACGGTGAGGGCGGCGAAGATCCCGGCGGCGGTCAGCGCGGACGTGCGGAAGTCCACGAGCAGCAACACGCTGCCCAGCAGCGGGCCGATCAGGGCGCCGGCGGTGGCGAACACGTTGAACAGGGCGAACGCCTCGGCCCTGCGCTCGTCCGCCTCCTGGGCTATATAGGTGCGTACGGCGGGGTTGAACAGCGCCCCGGCGAGCCCGCTGAGCACGGACGCGGCGAGCAGCACGGCCAGGCTGTCGCCGAGCGCGAACAGGGCGAACCCGGCGGTGCGCAGCGCGCAGCCGGCGATGATGACGCCGCGCGCGCCGAGCCGGTCGGAGGCGGAGCCGCCGATGATGAACAGCCCCTGCTGGCTGAGGTTGCGCACGCCCAGCACGACGCCGACGACGGCCGCCGACATGCCCAGGTTGTCGGTGAGGTGGGTGGCGAGGTAGGGGATGAGGAGGTAGAAGCCGGTGTTGACGCCGAGCTGGTTGACCAGCAGGAGCCGGACCGCGAGCGGGAAACGGCGCATCTCACGCAACGTCCTCATACGCCCCCACCTCCTGGACTCCCAGGCCGGGAAGGTCATGTGCGCGGACGATTCCGTCCTCGCCGCCGATTCCGGTCCACGGGTCGTGGGCCAGCAGCAGGTGTCCGTCGAGGTCGGCCCAGCGGGCCCGGTCGGCGAGGTGGACGGCGGGCGCGAGGCCGAGGCTGCTGGCGGTCAGGCAGCCCAGCATCAGGTCCGTGCCACTGCCGTCGATCGCTTCGGCGATGCGCAGCGCTGCGTGCGCGCCGCCGCACTTGGCGAGCTTGACGTTGACGCCCTGGACGCGTCCGGCGAGACGGCGTACGTCCTCCAGGTTCACGGCGTCCTCGTCGGCGATGACCGGGAGCGGTGAGCGTTCGGCCAACGTGGCCAGCGCCTCCGGGTCGCCGGGCGCGAGGGGCTGTTCGACGGCCTCGACGCCGAGGGCGGCGAACCGGTGCAGCAGCGCCTCGGCCTGCGTCACGGTCCAGGCCCCATTGGGATCGAGGAGCAGCCGGGTCCGGGGCGCGGCGTCCCGGATGACACGGACGCGCTCCACGTCGTCCTGCGGATCGGGGGCCCCCGCCTTGACCTTGATGACCTCGAAGCCGCTCGCCGCGAGACAGCGGGCCTGCGCCGCCGCGTGGGCCAGGGACGTGATGCCGATGGTGCGGGCGGTGGCCGCGACCGGAGGTACGGCGGCACCGAGCAGTCGGTGCACGGGGCTTCCCGCCCGCTTGCCGACGAGGTCGAGCAGCGCGGCCTCGGCGGCGGCGGTCACCGCCGCAGGAGTGCCGGCACCGGCCGACTCGCCCGCCCGCAGGGCCTCCAGGGCGCTCTCGGGGTCGGCGAAGCGGGCGAGGTCCGCGCCGACGGAGGTGAGGAGTCGTCCCAGGGTGTCGGCGTCAAGCCCGTAGTAGACGCTGGTGACGGCCTCGCCGTGGCCGGTGACGCCGTCGTGTTCGAGGCTCAGCCATACGGCGTCGCGGGCGGTCATGGTGGAGCGGGAGATGCGCAGCGGCTCGATGAGTTCGAGGCGTACGGTGCGCAGGCTGGCCTTCACGGGATCCTTTCCGGACGGGGTGCGCAAGGGGGTACGGCCTTCAGCGGGTCGGTGACGCGGGTGCAGCGCACCCAGCCGGTGGCCTCGGTGGCGCGGGGGTGCGGGATCTGGACCGGTCGGGTGGCCGCCGTGGCCGGGTCGAGGCCGTGGGCCGCGGCGAAGTCGTCGTCGTAGACGGTGCCGAGGTAGCGGTGCGGGCCGTCGGGGAAGACGGTGGCGACGACCGCGCCGGGGTGGACGCGTGCGGCCCAGGCGGCGACCCGGGCGGCGGCGCCCGTGCTCCAGCCGCCGCTGACGAAGCTGTCGCGGGCCAGGCGGCGGCAGCTGTCCACGGCCTCCGCCGGGCCGACCCAGTGGACCTCGTCGAAGGCGTCGTAGGCGACGTTGCGTGGGTGGATGCTGCTGCCCAGGCCACGCATCAGCCGGGGCCGGGCGGGCTGGCCGAAGATGGTGGAGCCGGTCGAGTCGACGCCGATCAGCCGCAGCGCGGGCCAGCGGCGGCGCAGCGGGCCGATGATGCCCGCGCTGTGGCCGCCGGTGCCGACGCTGCACACCAGGATGTCCAGATGGTCGAGGCGGTCGACGAGTTCGGCGGCGAGCGAGGCGTAACCGGCGCTGTTGTCGGGGTTGTTGTACTGGTCCGGCCAGTACGCGCTGGGCAGGACAGCGAGCAGCTCCCGCAGCCGGCCCAGGCGCGCGGCCTGCCAGCCGCCCCGGGCCGCCGGACGGTCCACGATCTCCAGCCGCACCCCATGGGTGCGCAGCAACTGCCGCATGGACGGCTCCAGTTCACTGTCGCCGACCAGCACGATGGGGTGGCCGAGGGCCTGCCCCGCAAAGGCGAGCCCGATGCCGAGTGTCCCCGAGGTGGACTCCACCACCGGTGCGCCGGGTCGCAGTTCGCCGCGCTCACGGGCACCCAGCAGCATCGATACGGCGGCCCGCGCCTTCATGCCGCCCGCCGCGAGCCCTTCGAGCTTGGCCCAGAAGCCGGGGTGCGGGCCGGGCAGGCCGGACGTGACGCGGACCAGGGGCGTGCGGCCGAGGAGGGCGAGCAGTTCCGGGCGGGCGAGGGGGCGTACAGCCGTCGTGGTCATCGACAGCCCTCCGGACACGGGCCGCCGTAGCGGTGGACGGTGCCGGGACCGCCGTCGAGCCAGAAGAAGGGGTACGGCTCCGCGCACACCGCGCTCACCCCGTGGCCGAGGAAGCGCGGCAGCACGGCGCTGCCGGTCTGGGCGAACATCACCAGCTGCTTGCCGTGCCGCAGCGCGTGCCGTCGCAGTGGCTCGAAGGTGCCGTTGCCGAGGGTCATGCCGGAGACCAGCAGCGCGTCACAGCGGTCCGCGGCGGCGAGAGCGTCGGTGACGACTGCCTCACCCCACTCGGTCAGCCCGCCCTTGAGGTCACAGGGCACATAGCCAAGACCGCGCGAACGCAGCGCCTCCAGCAGGGAGTTGACGACACCCACCACCAGCACGGTCGCGTCCGCCGGCAGATCGAGCAGCTCGACGACGGCCTTCGCGCGGGCCCGGGACTTCGCCAGCGAGGTGTCGGCGGGCAGGGGGAAGGGACTGGCGCCGTTGCCGGGGCTGTGAGGGGTGACATGCATCAGATAGGCGTCCAGCGCGGCCACGCGCACCGGCAGCAGCGGATGCTCCAGCAGCCGGGCCACCTCGGTGCCGACGCACTCCTCGACCGCACGGTCGGGCAGCGCGCCAGGCTCGACCGCGCACGAGCCGACGGCCTCGGCGAGACGCAGGCTGAGCACCTCGTTGCGGTAGCCGGTGCCGCGCCCGTCGTGCCGAACGGCCTGCCGCGTGGTGAAGGCCACGGCGATCCGCTGCGTGGCCGGATCCGGCCCCAGTTCACCGGCGCGGACGTGCGCGAGTAGCTCGTCGTACGACTCGTGGGTCTCGAACTTTGCCCGGCGGGCCGTGCCGGCCGGGACGGTCATCGGATCACCAACCCGGAGCGCAGCTCACCGAGCAGGACCTCGACGTGGTCGCGGGCGCCCAGCCCCTCGGCGTCACCCGTCATCACATGCCCGAGATACTCGTTGTTGCTGCCCGCCGCCTTCACCTGCTTGCCGGGCTCGGCGAGCTGCACCTCCAGTACACCTGGCGCGTCCCGGAGCCCGTCACCGCCGAGCGACTCGAGCGTGCCCGAGGTCTCCGGCACGAGAAAGCCGATGGCCGCGCTGCGCAGCCCCGTGTCCCTGCGCCGCAGGTCGGGCTCGCGGCCGAGGGACACCTCCACGAAGGCCGCCGCCAGGTCGATGCCGGTCACGTGGCGGACCAGTTCGGTGATGCGGTTCCCGGCGGGCCGCGGATTGACCTCGACCACCCGCGGACCGGCGGAGGTCAGCTTGATCTCGGTGTGCGCCACGACGCCTTCGGTCAGGCCGAGGGCCTTGAGTGCGGCGAGGGCGGTCTGCTCTGCGGCCTCGGCGTCGGCGGCCGACAGGGCGGCCGGGAACATGTGGCCGGTCTCGATGAACGCGGGGTCCCCACCGATGCTCTTGTCGGTCACACCCACGACGTGGACCGCGCCCGCGTACGACACCGTCTCGACGCTCACCTCGGGGCCGTCCAGCAGTTCCTCCAGCAGGACGGTGGGCTGCCGCCGCTGTCCCCGGGCGTTGACGGGGAAGTCGGCCAACGCCCTTACGGCGGCGGCGAGTTGTTCCTCCTCCTGCACGCGTCGCACATACATGCCCGCGCACAGATCGACCGGCTTGACCACGAGCGGGTATCCGATCTCCCGCGCCGCCCGGGCGATGCCGGCCCACTCCTCGTGCACGGCGAAGCGCGGCCCTGCAACCCCCGCGTCGGTGAGGACACGGCGGGTGGCGTCCTTGCGGCAGGCGTCCCGCACCGCATCCGGGGGCGAGCCCGGCAGCCCCAGCCGCCCGGCGATGCGGGCCACGGTCGGCAGGTAGTAGTCGCAGGAGGTGATCACGCCGTCGAAGCGCAGCGCCGTGTGCAGCCGCTCGATCTCCGGCAGCAGGGTGTCGGTGTCGTTGGTGTCGGCGGTGATCAGGTTGCGGGCGCCCAGCAGCGGGTGTGTCGCCCCCTCGGGCGCCGAGTGGAGGTAGTGGTGCAGGTCGCGGGTGAGGAACGTGAACTCATGCCCGCCCTCCCTGATCGCCCGTGGCAGGAGTCTGCTCATCGATCCGACCCAGCTCTCGACCATCAGCAGATGAGCCACAACTCCCCTTTTCGTGCGGCGGTTCAGGCATCAGGGCAGCCCGGAGAACCCTCGGTCGGGAGGGGCCGGGCTTTGCGGCCATACGCTATCGATAATCATTTTTATTTACTAGCCCCTTACTGAAGCCGTCGCGAGCCAGACCGGGGTCGGCTCGCACACGCGCACCTGGCCGCCCTCTTCGAGGGCAAGGTCTCCTGGGCGGGATGTACCGGGTCGGACGGTGCCGTGGCTGCGTCCACCGCCCGGCCCGGCGCCTCAGACCTGCGCCATGTGTTCGGGGTGTTCGTGGTCGCAGGTGTCGTCGATGCCGTAGGTGTCCCAGGCGGGGAACGGATCGTCCGTAGGCCGGCTCTCGCCGTCCGCCAGCAGGCAGTCGGTGAGCGCGGCGTGGAGCGCATCGGCGTGCAGGTGCGTGCCGATGAAGACCAGCTCCTGGCCTGCCGGGCTGTCGGTGTCGCGGGCGGCGGAGGGCTCGAAGCGGGCGACGGAGCCGGCCTGCGACCACAGCCCCGTCACCTGCGGGCGGCCGGCCAGAGTGAAGAAGCCCTTGGAGCGCAGGATCTGCCCGTAGGCGCCGCTGTCCATCTCCTCGGTCACGAACCGCCACAGACGCCCAGGGTGGAAGGGCGGTTTGGCGCGGAAGACGGTGGAGGAGATGCCGTACTCCTCGGTTTCCGGGACATGGTCGCCATTGAGCTCCATGATCCAGCCGGGGGCCTGCTGGGCGCGCTCCAGGTCGAACAGGCGGGTGCCGAGTACGTCCTTGAGCTGTACGCGTCCGTGGACGGCGGGCACGATCCGGGCCATCGGGTTGAGTCGGGTGAGCGTCGCTCGCAGTCCCTCGGCGGCGGCGTCGTCGACCAGGTCGAGTTTGTTGAGGACGATGACGTCGGCGAACTCGATCTGGTCCATCAGCAGGTCGCTGACGGTGCGTTCGTCGTTCTGGTACTGGTCGAGGCCGCGCTCGACGAGCTCGTCGCCGCTCGCCAGTTCGGGCAGGAAGCCCGCAGCGTCGACGACGGTGACCATGGTGTCCAGCCGGGCGAGATCGCCGAGGGTGGCGCCGTCGTCGCGGGCGAAGGCGAAGGTGGCCGCGACCGGCATGGGCTCGGAAATGCCGCTGGACTCGATGAGCAGGTAGTCGAACCGCCCTTCCTGGGCCAGTTGATCCACTTCCACCAGCAGGTCGTCGCGCAGCGTGCAGCAGATGCACCCGTTGGTCATCTCGACCAGGCGCTCTTCGGTGCGCGACAGCGCCGCCTCGCCGCCGCGCACGAGCGCCGCGTCGATGTTGACCTCGCTCATGTCGTTGACGATGACCGCGACGCGCAGTCCCTCACGGTTGCCGAGCACGTGGTTGAGCAGGGTGGTCTTCCCCGCACCGAGGAAGCCGGACAGAACGGTCACCGGCAGCCGGTCGTGCGCCATCCCCGTCCCCTCAGCCCTCGGGGCGCAGCAGCCCGCGCTCGTAGGCCCTGACCAGGTGCTGCGGTACGAGGTGACGCACACCGTCGATCGTGATCGGCACCAGCGTGGGCGTGGCGGCCTTCCACTGGGCGCGGCGGTGGCGGGTGTTGCTGCGGGACATCTTCCGCTTGGGGACGGCCATGGTTCTCCTCCTCGGATGGGCGAGGAAGAAGCTATATGAAAATGGATCCCATTGCTAATCGTCGGCATCGCGCAGGCGTCGGCGAGGAAGACTGGGCGTAGTTCCATGGCCTCGCGCAGGAACGGCAACGGCCGCCCTGTCTCAGTCGGGCGGCCGTAGCGTGGCAGGAGCGATCGCTGTATCTGTGCGTGCCGGATGGCGCAGCTCGCGGCTTCCGTCGGCCGTAGGGGCGCGAGTGCGTGAGTGACCGTGGCCGCGTCCATGAGCGCGACGGCGAAATTCCGCTCGTTCTCGGGCGGGTTCGGCGATCGCCGTCCGGCGACACGGGGCGTGTCGGGAACTCTGGCACCTCCTGACCACCGAAGGGCCTACCGCCTGTGCGGCGGGTTTCGCCGCGCCGCCGCACCTGCGCCCGGGCGACCGCGGTGGGCAGTTGGTGCCGTGGGGCGATGTGCGGCAGCGCGGCGGACTCCGCGCGCTGGGAGAGCGCGAAGCACGCGTCGTCCAGGAAGACGTCCCAGTCGGCCGGCGATGGCATATCGAGCGCACCCACGCCTGGTAGGACGCCTTCCGCTCGCCCGCTGCTACGGACGCCGTATGACGGTCCTTGACGCCTTGTTCGACCTCGCGGACACGATCGTCGCCGTCCGCGGCCTCATCCGCCGCGCCTGGGCGACCCATCGCTGGGACAATCGGCCCGACCGCCACCCGTGACCACACGCCCGATGGCGCGTCGAGCGGTTCATTACTCGTAGTCGAGGCCCTCGACGTCGACGGGCTGCGTTCCGTTGAACGTCACGAGGATTCCGTAAGGGTCCGCCAGCCGGAGCCTGCTCTCCGCGAAACGGATCGCCCAGGTACGGTCGGCCCACACGGTTGCGTCGGGAACCGCCAGTGGCAGCTCCGGAAGGTCCAGCCAGCTCAGTTCCTCAGGGGTGAGTTCGAAGCGCGGTTCCCGGAGTCGGGTGCGGCAGTACTCCAAAGCCTGCTCGACGAAGACATCGAAACGGCTCACGACGTCGTGAGCGAAGTGGAGGGTGGCCTCTTCCGGCGGGGCGGCCGGCTCGATCACCAGACTCATCCCGGTCTCCACCGCGCCTGCCGGCTCCGGGAAGCAGCCGGTCCAGCAGGCCAGTGAGGGAGGGCTCTCCACCCTTGTCAACACAACACCGGCGATACGCACGGTCGCGGGCAGCTTCCCATCAACGCCAGGCTCTTCAACGCCCGAACTGTTCGGTGGCGCGCCGTTGTCAGACATTGGCCCAGCATAGGTCAGGCCTGTGACGATGATGATCGACAGCCGAGGCACAGGGTCATCCGCGTGGCCACGTGTGCCCCCGGGCGGGCGGGCGCACGGGGCGCTGTCGCCGATCCACTGGGGCACCTTCGACCCGGCCACCACGCGTGTGCCGAGCCGGGCGAGCCCTTCGAGCCCGCCGGTCGCCGCCCCGGCAGGCGCCGCAGAACTCGGGGAAGAGTCCCCCTCCGAAAGGTGATTCGCATAATTCCGTTCGTACAACGCGCAGTTGAGGTTCCGCGAAGCGCCCTTCGCGTTCTCGGGCGTGGTGTCATCGCTCGCGGGTCGTCAGGATCCGGTCCAGCGGAGGAGGCCGTAGAGGAGCTGGGTGGCGCCCGGCATGAAGCGCGAGCCGTGATGGTAGACCGGATCCATGGTGGTGACGATCAGGCGGCCCGGGGTGGAGACGGTGTCCTCGTAGAGGAGAACCTGCTGGGTGGCCGGGTCGCCGTCCTGCTCCAGGACGGTGTGGGCGAGCGGGGTGGCGCCCGCCGGGGGTTCCAGCAGGCCGTGGTAGTGCCAGCGGACCGCGCGCTCGGTGAGGTGTCGCCATGCCGTGTGGTCTTCGGCGGTTCGGCGGACACCGTTGTCCTCGCCGGTGCGCCACCACCAGAAGTTGGTCGCGGCATGCCGGAATCCGCGGAGGCCCGGCAGCCAGCCGGCGATGTCGTTCTCGCCGAGGACGATGACCGTGCCGCCGCGCTCGGTGACCTGGAGGAGGTCAGGGGCGGCGCGGGCCAGCAGCCGCGGGTGGAGCCGGTCGGAGACGATCAGGGTGTCCAGGCGGTCGAAGTCGGCCGCGGTCGCGTCCGGGAGGTAGATCTCGCGGGGGCGCCACAGCCGGACCGCCGGGTCGGCGAGGGTGGCCAGCTGGTGGAAGGAACCGCCGTGCAGGAAGCCGAGGTCGGACATCAGAGGCTGCCCTCCAGCCAGGCGATCAGACGCGGACCGAGGGTCCGGGTGCTGCGGTCGGGATCGCTGAAGCCGAGCAGGTCGTTGCCGGCGTGGGCCAGTACCAGGCCGTCGCCGAGCGGGTAGACGATGTCGACCGGCAGCGCGTGCGGGCCGATGCCGTTGATCACCGTGCCCCTCTCGGGGACCCGGGAGTGGTGGCCGCGCCCGTAGAAGCCGGCCACGCCGACCCGGGCCAATTCCTCGCCGGTAGGGGTCCCGGGCACGCCGGTGCGGTAGAGCAGCTCGTAAAAGTCGACGCCGTCCCAGACCGGATGCGGGGTGACCGGGGAGATGACCAGGTCGGCCGGGCCGTGGTGGTCGATGGCCCGCCACGCGGGGAGGCCGGGCAGGAAGGGGCGTACGACATGCCCGTTGACCAGGACCCGGCCGCCGCCCCGGACGAACGTCTCCAGCATCGTCGCGTTGCGCTCCAGGAAGAGCTGGTCGCAGTCGGGGGCGAGGGTCAGGCCCCTGACCCGGCCGCCGAACAGCAGCCGCGCATCGAGGTCGTACAGGTCGACGGAGGTGAAGGGCCGGTCCGAGGTCGCCTCCGGGTACCGGGACGGGCCCATGGTGAGGTGCAGGACGGGGGTCACTCGGCGGCCTCCGGGACAGAACAGCGGGAGTTACGGGTGGGACCGAGGTCGGGGACGACCGTGACGCGCGGACCGCGTGGGCTGTCGACCCGGGCGGTGACGACCGGGATGCCGTACAGCTCGCCCAGCGCGTCGGCGTCGAGCAGTTCCGCGGCCGGACCGGTGCGGACGTCGTCCGGGCCCAGCACCAGCACCGCGTGGTCGGCGAGGTGCAGGGCGTGGTCGGGATGGTGGGTGGTGAGCACGATGCCCAGTCCGGCGGCGGCGAGTTCCTGGAGGAGGGTCAGGACCCGGGCTTGGTTGCGCAGGTCCAGCGCGGAGACCGGTTCGTCCAGGACCATCATCCGGCACTGCGCGGCCAGGGCGCGGGCGATCAGCGTCATCTGCTGCTCCCCACCGGAGAGTTCGGCATACGAGTGGTTCGCCAGGTGTGCGATGCCGACCCGCTCCATCGCCTCGGCGGCCAGTTCGCGGTCGCGGCGGCCGGGTGCGGCGTAGGCGCGCAGATGGCGGGAGCGGCCCATGAGCACCATGTCGGCCACCGAGTAGGCGAAGGCGGAGGCGTGCGACTGGGGGACGTACGCCACGGGGGCGGTCGCGGTGACCGTGCCCTCGGTGGGCGTGGCCAGCCCGGCCAGGATGCGCAACAGGGTGGACTTGCCGCGCCCGTTGGGGCCGAGGACGGCCAGCACCCGGCCCTCCTCGGCGGTGACGTCGACCCCTCGGAAGACCCATCGGTTCCTGATGTAGCGGTGGCCGAGACCGCGGGCTTTGATCACTGGGACCACATCCGGTCGCGCGACCTGGCGAGCAGGACGATGAAGAACGGGGCGCCGATGACCGCGGTGAGGATGCCGAGCGGGATCTCGGTGGCGGTCAGGGTGCGGGAGAGGGTGTCGATGACGGTGAGGTAGGCGCCCCCGATCAGGAAGGCGGAGGGCAGCTGCACCCGGTGGTCACTGCCGGTCCACAGCCGGGCCAGGTGCGGTACGACCAGGCCGACCCAGCCGACCAGACCGGCGACCGCCACCGAACCGGCGGTCATCAGGGCGACCGCGCACAGCAGCACATTGCGGGTGAGGCGGGGTGGCACACCGAGCGCGGTGGCGTCGTCGTCACCGAGGGAGAGGACGTTGAGCCGCCAGCGCAGGGCGAGGACGACGGCCGCGCCGGCCAGGATCGGGACCGCTGCGGTGACCACCTTGGCATAGGTGGCGGTGGCCAGCGAGCCGAGCAGCCAGAAGACGATGGAGGGCAGCTGCGACTCGGGGTCGGCCACGTACTTGGCGAAGGAGACCAGTGCGGTGAAGAAGGCGCCGGTGACGGTACCGCCGAGGACGATCATCAGGATGGGGCTGCCGCTGTTCAGCCGCCCGATCAGCATCACGACGGCGAGCGCCAGCAGACCGAAGCCGAACGCGCCGCCGACCACGGCGAACGAGCCGAGGCCGAGCAGCAGCGCGAGCACGCCGCCGAAGGAGGCGCCGGAGGCGACGCCGATGACGTCGGGGCTGACCAGCGGGTTGCGGAACACGCCCTGGAGGGCGGCCCCGCCGAGCGCGAGCCCGCCGCCGACCAGGAGGGACAGCAGTACCCGGGGGAGGCGGACGTCGAGGACGACGGTCTCCTCGACGCCGGTCCAGGTCCGGTCGACCGGGAAGAACTGGCCGGCCAGCAGACGGACCATCTCGTTGGGCGGGACGACGTAACGGCCCAGGGCGAGCGCTGCCAGGGCCACCACCACCGTGGCGGCGGCGAACAGCGGCAGCCGGGGGCGCCGGCCGCGGGCACCCGTGCCCGGTCCGCCCGGCGCGGCGGGCGACGCCGTCGCGGCCTCAGGCGCGGAAGCCGTCATAGCCGCTGCTCTTCGCGTTCAGGTCCATGTGCAGCACCCGGTCGGTCTCCGCCGCGGAGATGTCGTAGCCGTACAGGCGGTCGAAGGAGTCCTTGATCCGGCTGCGCAGGCCGGTCCTGGTGGCCAGCTCGGGGTGGAGGACCTGGGCGGCCCAGCGCCACATCAGCGGGGACTCGCAGCAGGGCGGGTCCCAGCGGTAGCCGCCGAGCGGCACCTTGTAGACGCGGCGCTCGCGGACCGCCCGGACGTCGGCCAGCTTCTTGTCGGCGTAGAGGTCGGCGGGGGTGGCGTCGTCGAAACCGGAGAGGAAGACGACTTCCGGATCCCAGGCGAGGATCTGCTCGACGGAGACCTGCGGGGCGTCGGCGGCGACGTCATGGGCCACGTTGGTGCCGCCGGCGATCTCGGTCCAGTGGGTGACGTAGTCGGATCCGGTGGCGGTGGTCCAGCCGTCGGCGGCGGTGCGCAGATAGAGGACCCTTTTCTGCCGCTTCTTCGCGTACGGGGCGACCAGGCCACGGACGGCCTTGTCCTCCGTGTGCATCCAGTCGAGCAGATCGGCGGCGCGTTTCCGCTTGCCGAGGAGCCTGCCGAAGATCTTGATCCAGGTCTCCATCTGCTGCTGGGTGCCGTAGGTCAGGCCGATGACCTTGAAACCGGCGTTCTCCAGGGGGGCGATGACCTCGTCGCCCTTGTCGCCCCACTGGATCACCACGTCCGGCCTGAGGCCCACGACGGTCTCCACATTGGGGACGAAGTCGGCGCCCGCGATGGTGGCGGTCTTCTTCGACTCGGGGAAGAGGGTGCCGAAGACGCCCTGCTTGTTCGCCTGAAGCGTGGACTCGTTGATGCCGACGACATGGTCGTAGGAACCGTCCACGGCGGCGATCATCGACGGTGACGGGATGATCGTGGTGGCGATCCGCCGCACCGGGCCGTCGAAGGTGACGTTCTTGCCGCGCTGGTCCGTGATGGTGAAGCCGGCGTCGGCGGCCCCCGTGGAGTGGGTGTCCTCCGTCTCACGGGTGGAGCAGGCGCCGAGGGCACCGGCGCCCGCGACGGCCAGGGCGCCGCCGCCGAGACCGCGCAGCACGGAGCGGCGCGACCGTGAGGAGAAAACAGCAGTGGACACAGTCCACCTCCGGACAATCCAAGGGGCAGTTAGGTGTGCCTAACCTAACCCATGTGATCGCCATTGGCCCAGAGGGGCCCATCACATCGGTCACAGCCATCACATTTCTGCCTTCGGCGCCGATGGCTTCGCGGTCGGCTGTGGTGGAGCGGGCGCCCGTATGCGGCACCGACATGGCGCGATCTCGGCCTCGCGGGTGGTCCCCGGCTCCTTGTGAGGGCGGGCCCCGGCAGGGGCGTGCGGTGCGGGTCTGCCGGGGCCGAGGCGCGTGGTGGGCTCAGCGTCGGGTCGTCAGGACCGTGCTCAGGGCGACCGGGAGGACCGCGAGTGCCGCACCACCGCCGGCCGGGCCGTGCGCGGGACGGGACAGGAGCGCATGGTGGGCGCGCCGGTAGAGCACCGCGGGATCGGCCGTGCCCGTCCGGGTCCATGTCACCACGCCCGCCACCACGGTGTGGTCAAAGAACTCCACGCTCTCCCGCACCTCGCACACCACCCCCGCCGTGCACCGGTCCAGCACCGGCGCCCCGTTGACCCGCCGGACCTCGACCCCGGCGAAACGGGCGTCGACGGGGCCGGTGGCGAACTGGTCGGCCAGGGCCCGGTCCTGCCAGGACAGCACATTGACGGCGAAGCAGCGCGCCGCCAGCACAGAGGCCAGGGTCCGGCTCCGGGAGGCGAACGACACCAGCAGGCTGGGCGGATCGACCGACAGTGACAGCACCGCGGTCACCGTGCAGCCGACCGGGCCGTTCGGGCCAGGGGCGGTGACCACCGAGAGGCCGGTCGGCAGGTGGGAGATGGCGGCGCGGTAGGCGGCGGCGGGTACGGCGGGGTGACGGGGGCGCAGGGCCTTGGGCGAGGAGACCGGTGCATTCATGAGGCAGGCCCAATGCTGAGGGGGGTGATGGGCAGGGCCGCACGTCCGCGACGATCCCCGCGACGGCCGAGCGGTCCAGCTTTCCGTTGGCGTTGAGCCGGCAGCCGGTCCAGGACGGTGACGCTGCGCGGCACCATGTACGGGGGCAGACGGGTGCGCAGTCCGGACAGCAGCGCGTCGGCGTCGGCGCCGAAGGCCGAGCAGGCGGCCCGCAGCACGGTGTCCCCGCCGGGCTGGGGCAGGGCCACCACGACGGCATCGGTGACACCCGGCCCAGCGCGCAACGCGGCCTCCACCTCGCCGAGTTCGACCCGGTAGCCGTTGACCTTCACCTGCTGGTCGAGGCGTCCGAGGTGGACCAGCCGCCCGTCCTCACGGGTGACCCGGTCGCCGGTGCGGTACCAGTGCCCGTCGGTCAGGCCCGCGCCGCCCGCCCCGCCGACGGCACCGTCCGCCGGGTCGGGTGCCACGAACCGGCCGGAGTTCTCGGCCCGGTCCAGATAGCCGGCGAACCGCTGAGGCCCCCTGACCACCAGCTCACCGGTCTCGGCCGGCCAGCCCCGCTCGTCCAGCACCAGATGCTCAAGCCCGGGGTGCAACTCGCCGATGGGTACCGTGTCGTTGCTGGTCAGGGGCCACTGTTCGGGCCGCGCGGGCAGCACGTACGCGGTGCAGCTGATGGTCAGCTCGGTGGGCCCGTACAGATTGGCCAGGGTGCTCGCCGGGGCGGCCCGGGCCCACCACGCGGCCTGCTGCCGGGTCAGCGGCTCCCCGCAGAACAGGCTCCAGCGCAGCGCCGGCAGCCGGTTCGGCCGCAGCTCCCGCATCCGGTGCGCGAGGGAGACCACCGACGGCACGGAGAACCAGTGGGTGAGTTCCCGCGCAGCCGCCCAGCGCACCGGCGTCAGCAGATCACGCGGGGACGGCAGCACCAGCGCCGCCCCACTGCCCCAGGCGGTGAACATGTCGAACACCGACAGATCGAAGGTGAGGTCGAAGGTCCCGGACAACCGGCTGTCCGGGCCGGTGCCGAACGCGCCGGTCACCTGACCGAGGTACGCCGACACGTTCCGGTGCGAGACCGGCACCCCCTTGGGGACCCCGGTCGAGCCGGACGTGAACAGGATGTACGCCGGATCGTCCGGGCCGCCGGCCGGCTCCTCAGGCAGCGCGGCCACCGGGCCGCCGCCCGGCGCGGGCACATGCCGCGGCACCCCCGCCACCTCCGCCGACCCGTGCGGTCCGACCACGACGTCCAGCCCGGCCGTCTCGGCGATCAGCCGGTTGCGCTCGAAGGGCGCGGCCGGCGACAGCGGTACGACCGTGCTGCCCAGCCGTTGCAGCGCCAGATAGGAGGCGTAGGTCAGGACGTTCCGCCCGGTCACCAGACCGGCCCGCAGCGGCACCTCTCCCAGGTCGGCGAGGAGCCCGGCGGCGATGTTCTCGCCCAGCGCGCGCAGGTCCTCGTACGTGAGGTGTTCCGCGCCCGCTTCGAGGGCGCGGCGGTCACCGAAGCGTTCCGCGGAGTCGGCGAACCAGCTGTACAAGTGCTGACCGGTCGTCATCCTCGTTTCTCCCCGATGGTGTCCGTGGCGTGCAGGCCGTCGGTGGGATCGTGGAAGGCGCAGCTCAGGGGGACGGCGGACCAGTCGCGCAGGGACAGCCAGCGCATGGTCCGCCACCGTCCGCCGGTCGCGTGCGGGGGTATCTCGATGGTCCAGGGCCGGCCGCGCAGGCCCGTACCCGCGGCTTTCACGCAGGCCTCCTGGGCCGTCCACACCCAGGCGAGTTCCCTGCGCCGCTCGGCCCGCGGCCAGCGTGCCGCCTCGTCGGCCCATGGCCCAAGACAGCGGCGCAGCAGCCGGTCGTGGTCACGGTCCGGCACCTGCTGGACGTCCACGCCGACCGGTCCGTCCAGCGCGACGGCCGCCGCGACCGCGTCCTTGTCGTGGGAGACGCTGACGGCCACGCCGGGCGCGCCCGCCAGCCGGGGCGGACGGCCGGGAGCGGCGACGATGCCGGCGCCCGCGAGCGGCGGGCGGACCCGCGCCAGCAACTCGCGCAGCGCCGCCAGGCCCGCCAGCCGTTCGGCGGCCCGCCACGAGGGCAGGCCCGCGGCGGCGGCCACATCGCGGGGGTCCGGCGCGGTCCGCAGCCACCGTAGGCGCGGACCGCTGATCACCCAGACCCGCTCGGCCACCCGGCCCCACCTCACGGGTGTGTCCCCAGCCGGTCGAGGAACGTCTCGGCGCGGTCCGCGACCTGGGCGAGCATGAGGTCGGTGGCGCCGCCGCCGAGGCCGAGGACCGCCGCCTCGGCCCGGATCCGATGGGCACCGCCCCGCGCCATGCCGTCGGCGCCCTGAAGCTCGGCGCACCGGCTGAGGACCGCGTCCGCCTCCAGCCCGACGGCCGCCTTCAGCAATCCCGCCCAGGCGAGGTCCCGGTCGGCCGTGACCTGTCCCGTCACACTGTCCAGCAGCGCCCGCAGTTGTGTCACACGGACCAGACAGGCCGCGAAGTCCCGGCGGACCACCGGGTTCTGCCACAGCGGCCGGCCGTCCGACTCCCGGTGCGCCAGCCGGTCCCGGGTGGCGCGCAGCACGCGCGAGGTCAGCGCGACGGCCCAGTACGCCCCGGCGATCCGCTCCGTCGCCATGTGCCGGGCGAAGTCGGGCAGGGCGCGGCCGGGACGGCCGACGAGGTGATCCGCGTCCAGCCGTACCCCCTCGAACCGGAGATGGCCGGTGCCGGACCGGGCGAGCAGCGGGGTGTCGGCCGGGGTGACCGTCACTCCGGGGGCGTCCGCGGGCACCAGCACCCAACTGAAGCTGGTGAAGTGCCGGCCGGGGCGCTGCCGGGCCAGCACCAGCAGATACCCGGCGCCGAGGGCGTTGGTGATCCAGCGTTTGCCGCCGTCCAGGGTGAGATGGCCGGCACGGACGGCGACCTCGGTGGTGAGCGCGGCGAGGTCGGAGCCGGGGGCACCCTCGTCCGTCGCCGCCAGCGCCACCCGCGCATCGCCCGCCAGCACGCGTGCGCGGGCGGTGGCGCACCGCTCGCCCGACGCGTTCGCCAGCAGCGGCAGCGCGCTGGCCGTCTGCACGAGCACGCTGAGGGTGACGCCGTTGTCGCCGCGGGCGTCCAGCACGGACAACAGGGTGCCGAGCCGGTCCAGGTCCACGGGCAGACCGTTCGGGTGCCGGGACGCGTACAGTGCCGCGGTGATGCCGCCGCGGCCGAGGGCCCGCCACACGGCGCCCGCCTCGGCGTCGTCGGGCAGCGGTGCCAGGGCCCGCCGCAGCCGCCCGGCGAAGCCGTCCGCGGGAGCCTCCGGCGCGGGCGTGGCATGCGCGTCGTTCGGCGTGTCCGGGTGAGCCGGGTCGGCGGGTGGGGGCGTGGGGTGCGCGTCGTTCGGTGTGTCCGGGTCGGTGGGTGCGGGTGTGGGGTGCGCGTCCTGCCGGGGGCCGGGGCGGGCCGGCGCGTCGGGTTCGGGCGGCGACGAGGCGTACCGGGTGTCAGACAAAGCGCACCTCGGGATCGAGCAGGGCCAGTTTCCCGTCGACCAGGTGCAACCGGTCGTTGCTGTAGTTCAGCGAGGCCGAACGCAGATCGCGCAGGGCCCGCTCCAGACCGGTCGGCGAGTCCTTGAGATAGCCGTGGCGCATGCCGACGGCGTCGGGGACGTACCGCTCGGCCGTCAGCGCGGGCCGCCGCCAGTACCCCGCCATCACGTGCGGGCCGCGCACCGTGATCTCCCCGACGGCGCCGTGCGGCAGGCGCCGGCCCGCGTCGTCGACGACGAACACGTCGGTGCCGGGCAGGGGCAGTCCGCTGGAGCCGGGCCGCACCTGGTCGCCGTCGACGGGCATGACGGTGGCCCGCTTGCATTCCGTCAGCCCGTACATCAGCTGCACCTGCAACCGGGGGCAGGCGCCGCGCAGCGCGTCCAGGGTCTCCTTCGGCATCGCCGCGCCGGTGTTGGTGAGCAGCCGCAGGCGCGGCAGCCCGGCGTTGGAGCGTTGCAGCAGCCGGGCGAGTGCGCCGGCCACCGAGGGCACGGCGGGCAGCACCGTCGCCTGGGAGTCCCGCAGCCGGGTCAGCAGCCCGGGCCCGGTCTCGGCCGGCCGGCCCAGCCGCACCAGGGCCTCGCTCAGGCCGCCCAGGAACAACTGGTAGAGGCCGTAGTCGAACGAGAGCGGGAGCGGGCTGTAGACGACGTCCTCGGCCCGGTAGCGCAGCACCTGCTGGATGGCCCGCGCGGCGAACAGGACCTGTGCGTGGGTGCTGACGACCGCCTTGGGCAGGGCGGTGGTGCCCGAGGCGTAGATCAGGCAGACCGGGTCGACGGAGAGCCGGGGCGGCCCCTCGGCGGCGGGAGGTGCCGGGGGGCGCGACGCTGGCGTCGAAGGCGTGGGCGGCGATGTCGTCGCATCCGGCGACCCGCACCCCACGCTTCTCGGCGGCGGCCCGCTGCCGCGGGTGGTCGCTGATCACCAGCGAGGGCTCGCAGTCGTCCAGGATGTGCTCGAACTGCGGGCCGCCCACCTGTTCGTGCAGCAGCGAGAAGACCGCACCGGCCTCGGAGGCGGCGTAGACCAGGGCAGCGAGCAGCACGGAGGAGGGCGCGCTGATCACGATCCGCTCGCCGGGGCGGACGCCGAGCCGGACCAGCAGCGCCGCCGCACGTCGGCTCGCGGCGGCCAACTCGCCGTGTCGGAGGGTGTGTCCGTCGGCGCTGACCGCGGGGCGGTCCGGCCGTCGCTCGGCCGTCGTATGCAGCAGGTCGTGCAGCAGAGCGGGCTCGGAGCGCATCACACCTCCTTGCCGGCCGACGGGCCGGCCGCCGCGCCGAGCCGGGCGGGCCACCGGGCGATACGGCAGACGGCGTCCACGTCCTGGAAGTTCTCGGGCGTGAGGTCGTCGCCGTCGAACTCGATACCCAGCTCGTCCTCCAGCCGGTCGATGATCTCCGCCAGACGGAAGGACGAGAATCCCGCCACGTCGGGCAGCCGGGTACCGGACAGCAGCGCGGCGGGATCGGTGCCGAGCACGTCCGCCACCGTGGCGGCGACCGCTCGGCGCTCGGTCTCGGACCCATGCCCGGTGAACGCCGTGGCCGGCTCCGTTGCGGCCGCAGGGCCGCCGAACACATCGGTGTCGGTGTGCAGCAGCCGGGCCAACCGGTCGGTCAGACCGCCCGGTTCGGGCCGGCCACGGGCGACGCGGCGGGTGGCGAGGAACGTTTGCTCGGCCAGCGCACGCCAGGCGTCCACCTGGTCCGCCACCCGGGGCCCGGTCCGTCCGCGCCGGACCAGGTACGCGGCGTGCAGCGCGCGTGAACGGGCCAGCAGCCAGGTCTCCAGGGTCAGCCGGCGCAGCGCGGCCGCCCGGTCCGGATGCTCGGCGTAGGCCCGCGCGTACGTCTGCGCTTGCACTGCCGGTTCCAGGCGCGGGCCCGGGTCCTTCGGCAGCGTGCCGGGCGACAGCTCCACCGCCAGGGTGCAGTCGGGGAGCCCGGGCAGCAGATCGCGGCTCAGCCGCCAGGTGCCGGGACGGGCGCTGCCCCACGGCGTCTCGTTGTGGTAGTGGTCCTCGACGGTGAACGTCTCGCTGTCCCACGCCACCAGCAGGAAACTGTGCTCGACATGCTGCCGGCCGTGGTAGGGCACCCAGGGCAGGTGGTAGGCGTCGGCCAGCACGAAGCAGCCCTCGCCCGGCGCCAGGTCCTCGATGCGGACATGGCGGGTCCGCCGTACGACGAGCCCCAGGGCCCGTTCGGCGAGTTCGAACTGCGTGGACGGGCTGCTTTCCACGGTCGGCAGGCCGTCGGGGCCGGGGGACGGGGCGAAGCGCAGCCCGGCTCCGAGTCGTAAGCCGGTTCCCGGGCCGTGCCACCGCTCGGCCACGGCGGCCAGATTGACCTGGACGCAGTCGAAGAGGTGTGTGTCGAAAGCGGGTTGCGCGGTCACTGAGCGACTCCCGGATGGTCGGGTACGACGATGTCGGCGGTGTGCCGTACCGGGTGGTGAGCGGCGCGGGGACGGCTATGGGCGCGCGGGAACATGCGCGGCGAGGAAGTCGTCGATGTGCCGTAGCAGCAGGGGCACCCGGGCCGCGTCGAACACCTCGAAGTGTGAACAGGGCAGGTCCCGCACGTCGAGCGAGGGGTCTCTGCGCAGCCAGTCGTCCCGCTGCGTGGCCCGCTCCTCGCTCGCGCAGGCCAGCAGCAGGGCCGGGCCCGGCCGTCCGGTAGCGGCGTGATGCGCGGCGGACGCGGTCAGATGGGCATCGGCGGTGCGTGCCGCGCGGGCCCGCTCCTCGGCGCCGGTGGTGGCGGGCAGCCCGCCGAGGATGCGTTCGCGCAGGTGTCCGCGGGCGGTGTGGCAGGCGGACCAGGGCGCCGCGAAGCTGTCCACCATCACGACGGCGGGCCGCGGCCCGCCGGACGGCAGCCGGTGCGCCACCTCCCAGGCCAGCAGGCCGCCCAGCGACCAGCCCGCCAGCAGGCCGGGCGGCTCGGCAAGTTCGCTCAGCAACCCGGCGTACAGGTCGGCCATGGCGTTCACATCGTCGTGCGGGGACTCTCCGGGGCGCAGGCCGCGCCCCCGTACTCCGTGTACGCAGCCGCGCCGGGACAGATGGCCGATCAGCCCCAGATACTGTCCGAGACGGCCGCCCGACGGATGAAACAGGACGGTGGAAAAGGAGTCGGCCCCAGCGGGGTTCTTGCGCCGTCCTCCAAATGGAATGAGCAGTGATTGCGCATGTATGGTCGCGGACCTGTCGGCAGTGAACATCCCATGCTCCGCATTCTTGGCGAGTCGGCCGGCGTGATATCCCGAAAAGGGGAGGGGTCGGGCGCGTATCGCAATACGGCCCCGGCGGAAGCCGACTTATGACGTCACCGCCGCCGCATTGTCTGAATGCCCGGCGTGACCCGTACGAGAGTCACATCGCGGGTCTCACGGTGTCAACAGGGCTCGGGTAAACGCAGTATTGCGTGCGCACTTGGCTCATTCCCCATGGTCCGGGCGCCTGACGAGAAATCCCTGGTGCCCGGCATGAATTCATCCGTGAAGGGATGGTCCAGACGCCGATCCGGACATCTGTGGGGGTGTGCCGTCGCCTCCGAAGAAATCCGGCCTGCGCAGTGGTTTCGTGTGATCGGTGTCCGATCCGGATCCCTATTCTCCTGGCAGTTGGTGTCGTTGATATTGGCCGGGTCGTGCACCGGGTTTTCGGCCGTGGGCGTGACATGGTGCGGCTGCCGCCGGGAAGATGGTGGTATCGGCCAGACGGGTACGAGGAGGCAGTCGGTGGGCGGACCCATGAACGCCGCTGCGCGGATCCGGCGTTGCCACCCGGCCGCACCGGGGGCGCCCCGACTGGTGTGCTTCCCGCACGCCGGGGGCTCGGCCGGCGTCTACCGGCCGACGGCCGCCGGGCTGGGTCCGGACATCCGGGCCGACCGGGCGCTGCCCGTTCGCCCGGCTTGCCTCGCGTCGGAAATCGGTCGGTGCTCGGCCCCGGCGGAATCCGGACGATGACCGGAACCCGGACGATGACCGGTATCCGGTGCGGGGACGCCGAACCAATGGCGCGTGAAAGTCGACGGACAGGGGAGCGGGCCGCGGCACGGAACTCCCGGCGGGCAGCGGGGCCAGGGGACACGTTGTGGCACGGGGAAGTCCGGGTGGGCGGGCCGGGCGCCGAACGGCCGCGCCGTGCACCGCGAACCGTGGCGCCCCGGCGGTGGCGGGACCGCGGACACGGTCGGCTGCCGGTGCTGGGTGCTGGGTGCCGGTTGACCGTCGGCGGGAGGCGTCGGCGCGGCGGACACGGGCGGTGACGCTCCGGCGTGGGAGCCCGAGACACTCGCCCTGCGGGAGGAGACACCCGCCCGGACGACCCGGGACGGACAACAGGGAGGAAACGGACGGGTGATGCGAGCCGGGGAGCGAGCGGCCCACCGACGCCCGCCGACCCTTCGTGATCGCTTCCGACCAGGTCGGATCGGTCTCTTTCAGTTCGACCGCACGTCCCCCACGAGGTCGTCGCGCTGTCGTACGAAGCCTCATACCAGAGCGGGACCCTCGGCGAGGGACTTTGCCAACTGCCCCTCGCACATGATGCGCGGACGACTACTGTCAGTGTCCGTCGGCCGGGCAGGGCCGGACGCCCCACGTCCTCGGCCCCCCGACCGGCACCGCGATGGCGCATGCCCACCTCGTGCACCCCGCGCGAGGAAACAGGCCCGACGGACCAGTACGAGGACACCGATGTCTCACCTCCGTGCACCGGCCCCCCGTGCCGACCGCCGAGAGGGCGGCCGGCACGGGCGACCGGCGAACCGCCCCGTACCCGCACCGCGCGAGCCGCGCCTACGGCCCCAACTCCTGCGCCTCGCCGTACTGCCGCCCCTCGCGGTCGCCCTCAGCGCGAGCGCGGCCGTCCTGTTCACCGTGCGCACCACCGGCGCGCGACCCGGACTCGCCCTGTGGGGCGTGCTCGCAGGGGCGGCCTCGGTGACCGTCGTGGGCATCGCCGTCGCCGCCGTGGCCGCGGACCGCGCCGCCCGCACGGTCGGCGACCGCCTCGCCGCGCTGCGCCGCGGCACCGCGCGCGGCGAGGCCGACCTGCGCGCCCTCGTGGAGGCGCTGCGGCGCGGCGAGGGAGCGCCGCGGCGCAAACCGCGCGGCAGACCGCCCACGGACGCCGACGACTTCGAACTGCTCGCCGCCGATCTGGGCCGCGCCCACGACGGCGCCGTACACGCCGTCGTCCAGGCCGCCCAGCTCTCCAGCCAGGCCGGCAGCGAGCAGAAACTGGAGGTCTTCGTCAACCTCGCCCGACGACTGCAGTCCCTGGTGCACCGGGAGATCTCCACCCTCGACGAACTGGAGAACGAGATCGAGGACCCCGACCTGCTCAAGGGCCTCTTCCACGTCGACCACCTGGCCACCCGCATCCGGCGCCACGCCGAGAACCTCGCCGTGCTCGGCGGCGCCGTCTCCCGCCGGCAGTGGAGCAACCCGGTGTCCATGACGGAGGTGCTGCGCTCGGCCATCGCCGAGGTCGAGCAGTACTCCCGGGTCAAACTGGTGCCGCCGATCGACGGCGAACTGCGCGGCCACGCCGTCGCCGACGTCATCCACCTGCTCGCCGAACTCGTCGAGAACGCCACCGTGTTCTCCGCCCCGCAGACCCAGGTGCTGCTCCGCGCCGACCTCGTCACCTCCGGGCTCGCCGTGGAGGTCGAGGACCGCGGCCTCGGGCTGCCGCTCGTCGCACAGCGGAAGATGAACGCCCTGCTCGCCGACCCCGACCAGGTCAATGTCGCCAGCCTGCTCGCGGACGGCCGGATCGGACTCTTCGTGGTCTCCCAGCTCGCCCGGCGGCACGGCATCAACGTCCGCCTGCAGACCAACATCTACGGCGGCGTGCAGGCCGTGGTCGTCCTCCCGCAGGCCCTGCTGGGCACGGGACCGGGCGCGCAGGCCGGCACCCGGGGGACGGCGGCTGACGCGGCCCCGGCCGGGGCGCCGGGCGAGGCATGGAGCCCGCCGGGGGAGTCCCCGGCCGACGCCCCGGCGGGCACGACGACCGGCCGACCGGGCGCTCCCAGCGAGCCGTCGACCGGTCGAGGACGGCACGCACAACGCCATCCGGCGGCAACCACAAAAGAGCCGGAAGCCACCGAAACCACGAGAACAGCCGGCGTCACGGGAACATACGGCGTCATGGGAGCGGCCGGCGTCGCGGGAGGGGTCGGCGTCACGGGAGTTGGGGAGGCCGGGGGAGTTGCCGGGGGCACGGGGGTCGCTGGGGTCGTGGGAGTTGCGGGGGGCACGGGGGTCGCTGGTGTCGCGGGAGTTGCCGGGGTCGCGGGAGTCGGGGAGGCCAGGGGGATCGTCGGGGGCGCGGGAGTGGCCGGGGACGCGGGAGTCGGGGAGGCCGCGGGAGGCGTCGGTGTCTTGGGAGTTGGGGAGGTCAGGGGGGTCGCTGGGGCTGCGGGAGTTGTCGGGGTCGCGGGAGTCGTGGGGGCCGGGGGAGTTGCCGGGGGTACGGGGGTTGCGGAGGTCAGGGGGGTCGCTGGGGCCATGGGAGTTGTGGGGGCGGCTGGAGTTTTCGGAGCCTCGGGAGTTTCCGGGGTGGCGGGAGTCGGGGAGGCCAGGGGGATCGTCGGGGGCGCGGGAGTTTCTGGGGTGGTTGGAGTGGGGGAGGCGGCGGGAGGTGTCGGAGCCTTGGGAGTTGGGGAGGTCAGGGGGATCGCTGGGGCTGCGGAAGCCTCCGGGGTCGCGGGAGTTGGGGAGGCGGCGGAAGTCGTGGAGGCCGGGGGAGTTGGCGGGGTCGTGGGAGTTGTGGAGGTCAGGGGGGTCGTCGGCGGTGCGGGAGTTGTCGGGGCCGCGGGGGCCGCTGGGGTCTCGGGAGTCGGGGAGGCCGCGGAAGTTTTCGGAGCCTCGGGAGTTGGGGAGGGCAGCGGGGTCGCTGGGGGTGCGGGAGCCGTCGGCGGCGCGGGAGTTGGCGAAGCCGCGGGGGTTGGTGAGGCCGGGGGAGTCGTCGGTGCTGCGGGAGTTGCCGGGGACGCCGGGGTTGGGGAGGCCGCGGAGGCCGGGGAAGTTGGCGGGGGCATGGGGCCGGGCGTCGGTGACGGGGGTGCGCTCGCGCCGTTGCCGGTGCGCGGGGCGCATGAGGAGCGGCCCAATCCCGCGGAGGCCGTCCCTGGCATCCGGTCCGGCGACCGATGGGCCGTCGAGCGGCAGGGAGGCCTGACACCCACCCCGCGCGTCGGCATCGTGCGCGGCACCATGGACCGGCCCCGGCTGCCACGCCGCCGCGCCCAGGAACACATCGCGCCCCAACTGCGCGGCGGCCCCGCGCCCCGCCCGGAACCGGAGGCCCTCGCCGGACACGACCCCGGTCTGATGGCGGCCTTCCAACGAGGCATCGGACTGGCCGAGGCACAGCAGTACACGGAATCGACACAGCCACCGTCACAGAGACAGCCACATACGGAGCCACGACACACGGAGCCACGACACACGGAGCCACGACACACGGAGCCACGACACACGGAGCCGCGACACACAGAGCCGGCCCACCTGGACGGGGCCTATAGGGACGCGGCACACCTGGAGGGGACACCCGTAGAGGCGAGGCACATGGAGGCGGCGCACACGGCGGGAGCGCCCGTCGCGGCTCCCCACACGGATGTGCCGCACATAGACGCATGGCACATGAGGGTGTCCCGCGATGTCGCGGCCGACGCTCACGTGACACACACCTATGGGACACACACCCACGCCCTCCCCATGGACGCGGCCCACATGGAGCGAACCCACATAGACGGAGCGCACACAGACACCCTCCACACGGACACCCCCCACACGGACACCCCCCACACAGACACGCCCCACACGGACGAGCCCCCTGCGGCCGGGCTGCACACAGACGAGTCCCCTGGGGACGGGCCTCACGCGGAGTCGGCCCCCAGGGGCGCGGGCCACATGGAGGCAGACCACACTGACGTCACCCCCACGGCCGAGCCGCACGCCCACGCGAATGTCTCCGATCCGACCGTCCGCCCCGACGGGAGCGCACCCACCGGATGACGACACCCACCCCGACGGCCCCGGCACCACCGGCCCCCGCGCCACCCGCCCCCTCACCACCCGCCCCCTCACCACCCGCCCCCACGACGGCCGATGCGTCCGCCCCAACCCCCACGCCACCACCCCCACCACTCCCCACCCCCCTCCTCACCCACACAGCCACCCCCGCCCCCACCGCCACCCCCACACCCAGCGTGAACCCAAGGAGTCGATCCACCATGGCGAGCGATGTGCCGACCGCCCGGGTATCCGACCTCGACTGGCTGATGAGCGGCCTGGTGCAGCGCGTACCGCACACCACCAGCGCCGTGCTCCTGTCCTGCGACGGGCTGGTGAAGTCCGTCCACGGCCTCGACCCCGACAGCGCCGACCACATGGCGGCCCTCGCCTCCGGCCTGTACTCCCTCGGCCGCAGCGCGGGCGCCCGGTTCGGCGACGGCGGGGACGTCCGCCAGGTGGTCGTCGAACTCGCCTCGACCCTGCTGTTCGTCACCACCGCCGGCTCCGGCACCTGCCTCGCCGTGCTGGCCGGCCGCGAGGCCGACGCCGCGGTGCTCGGCTACGAGATGGCGACGCTGGTCAAGAGCGTCCGCCCCTACCTGGTGACCGCCTCACGGCAGCACGCCGACGAACCCCCGGCGATGACGCCTTGAGCGTGACGGCGGCCGGTGACGGGCCGTGGCTCGACGACGCGGCCGGACGGCTCGTACGCCCGTTCACGGTCAGCAACGGCCGCACCCGGCCCACCATCGCGCTCGATCTGATGTCCCAGGTGATGGCCACCGGAGCCGGTGCCTTCGGTTATCTCGGCCCCGAGCACGCCCAGGCGCTCGACCTGTGCCGCGCCCCCGTCTCGGTCGCCGAGATCGCCGCACATCTGCGGCTGCCGGCCGCGGTCGCCAAGGTGCTCCTCGCGGACCTCGTCGACTGCGGGGCGCTGACCGCCAAGCCCCCCGCCTTCCACCACCACCCCACTGACCGGTCTCTGCTGGAGGCAGTGCTCGATGGACTACGACGACAGCTCTGACCCGTTTCCCACCGCGCTCAAGATCCTGGTGGCGGGTGGGTTCGGCGTGGGCAAGACCACCTTCGTGGGCGCGGTGAGCGAGATCCCGCCGCTCAGCACGGAGGAACTGCTCACCACGGTCAGCGCCGCGACCGACGACCTCGACGGCGTCGAGAACAAGATCGAGACGACCGTGGCGATGGACTTCGGCCGCATCACGCTCGGCCCGGAACATGTGCTGTACCTGTTCGGCACGCCCGGCCAGGAACGTTTCTGGTTCATGTGGGACGAGCTGTCCGAGGGCGCGCTCGGCGCGGTGATCCTCGCCGACACCCGCCGCCTGGAGGACTGCTTCGCCGCCGTCGACTTCTTCGAGGAGCGCGGCCTCGGCTTCGTCGTCGCCGTCAACGAGTTCGACGGCGCCCACCGTTACGAGCCCGAGGAGGTGCGCGCCGCCATCGACCTCGATCCGGCGATCCCCGTGGTCCGCTGCGACGCGCGCATCTCCAGCTCCGGCATCCAGACGCTGCTCACCCTCGTGCGTCACCTGATCGCGCACGCACCGGCCCGCGCGCCGAGCCATGGCGCCCACATGTGAGACCCGCACACCGCCACGGAACCGGCAGTGTGTGAAGGAAAGCTGTGGCGGCGGTTAAGAAAACCTCGATGGACCGGGCCTCACGTATGCGGCAGATTGCTACGGGAACCCACCCTCGTCCCCGCCGCGGGCTCCTTCGGCCTGCCCGCGGCCGGGATCTCACCACAGGAGCCGTAGCGTTGAAGGCGCTGGTCAAGGAGAAGGCGGAGCCCGGGCTGTGGCTCGCGGACGTGCCGGAGCCCGCCGTCGGGCCGGGTGATGTGCTGATCAAGGTGCAGCGGACCGGGATCTGCGGCACCGATCTGCACATCCGGTCCTGGGACGGCTGGGCGCGGCGGGCGATCCACACGCCGCTCGTCATCGGTCACGAGTTCGTCGGGCAGGTCGTGGAGACCGGCCGGGATGTCACCGACATCCACATAGGGGACCGGGTGAGCGGTGAGGGCCATCTGGTGTGCGGCAGGTGCCGTAACTGTCTGGCGGGGCGGCGTCATCTGTGCCGGGCCACGGTCGGTCTGGGCGTGGGCCGCGACGGCGCGTTCGCCGAGTATGTGGCCCTGCCCGCCGCGAACGTCTGGGTGCACCGGGTTCCCGTCGATCTCGATGTGGCCGCGATCTTCGACCCGTTCGGCAACGCGGTGCACACCGCGCTGTCTTTTCCGCTGGTCGGTGAGGACGTGCTGATCACCGGGGCCGGGCCGATCGGTCTGATGGCCGCCGCGGTGGCCCGGCACGCGGGTGCCCGCAATGTGGTCATCACCGATGTGAGCGAGGAGCGTCTGGAGCTGGCCCGCAAGGTCGGGGTGAGCCTTGCGTTGAACGTCTCCGGTGCGTCGATCGCCGACGGGCAGCGGGAGTTGGGGCTGCGTGAGGGTTTCGACATCGGCCTGGAGATGTCGGGGCGTGCCGAGGCCATGCGGGACATGATCGCCAACATGACGCACGGCGGCCGGATCGCGGTGCTCGGCCTGCCCGCCCAGGAGTTCCCGGTGGACTGGGCCCGGATCGTCACCTCGATGATCACGGTCAAGGGCATCTACGGCCGGGAGATGTTCGAGACCTGGTACGCGATGTCGGTGCTGCTGGAGGGCGGCCTCGATCTCACCCCGGTGATCACCGGCCGGTACGGCTACCGCGACTTCGAGGCGGCGTTCGCGGACGCGGCCGGCGGCAAGGGCGGCAAGGTCATCCTCGACTGGACCGCCTGATGCCCCGCCCGGTCCGCGCACCCCTTCGCCCCACTCGCCCCCGCACATGATGGAGACCCCCGTGTTCGACTCTGTACGCGACGACCTGCGCACCACCCTCGACGAGATCCGCGCCGCCGGCCTGCACAAACCCGAGCGGGTCATCGGCACCCCGCAGTCCGCGACCGTCGCCGTCACCGCGGGCGGCCGCACCGGCGAGGTCCTCAACTTCTGCGCGAACAACTACCTCGGTCTCGCCGACCACCCGGAGGTCGTCGCCGCCGCCCACGCCGCCCTGGACCGCTGGGGCTACGGCATGGCGTCGGTGCGCTTCATCTGCGGGACGCAGGAGGTCCACAAGGAACTGGAGGCGCGGCTGTCCGCGTTCGTCGGTCAGGAGGACACCATCCTGTACTCCTCCTGCTTCGACGCC
Source organism: Streptomyces sp. NPDC001508 (assembly GCF_040298665.1). Lineage (NCBI taxonomy): Bacteria > Bacillati > Actinomycetota > Actinomycetes > Kitasatosporales > Streptomycetaceae > Streptomyces > Streptomyces sp. NPDC001508. The sequence continues at coordinate 36,692 of NZ_JBEPAP010000028.1, forward strand.
AACGGCGGTGTCTTCGAGACGCTGCTCGGCCCCGAGGACGCCGTCATCTCCGACGCGCTCAACCACGCCTCGATCATCGACGGGATCCGGCTGTCCAAGGCCCGCGGCCTGCGCTACGCCAACCGCGATCTCGCCGACCTGGAGGCCCGGCTCAAGGAGGCCGCGGACGCGCGCCGGCGGCTGATCGTCACCGACGGCGTCTTCTCCATGGACGGATACGTCGCCCCGCTCCGCGAGATCTGTGACCTCGCCGACCGCTACGACGCCATGGTCATGGTCGACGACTCGCACGCCGTGGGCTTCGTCGGCCCGATGGGGCGCGGCACACCCGAACTGCACGGCGTCAGGGACCGCGTCGACATCGTCACCGGCACCCTCGGCAAGGCCCTCGGCGGCGCCTCCGGCGGCTATGTCGCCGCCCGCGCCGAGATCGTCGCCCTGCTGCGTCAGCGTTCCCGGCCGTATCTGTTCTCGAACACCCTCGCCCCGGTGATCGCGGCGGCCTCCCTGAAGGTCCTCGACCTGCTGGAGTCGGCGGACGACCTGCGAGTGCGGCTCGGCGAGAACACCGCGCTGTTCCGCCGCCGGATGACCGAGGAGGGCTTCGACATCCTGCCCGGCGACCACGCCATCGCGCCGGTGATGATCGGCGACGCGGCGAAGGCGGCCCGCATGGCCGACCTGCTGCTGGAGCGGGGCGTGTACGTGATCGGCTTCTCCTACCCGGTGGTGCCGCAGGGCCAGGCCCGCATCCGGGTGCAGCTGTCCGCCGCGCACTCCGCCGACGATGTGAACCGCGCGGTCGACGCCTTCGTCGCGGCGCGGGCCGAACTGGCGGCCTGACCGGCCCGGACATATTGCGATACTCATCGTCATGATCGAAGCGCGGCGGCTCCACATCCTCCGGGCGGTGGCCGACCACCGTACGGTGACGGCGGCGGCCGCCGCGCTGTACCTCACCCCGTCCGCGGTCTCCCAGCAGCTCGCGGCCCTGGAACAGGAGACCGGTCACCGCCTGGTCGAGCGGAGCGCGAAGGGCGTACGGCTCACCGCGGCCGGTGAGATCCTGCTCAGCCACACCAACGCCGTCCTCGCCCAGCTGGAGCGGGCCGAGGCGGAGCTGGCCGCGTACGGCTGCGGCGAGGCCGGAACGGTCACTGTGGCCGCCTTCGCGACCGGGATCGCCCAGGTCGTGGCCCCCGCGGTGGCCCGTCTCACCCAGGTCGCGCCCGGCATCCGCATCCGCGTCCGGGACGCCGAGGGCGACGCCAGCCTGCCGATGGTCCTGGACCGGCAGGTGGACGTGGCGGTCGCCGTCGAGTACCGCGGCGCCCCGTCGGCCGACGACCCGCGCCTGACCCATGTCCCGCTGTACGCCGAGCCCTTCGACGCGGTCGTGCCGCCCGGCCACCGGCTGGCCGGTGCCGCCGTCGTCCCGCTCGCCGAACTGGCCAAGGACCCGTGGATCGGCCCGTACCCGGGCAACCCCTGCCACGACGTGGTCGTCCTCGCCTGTGAGAGCGCCGGTTTCCAGCCGCGCCTCGAGCACTCCTCGGACGACTTCCGCGCGGTCGTGTCGCTGGCCGCGGCCGACGCCGGTGTGGCGCTCGTCCCCCGCTCCGCGCTGCGCGGCATGGACCTGTCGGGTGTGGTCGTGCGGCCCGTGGACGGGGTGGCCCCGACCCGCCGGGTCTTCGCGGCGGTGCGGCGCGGGGCCGAGGGACACCCGCTGATCCGGCCGGTGCTGGACGCACTGGACGAGGCCGCCCGGACGTGAGCGCTCCACAACATGCCCGTCTCATATACGGGTGCTGCGGCCCACGACGCTCTCCTGCAAGTGCGTGGGCACCGGGGGACAGGGCCGCTGTCAGTGGCAGCGGCTAGCGTGCCTGTCATGCCGGACGCCGAAGACGTACGCCGTATCGCCCTGTCCCTGCCCGAGACGACCGAGAAGACCGCCTGGAGCATGCCCACGTTCCGGGTGGCCGGGAAGATGTTCGCCACGCTGCCCGAGGACGAGACGTCCATCGCCGTGCGCTGTCCCAAGGAGGAACGCGACGAACTGGTGCTGGCCGAGCCGGAGAAGTTCTGGATCGCCGGGCACGAGACCCAGTTCGCCTGGGTCCGGGTCCGGCTCGCCGCGCTGGAGGACGAGGGCGAACTGCGCGACATCCTTGCCGACTCCTGGCGCCAGGCGGCGCCGCCCCGGCTGCTGGAGGCCCACCCGGCAGTGGGCGTGCCGGGCGGCCGGTGAACCGCTGGGCCGGCATCGGCGCCCCGCAGCATGATCCGACGGCGACAGCGACAGCGGCGGCGGACGGCGGGGGAGCGGGCAGCGGATGACCGGACCGCCGGCACGGCAGGACGCCGTGTTCCGAGCCGGACGGCGCGGCGCGGGCGGCCCCGGGAGCGGGTTGTTCCTCGTGGCCCGGGCCGTCGCGCGGCCGGGCGACAGCATGCTGCCGGTGGCGCTCGCCGCGGGCCTGCCGCAATACGGCTGCGGCGCGGGCACGGCCGGTCAGGCCCTCGCCGGTTCGGCGGAAACGATGCCCTGGGTGTCGGCCATGTGCTGCTGGTCACCGGAGCGATGAGCCCGGTGGTCGCCGCCGCCCTCCTCTCGTTCCCCGCGATCCGCGCTCTGCTCCGCGCCGACGCGGTGACCAGGCAGGCCGGCTGCCCCTTCGGGCCACCGGTACGCGGACGGCCGTACGCCGCTCATCCCCGGGCCGGTACGGCGGCGAACGCCTCGATCCGCTCGCGCAGGCCCGCCGCGTCGAGCCCGTGTGCGGCGGCGTGCTCCTCGGCGGTCCCGTACCGCCGCAGCTCCCGCCGCCCCACCCCGAGGCCGAGCACCCGGTGCGGCAGGTCGGACAGCGCCTCGTTCACCGCCGCCGTCGAGGTCCCGGCCAGATACGGCTCGACGAGGACCACGTCCGTGCCCGCCGTCTCGGTGGCACGGCGCAGCGCCGCCGCGTCGAAGGGCCGCACGGTCGTCGCGTACAGGACGGTGACATCGAGCCCCTCGGTGGCGGCGAGCACGGCGTCCAGCAACGGACCGACGGCGACGACCACCCCGGCACGCCCCTGCCGGACGGTGCGCAAACCCCGCCCGTCGACCTCGTACGCCCGACGGTTGGCGAGCAGGGACAGCCGGACGTACACCTTGTCGTCGCCGGCCGCGACCGCGTGCCGCAGCAGGGTCTCGGCCTCGTCCGGGTGCCCCGGCACATGCACGGTCCAGCCGTCCAGGGTGTCGAGCAGCGCCACATCGCCGGGCGCCATATGGGTGTGGCCGGCGCAGGGCCAGTCGTACGAGGCGTAGGCGCTGACCAGTACCGCCCCGGTGTGCTGGTGCCCGAGGTCCAGTTTGACCTGCTCGAAGGGGCGCTCCACGAGAAAACTGGCGAAGGTGTGCACCACCGGCCGCATCCCGGTCAGTGCCAGCCCGGCCCCCGCCCCGACGAGCAACTGCTCGCGAATGCCGACGTTGATCACCCGGTCCGGATGCCGGCGCCGCGCCTTGGCGAAGGCGTCCTTGCCGACCTCCGCGAGGACGACGGCGACCCGCGGATCCTCGTCGAGCAGCCGGGTGACGACGGGGGCGAACCGGTCACGCATGGTGTCCATGGTGGGAAATCCTTCGTGCTGAAGTAGGGGTGGTTCAGGCGGACTTGGGCTCCACGCGGGCCACCACCACATGCGGGCGGCCCGGGTGCGCGGCGGTGAAGGCGGCGTACAGCGCCTCGTGGTCCCGGCCGTCGACGGTGACGGCCGACCAGCCGGCCGCCTCGAAGCGGGCCGCGATCCCGCCGGGCCGGGCGTGGCTGGCGGAGGCGTTGTCGACGACGACGGTGTGCAGCCGATCCAGCCCGGCCGGCCCGGCGAAGGCGATCGCCTCGTGGTTGCTGCCCTCGTCCAGTTCGGCGTCCCCGGTCAGCACCCACACCGCGGTCTCGGTCCGCCCCTGGGCCCGCAGCCCCAGCGCCGTGCCCACGGCGATGGGCAGCCCATGGCCGAGCGACCCGCTGCTGATCTCGACGCCCGGCACCAGCACTCGGTCCGGGTGGTGCCCGAGCGGCGAGTCGTACGTCCCGAAGGCGGGCAGCCACTCCACCGGAACGAAGCCCTTCGCGGCGAGCACCGCGTAGTAGGCCATCGGACCGTGCCCCTTGCTCAGCAGGAACCGGTCCCGGTCCGGGTCGTCCGTCCGGTCGGGTCCGACCCGCAGCACCCGGTCGTAGAGCACCCACAGCACGTCCAGCGTGGAGGTGGCGGCCGGTCCGTGCTTCTCGTCGCCGGTCATCAGCCCCATCAGCCGGGGCAGCTCGGCATACGCGTATACGCTGCGGCGTTCATCGGTGATCGTCATAAGCACGAGGCTGCAACCTCAATCGAGGTTCAGGTCAAGCGAGGCCACCCTGTGTCGTCCCGGGAAACGAATGCGTGACCACCGGCCCGAGTGCGGTATGGTTTCCCTGCGCGTTAGGACTGGGGAAACCCCAGGTCAAACGGCACCGGGACGTGGCGCAGCTTGGTAGCGCACTTGACTGGGGGTCAAGGGGTCGCAGGTTCAAATCCTGTCGTCCCGACGGTGTTCACCAGCGGGTCTGCCGATGACGGCAGGCCCGCTGGATGCGTTCGTGTGACACGTGATGGCGGCGTGATGGCAGCCGAGAGACGTTCGGAGGCCGGTCTCAGGCTGACCGTTCTTCTGATGCCGGGGTGCGCTGGTCGTGGTGTTTGCGGTCGGCGCGGGTGAGGGCTTTGTCGATGACGGTCACGGCGTCGCGGGCGGCGTGGGGCGGCAGGTGGCCGTAGAGGTTGACGGTGGTGGACAGCGTCGAATGCCGCAGCGTCTTGGAGACCACGGCCAGCGGGACCCGTGAGCTGATCATGATGGTGGCGGCGGTGTGGCGCAGGTCGTGGACGCCGATCCGGGGAAGGCCGATCTCCTCGGAGCGCCGGCGCAGCTCGGTGAGGATGCCCTGCGGGCGCAGCGGGGGACCGTCCGGCTGGCAGAACACCAGGCCCTCCAAAGGGCTGCCCGGGGGCTGGCCCGGGCGAGGGCGGCCTGGCGCTCCAGTGCGGCGGCGACGCGTGGGGAGAGACTCACCCAGTTCCGGCTCGCCTTGGTCTTGGGGCGGCCGGGGTAGAGCCGGTTGTTGTTGACGGCGGTGAGGTTCCACCGCACCAGCAGCGTTCTCTCGGGCAGGTGGGTGTCGGTCCAGTGCACGCCGAGGGGAATGATCTCCGTGACAGGCTTCTTTCTCTCACGGAGGTTCCGCGGGTTCACGCAGTGATCCTGTGGCTTGCCCCGGATCCAGCCACCGTGTGGTCCAAGCTCGCTGAACTCAGTCCGGAAGTAGCAGGACACTATTGGCGTGAGTTCTCCTACTTCTGGCTCGGCTCCGACTTCCCGCGAGCGCTTGATGCGGCCCGGTCGCTGTTGAGCGCAGGGCATCCCGCGGCGGCGCTGGACGTGATCCTCCTATACGACCGAGAAGAGGAGAGCATAGAGGCCGCTGAGATCGTCGTCACGGGGCTTGAAGACCTCATCGCAGCTAGGTTGAGCGATCCTGAGATCGGGGACTCAGTTCATGCTTCCAGGATCTCTTTGCGCTGTCGGCCCGGCACCACGAGCGCATTGGGCCTCAACGAATCCTCAATCTGGAGTGACAACTATTCCCTGCGCTCGGGTTCGATGCTAAGACCCCGACGCTCCATAAGGCGCTGGTTGAGGACCCTGAGGCGTTCGCGGATTTGGTGACGTGGTCCTTCCGCCCAAGCACCACTTCCGGGGAGGATGTAACAGACCCCGTCGAGCAGGAGAATAGACGCAATATCGCGAGCCGCGCCTATGGAGTCCTTCACGCTTTGCGTACGTGTCCCCGGACTTACGGCCGACGGGACCCTCGACCCGGTTGCACTGCACACGTGGGTCATGATGGCACGGGCAGAATTCGCTGCAAGAGATCGTGCCAGGGGAGGTGACGTGCAGATCGGTCAGATACTTGCTTTCGCCCCGCGCGACCCGGACGACTTGCAGGTTCCGGAGGCTGTCCGAGACCTACTTGAAGAGATCAATAACAACGATCTCGAACGAGGTCTCCGAATCGGTATCTACAACAAACGAGGCGTGACCAGCCGGAGACTCCTGGATGGCGGAGTTCAAGAAGCGGAGCTGGCCCGGTCTTTCCGGGAGCCGGTCGAACGTGCACCCACGTGGCCGCGAACCAGGAAGTTGCTGAAAGGGCTTGCGGAGTCGTACGAAGCTGACGCCCGACAAGAGGACCAAGAGGCAGAGCGACGGCATCAGGGCTTGGAGTAGGCCGTACCGCTAGCTGTCGTGCACCGCGGGGAGCGGATGTGTTGGCCCGCCCAGTGCTACGGCGAGGTGGGCAGGTGTGGGGAGCGGAGCACGAGCAGGGTGATCTCGCTGGGGGCGAAGACGCGGAACGGTGGGCCCCAGAAGCCGGTGCCTCGGCTGGTGTAGAGGAGGGTTCGGGTACCGTGGTGGCTGAGGCCGGCGAGGGCGGGCTGGTCGAGGCGGACCAGGTGGTGGAAGGGCCAGATCTGGCCGCCGTGAGTGTGCCCGGAGAGTTGGAGATCGATGCCGGCGGCTGCGGCCCGGTCGATGAACTTGGGCTGGTGTGCCAGGAGCAGAACGGGTAGGTCGGGGTCGGCGCCGTTCAAGGCTCCGGCGAGATCGACGCGGTGGCCTGCCAGGCCGGAGGACTCGGCGGTGACGTCGTCCACGCCGGCGACCACGAGGGTGTCCCCTCCGCGTTCGAGCAGCAAATGGCGATTGCGCAGCGGCACCCAGCCCAGCTCGTCCATCAGGTCGACCCAGCCCTGGGCCTCGCTGTAGTACTCGTGGTTGCCGGTGACGTATACCCGGGCCCGCGTGGCTCGCACGGTACTGAGTGGGACGGCCTGGGCGCGGCGGCGCTCGGCCGTGCCGTCCGCGATGTCGCCGGTGTGGCAGACCAGGTCGGCTTCCAGAGTGTTCACCGTCTCGCATACCCGTGCCGACCAGCGGGCGCGATCGAGCGGGCCGTAGTGGGTGTCGGTGATGAGGACGACACGGATGCCGTCCAACCCGGCACCCAGCCGTGGGAGTTGCACGTCGAGGCGGCGCACGCGTGGCACGCCACGGGCTTCGGCGTACCCCCACGCGAGCAGTACGGCGCTTACACCGAGGACGACCCAAGTGACGATCCGGGCCCGGTCCTGGCTCTCGCCGACGTCGGCCAAGGTCAGGGCGAGCTGCAACAGGACGCCCAGCAGAACTGACCAGGTGAACAGAACCCAGATCGTGCCCAGCAGGGTGTCACCGACGATCGCCGCCCGGTCCTGCTGACGCCGGCCGTGGCCGCGTGCCATCGCGAGCGGCATACCGATGAGGCCGAGGACGAACAGGGCGGTGCCGGCCACCGTGACGGGCGGCGGCCAGTGCTGGCCGCTGTGCAGGAGCACCCAGCAGGGCACGACCCACAGCGGGATGGGGGCGATGAGAGGGAGGTAGCGCATCAGGCGGTGAAGTCGGCTCCGCCGCGGCGCCTGCGCTTCACCCTCGACGAGCCGGGTGTCGCTGGTGTCGGTCACGCTTCCCCTCCCTGATCAGTCTGTCGTCTCGCGCACTGTATCCGGTCGTCCTCGGGCTGGCCGGAAACCTTGAAGCGCTCCGGGGCTGAGAGAAATGCCGCTTGGTCAGCGAGGCCGGGTGGGCTGGGCTACTGGATATGGCAGGTGGGGGTTCGCAGCGTCAATGAGCCGTTGCTGATGGCAGGTTGTCTGATCACCTGGCGATCGGGGGTGCTCACGGAACCCCCCAGCGGACTGGCCGACGAGGCCATGGACAGGGCCGGGCGCCGTGAGAAGCGTATGGCGTCAGGGGTTCCACGCATGCGAGGGGCGCCTTGCGATGCTGGCTGTTCGGCGAGCCCCAATAACTCAGTCTTGTTCCGGCGCTGGGGGTTGGTGGGCGTGGAAGGTAAGCCCTGTGATTCGGCCTGATTGGATGATGGGACCGTGCTGAACGCCGCCGTTGATGTCGTTGTGCACGGTCCTCACATGCATCGCTGAGGTCGCGGCGAGCTGCTGCAACGAGGTCAGGAGGAGGCGCAGTTCGCCGCTGGTGACGGAGCCGGTTTCGACGAGCTGTTGTAGGCGGATCTGCCATTGCGCTGTGACGGCATGGATGGCCTGCTCGTCCTCTGCATCGTCGGCTGTGAGCAGCCGGGTCCTCGCGTCGGCCATGTCGGCGATTGTGGTGGCGTCCGAACCGATACGTGTCAGGAACCGTGCGACAAGTTCACGGGCGTGTGTCCAGGAGTCGGTGACCATGAGGGAAACCAGTGTGGTTGCTCCCGACGCTGCTAGAGCGGCCAGCTCACTGTCCATCGTCTTCTCCTAGATGGGGGATGCGGATGGTTCATCGGGTGCGTCGGTGGAGAAAATCGACTCATCACCGCTATTCGGTGTGAAGGCCGTCGGCGGATCGAACCGGCGTCGTAGGGCCTCGGCTGTCTCGTGTCGGTTCTGCTGCGTGATGATGTCGGAGATCTGTTTGGCCAGCATCGCCCGCCGGTCGTCTCCCTCCGTGAAGCCCATGGCGTCGAAGAAGCCCGAGAGATGATCCGTGGCCGGCCGTTCCTGCGACGCGGGAGCCGGTTCCGCCTCCACGATTTCCGGAGCGATTCCCTCGCCGGGCTGCTGCGAGACGAGGTTCTGAAGTCGTTCGGGGATGTCCGTGTCATTGGCTGCGGACGTGAGCTGCGCGAGCAGGGCCAGGTCCCCCACCGTCTTTTCCACATGCTCGTCATTCTTGGCGAGCCACCAGACAACCGCGCTGCCGGTGTCCTTGAGTACGTCCTCGCCCAGGTACTGGCGCTTGCTTTGCTCGTACTTGCGTTGGTGTTCCCAGACTGCCTTGTCCTTGCGCACGTCGGCGAGTCTGTCCAAGCGCTCCTGGTCCTGTTCCAGCAAGGTGAGGCTGATGTCTTCCGCCATCGCCTGCAAATGCCCTGTGGTGTCCGGGCACATACGACTGAGGACACCGCTGAGTTCATGCTGCACGAGTGATACTCGGCCTGGCTCCCGTCTCTCGGTGACGGCGCGGGCACGGTTCAGGACCGTTTCGACGGCGAGTCCTGCCGGATTGAGGACAGGGCCGGTTCCGGGTGAGTCGAGGAGATACCAGCGTACGGTCGCCGAGAACACAAAGTTGTAGTCGTCCCAGTGGCTGGGCAGTGCCACTCGGCTGACGTGGCACTCTGTGCGTTCTACAGGGGTCGCCGTGCGTTGTTCTTCGAAGCTGACCGGGATGGAGCCGCGGCGCCGTGAAGCGATGCGGAAGGCCGCGGCGGGGAGGACAAGGAGGAGCACGGCCAGCGTCGGCCATGTCCACACGGGCCACCGTTGGGTCAGACCGACGATGGTCAGCAGCAGGCCGCACAAGACGGTGAGGAAGAGCGTTGTTGTCTTTCGTGCGGTCGTCATGGTTGAGTCCCCCTGGCTGATGGCGGCGGGGTGGCTGGGCCGAGGCCCTGGGCCACACTGATCTTGTGAATTAACAATTCGGTGGTCTCGACAGAGCGCTTGAGACCCCCCGGGGCAGTGCGCTCGGCTTCTCGGGCGCTTGCGTACAGCGCGGCGAAGGCCTCACCCCGTCGTTCCCCGCACCGCTCGGCCGCGCTGACGAGGAGGTCGAGCAGAAGCTCACCACGGCGCCCGATGCCGTCGGCCGCCCGGCGGAGCCAACGTGCCGCGTGCGGCTGCCACGTCGCCCGCGGCAGCCCGGCCAGTACCGCATGCCAGCAGGTGGTCAAGGAGTGCTGTACTTCTCTCTCCTCCACCAGCGCGCGTGAGGTTTCGGAGGAATCCGTCAGCGGCACCGGATCGCAGACTCGCAGGAAGATGCCGAGGTCGGGCGGGGAGGGGCTGTATCGCGCGAGGCGGTCGAGGAGCCTTCGGCGCAGCCGGCGGCTGCCAGCGACCATGTCGTCCAACGACTGCAGGGCAGGCGCCGGGTCGCGCTCGCGCCGGGCCAGGTAGTACAGCCTGAGCAGAGCCTGATCCGGATGGCTGGCCGCGAGGACATCGGCGCAGATCCGGACGAGTACCTGGGCGAACTCGCCCTTGAGGCGACGGTAAGCACACCATTGATAGATCCGTTCGCGGAACTCCCTGCCGTGGGCCGGATCTTCAAGACCACAGGTGAGCGCATGGACAGCGGCTTCCAGCCGCGCTCTGCTCGTCGCCTCGATGCTCCAACGCTCAGCGAGAGACGCCAGGCCGTCTCCGCGCCCGGTCCGTAGGTACTGATCGGCCAGACGCGTCACCAGACCGTCGCGAACGGCAGGGGTGACGTGCAGGTGGTTCAGGTCCACGATGCTTGCGGCCCATGTGCCTAGGTGGGGCCGCAGGTCGGGCATGTGGTCCCAGAAATGTGCGCGGACGGCCGAGTCGTAGTCCAGGTCCGTGAAGTGCACGTGCCCGCGCAGCCCGGTTGCGGCTGAGATCTCCGTGAGCCGCTCGGCGAGGTCCTTGTGCTGGAGCAGCGGGAGCCCGTCCGATGGGGAAGCGAGAGTGCGCAGTAAGAGCTGGGCCGCGCGGTGGATGACATCGGCGTGTGCCCCGTGGAGCATGGAGACGGTGATCAGCAGCGCCCGCTGAGGGGCCTCGCGCAATTCGGCGACGCGGGCGGCGACTTCCTTCCGCCGGTCGTTGCGTGCTCTCTTGGCTGTCGCGCACCATTGGGCGAATTCTTCGTCCGGCCGGGCGGTCTCGCGTGCACGGCGCACCAGGTCGGCGAAGTCCGCGATCTCCCGCATCGGTCGTTTCACGCCCACGAACTCGTCGACGGTGGCGTCGGACCGCATGTACTGCTCGTACGGCATGCCGTGCATACGGAGGTGCCGTCTGAGAACCTGCAGGCCTGGAGGCCGCCCGATACCGACCCGGTAGTACTGGAGATCGGGATCGAGAATGCCGTCGTGCGGCATGATGACGACAAGATGTGCGTGCTGTTCGTGTACGGACTTGCGGAGCGCGGGAAGGTCGGCCCGTGCCGCGGACCACTGGTGGTCGTCGGCGCCGGACAGATCCAGCAGCAACTGGTCACCGTTTCCGACCAGCGCAGGGTCATGGAGGGCCAGTTCGCCCTCCTCGCCGGGCAGAAGTTCGTGGAGAACGCCACTGTCCTGGCGGCACTCCCGCAGTAGTACGCGGGCCGCAGAAGTACGCCCGCTGCCAGGATCACCGTCCAGGATGACGGTGCCGGTGTCGGCGAGCATCGCGCGGGCCTTGCCCATGCCGGGCGGGTCGACCAACACGAGCCGCAACCGACGGAGTTGGTCTTCGGCGACGCGTCGGAAGGCCGGCTTGTCCGAGTCCTGCAGGTGTGCGCCGCCGTTGACGTAGATGTTGCCGGCACCGGTGTGCACGAAGCCCTGTGGGTTCTCGACTCGTGTACTGCCCTGCTGGTTCACCGGCCATCGTCCTCGCGCCTATCCGGCTCACCGAACCGATGCTGGACACTGCCGTGGTTGTCGCCCTCGAAGTACGTCATCCCGTTCCCTGAGAAGTGCCGGTCGCCAGACACGTGACGGGAGTTCTGGTAGATGCTGCCGTTGCCCGTGTGGACAGGGCCTTGAGCGCCCTTTACAACCGTGCCGCCGACGTCTCCGGTGAAGTCACGGCTCTGTACCGCCGTTCCGCTTACTTCTTCGATCGAGTTCGTCACGGTGTCCGACACGGGCGACGTCCCGTCGGCTCGGGACAGGTCATCGAGCCCGGGAACCATCTCGGCCACCAGATCGCCGATGCGTTTCATACCGCTCTCGGTGTCATGGGTGTCGAACGGAATGGATTGCAGGTCGGCGAGCCTCGCCAGCTCGGGCGGCAGATCGGCCGTGCTCAGCCGGTTCGTCTTCCGTCCGTCCAGAATGGGAACAACCGGAAGCTCACAGCTGAACGCCTCCTCGATCTCCCTGCGCACCCAGTCCTCCGGGTCGTGCAGCCGCGTACGGAAGTTCGTCCAGTCCGGCCCTACCACGGCCAGAAGCAGGCAACTGCGTCGCAGCGCGGCCAACAGGGACTCGGGGTAGCCCTCGCCGGGGGCGATGGACCTCGACGCGCGGAAGATGTGCTGCGGGCCGAAGCGACGCGACAGCTCCTGGTCGATCAGAGCGGCGGTCTTCTCCCCGTCGCCTGTGCGGTAGTTGATGAAGACCTCTTTCACGGTGATGTCCCCCTCAGGAAGTAGACGAGCGCGATAACGTGCCGAGCCGCGGCCCGAGCTCACGTACGGAAGGGTGGTTCGCATGGCGAGCCAGGACCCGGGCAAGACGCCGTAGATCGGTTGTGACTGTCGCTGAGCGCACTGCCACCACGTCGTCGAGCAGTGGTGCCGTCAGCGCACACGCCTGGTCGAGCTCACCGGCGGACGCATAGGCGAGCGCACGGCGCACGCCGTATCGCACCTGAGTGCGAACCGCGTCCTGGCCGACCAGGGCGAGTTGGCGGTCGAGTTCCTCGCTCGCTTCCCGAGGCCGGCCGAGATCAACGAGGCACCAGCCGGTCACCATGCCGACTGGGTCTGGAAGGTGCATTGTGCCGATCACCGGCCCGTCGGAGCTGTCGTCCTCGCGGGCGAGGAGCGTACGAGCGCGCTCCAGGGCTCGCAGACAGGAATTGAGGTCACCCGCGAGTGCGTGTCCTTGGGCTTCGCGTTGTGCGGCCAGCCCCCGGATCCGTGGTGGCAGCCGGCCGCTCTGCGCGCGGCGGGCCAGGCTGATGGTGTGCTCAGCGTCGTCCCGGTACAAGGTGACCAAGGCCCTTCGGACCAGCGCGTAGCCGGCCAATGCCTGGTCACCGCCGGCTGCTGCCAGGTCGACCGCGCGCTGCGTCCACCACAGTGCCGCACGGTCGTCCCCGGTTTCCTGCACCAGCCAGCCGACATACTCGGCGTACCGGGAGCCGAGGGCCAGCAACCGCTGACGGGTGTCGGCGTCGGTCTGAGCGGACAGTTCCCGCAGAGTGTGCGTCTGCGCGATCAGGACGGGCAGGAGCAGGCCGGGTTCCACAGTCTGGCCGAGTCTCCGGTAGTGGGTGAACAGCGAGCTGGAGGCTTCCAGCATGCCGGCACCCGCTGCCGGGGAGGCAGGGCCGGATCCGTCCGATCGCCATGTCATCAGTGATGCGACGCCGACGCTCACGACCTCTCGCCGCCCCAGTGACTGGAACCTGTTTGGGCCATCCGGCGACAACTGCATGATCCAGTCCTCCTCGTCGATGTGGTCGGGTGCTGGTTCAGTAGGTACGTCGGGAGCGGCCTGGGCGGCCAAGGCAATCAGTGCTCCGTCGGCACCAAGGGCGGTGTCGCAGAGCCGAACCAGGTCACGGCTCGGTGCCTTGATTCCCCGCTCGACTTTGCTCAACTGCGCCTTGCTGTAATGCACGGCACCGGACAAGGCCGTGAGGCTCAGTCCGGCCTCCAGACGCCGCTTCCTCAGCTCCTCGCCGAACTCGGTGGACGACTGTGGCACGGAAACCTCCAAAGCCCATCCACTAAGACCGGGTTGGTGCTGCACGAAAGAGTGCGGCAGCCCCTCCCGGGCGGACAAGGCGATCGATGCTGTTTCCCGTTTCCTTCTCCGACGGCGGGGCGCAGCATGCGCGGGGGGCTGAACTTGTGCCGGTCACAGAGCCGGGCGTGGCAACAGGCCGATCCCGCTTGGCGCGGCACAGCCTCGCCGCGGGCTGGCAGCTGCCGGTCGACCACGCGCCGGAAGACGGGATTCGGTGGTGCGGCCTCAGTTGGCCTGTTGCAGAACAGCCGTCAAGGGGATCTGATGCAGGGGCCGTACGGTTCGTGATGGATGCAGGACGAGTCTCCAGCGTCTCGAGGCCGTGACACAGGCTAGTAGGCACAGACACTCGCCGTTTATCCAATACCTGAAGCGCCGTCAATTCTTCAAATCAAATTGGGATGATGAACGGCGCACTCCAACTGCACGACCCGCGCTGCTCATTGGCAGCGGCATGGCCCTTCGGGCAGAGTCACAGGCACCGACACTCGTGGCGGGTCACTTCGTGCCCGAGACGGCCCAGAACGCTGGGCGGTCACCCTCCGTCATTCACTGCAACGCACTCGGCGTCATCGTCGTGGATCCGGGAAACAGTGCTGGCGCAGTCTTGGTCGCATCCTCGCGCTTGAGTCGGCACGCCATCGGATTGCCCGGCCGGTCCCGCTTGCCGAAAGTGCGTAGCGCCAGTGTCGGGCGTGGCCAAGTTCCCTTTTTCCTTGAGTAGTTCGTCATGTATCCCCGTCATTGCCCGGGCGCGAGGCGCACATGCGGTCACTTGCCTGCTCCCAGCTGAAGCGCGACGATAGAAGTGCCCGAGCTTGTAGCGGCTCCCGTCGATCAGTGGAAGGCGGTGCGTGAGGCGGCGAGGTTGTCCGGCGGAGACATGAGTTCACGAACTCCTTTACTCGGCCGAGGACGCTGGACACTGACCTCGAAGAACGACCCGTCGCACGCCGCTCACGGACCACCCAACTGGGGTCAAGGGGTCGCAGGTTCAAATCCTGTCGTCCCCACTGGAGACAGTCGCAGATCAGGGGCGGCTTCGGAGGAATCCGAAGCCGCCCCTTGATCGTTTTTGGGGACCAGGTGGGGATCATGTGGGGACCGGGTGGAGGCCGGTGCTCCTTGACCGGAGTCAGCGGGTCATGACGATCGGGCTCGGCAGGGAGCGTGGGGCGCGCAGCACGCTGAGGTGTGCGGAGAGGTCCGCGCCGACGGCCGTGAATCTTGTGCACGTCGGGGTGCGAGGAGCGCTGGGTGGTGGTCAGCGACCCGTGGCCGGCGATTCTGCGCAGGAGGTGTACCTGGACTCCGGCGTCGGCGAACCAGGCCGGGCCGGTGTGCCGGAGAGCGTGACGGCGCAGATGTTCGTGGCCGAGCTTGGTGACGACGTCGTCCCAGTGGGTGGCATCGCGCAGGACCGCGGTGGATATGCGCCCCCCGCGTGGCCCGGTGAAGAGGCGTTTGTCGGGGTCAGGGCCGGCGGACAGGATGCGTTGGGCCACGAGCGGTCGGATTTCCTCGATGACGGGCACGTTGCGGGCGCGCCTGCCCTTGGTGCCCTTGTCGGTCAGTGCGCCGGGTGCGGGAGTGGTCCGACGCCGCACGGTCCAGATCCACTGACCGGTGTCGATGTCCCCGACGCGGCATCCCGAGACCTCACCGATCCGGGCGGCGGTGCTTGCGGTTGACCTTGATGGTGGCGTGCCGTCCCGGACCGCCTGTTCCATGACGCGGACCAGAACGGCGGTGGTGTTCTTGACCGTTGACCGGCTGTGCTCGTGGGCTGTCCAGTTCTGCACGGTACGGTCCACGACGCCGTTGGTGATCATCCGTACGGGGAGGCGTCCCAGGGCGGGGACCACGCGCAGCCGCCATCCGGAGACGTAAGGGTCGTGGGTTTTCAACTCCAGGCCGCGTAGCGCGAGTTCCCTGTTCGCTTCGCCGTGATCGGCGAGCTTCACGGTAGCGAGTGACGGTGACAGACCAGCCTGCGCGGCTTCGATGATTGGTTCAAACCACGCCTGGGTCTCTTCCTCGCCGGCCTTTCCCTCCGACAGCGACTGGCGGCGCTTGGTTGCGGGACCGGCCCAGTGGACGCGCGCCCGACAAGGCTTGGGGCGATCGGGACGGTATTCGACGTCGGTGGAGAGCCGGACACCGACCGGGACTGTGGTCTTGTCGGCCATCAGGTTTCTCGGCGGGGACGGTCCGGCGGCCGCGCAGCCATTCCTCCACGTCGGCGGCGTTATACATGATGACGTGTTCCGAGACGGAGACGAAGGACGGTCCCTGAGGCGGCTGGGCGGTGCGTCGGCGGAGCAGGGCCGAGGCGTCCACCCGCCGACAGGTGCGGAGGTCGCTGGTCGAGTACCAGGTGCCAGCCAGAAGACATGGCCCGAACAGGCTGTGGCTCGCCGACATCGCTCTGTTCCGAAAGTCGAGAGCCGCCTCTAGCCGATGGTTGAGGGCGGCGGCGTGGTGCGGGGTCGATGGGCGCGAATGTCCACAGGACGTCCATCGGGATCACGAGCTGTCATCGTCCACTGAGTGGGCAGCATCTCGATGTGTCCGACCGGCCAACCGGGTCCTCCCCGCCGACATCGATGACTGCGATCCGAGGGTCAGAAGGAGTTGCAGCCCGCTCGAATGCGAGCCTGGCTCCGCGTAGCTCCGTGTAGTACGACGTGAGCCGGCCGAGGTTGTTCGTGGACAGGGTCAGATGGTTGATTCCGCGAGATCAGGCATGGTTGGCCAACCGTAGTGCAGCACTTGGACGCCGCCTGAGTCTCTTTGCAGATCCGGTCACAGCATCTGTGTATCAGGGGAGTCGGACGGTGGCTTGGCAGCGGACGGCCGGCACTCGGCTTTGTGTGTGTCCTGGTCGCTCCTCTCCGGGAAGGGGTGCGGGATCTGCCGACGCTCATCCCTCACCGTGCACAATCCCGTCAGGTATGTCGGCGATGTAGCGCCCGATGTGGCCAAGTAGGACATCGTGATGGGGTGGGCTGAAGATCTCGAAGTGACCGCAACTCAGCTCCCGAACAGTGAGCTGTGGGCCCAACGACAGCCAGCGTGCGGTCTGCGCGGCACGTTCGGGAGAGGCACAGGTGAGCAGGAGGGCCTGCACCTCGCAGGTCCGACGGACCTGATGTGAGAGCGCCGCCGAGAGATGAGCGTGGGCGGTGCTGCGCAGGCGCTCCGGATCCAGGCCCGACGACAGGCCACCGGCAGAGCTTTCGATCATGGCCAACGGATCGGCTCGAACGAGAGCGCTGCCCGGCGGCAGCTCAGCATAGCTGTCGATCATGATGACCGCGTTCGGTCGGCGTCCCGGTCCGGCTCCGGCGGCCAGTTCCCAGGCGAGGACTCCGCCAAGGGACCAACCGATCAGTAGGTCGGGCGGCCGGGGCAGCGCTTCGAGCAGGTCTTGGTACACCTCACTCATCCGGGCCACGCTGTCGTGGGGGCGCTCACCCGGCAGCAGGCCGGCGGCGCGGATCCCGTGCACCGGTCCGTGGCGGGCGAGTCGCCGCGCGAGGCGCAAGTACTGGCCGAGACCGCCGCCTGCCGGGTGGATCAGAGCGCTGTGCAGGGGGCCGGGGCGGCGGCTGAGGGGCATCAGCAGGCCGGTATCGGCGGGATGTTCCCGCCCGGTCGCGGTCCCCGAGTCCGCCTCTGTCACCGTGTTCACGGCCCCACCCGCTGGGTGACGGCGATGCAGACGAGTACGGCGACGGCCGCGCCGGCCGCGACGAGCGGCGGCCGCTCGCCCAGCATGGGGATCGCCCAGATCAACGTGAGCAGTGGTTGGGAGAGGAGGATCTGACTGGCCCTGGTGATTCCGACAGCGGCAATGCCGCGGTACCAGACCAGCGGCCCCAGGAACTGTGCTCCTGCCCCGAGCCATACCAGGCCGAGGAGCGAGCGGGCGGAGAGATCCGGCTGTTCGAGGAGCAGTGCTGTCACCGAGCCTCCGACCGCGAGCGGCAGACAGGCCACCAGCGCCCAGGCGATCACCTGCCAACTCGGCATGACCTTGGCCAGCAGGCCGCCCTCGGTGTACGCCGCGGCGGCCACCAACAGGGCGGCAAACAAGTAGAGATCGGCTCCGGAGAAGGAACCGCTGCCCTGTTGGAGGGCGAAGGCGACGACCACGGCCGCTCCGGCCACGGCCGCAGCCCAGAAGGCCGGAGGGGGCCGCACACCGGTGCGCACGGTTCCATAGACGGCGGTGGCCAGCGGGAGCAGACCGGCGATGACAGCGGCATGCGTGGAGGTCGAGGTCTGCAGGGCGAGGGTGGTGAGAAGGGGGTAGCCGACGATCAGACCGCCGGCCACCGTGGCGAGCCCGGCCCAGTGACGGCTTTGCGGCAGGCGGGCTCTGCTCGCGAGGAGGAAGCCGACGGCTATCAGTGCGGCGAGCACCGCTCGCGTGGTGGTCACGGTCCAGGGGCCCAGCCCTTCAAGCGCCCACGCGGTGGCGGGAAAAGTGAGCGAGAAGGCGATGACGCCCGTCGCGGCGAAGGCGGTTCCCCGTAGCTTCCCTGCGCCGGCCGTGCCTACCGGTACCTCCACCGGCGCGGGCTCTCGCGTGGTCCGGGCGGGCTTGGGGTCCATGACGGTGCGTCTCCTCATGAGCGCTGGCATCAGTGTCGCGGTCCTCGCTGGAGGGCCTGCTTCAGGACTGTCCTTCGACCAGTGACCGTCGGAGCGCCGCGCGGTCGATCTTTCCATTGGGGCTGTAGGGGAAGGATGGGCAGACGGTTACGGTCAACGGCACCATGTACGGTGCCAGTCGGCCCCGCAGTTCGGCCAGTAGCGCGTCGGGCTGCGGTCGAGAACCGGACTCCGCAGTGCACGCGGCGACCAGCCGAGGAACGCCGTCGTGTCCGCTTCTGGCGGTGCCGTCGGGCAGGAGCAGTGCGACTGCTTCCTCCACCCCGGAAAGTGAGCGCAGTGCTGCTTCGATCTCGCCGAGTTCGACCCGGTAACCCTGGATCTTGACCTGGTGGTCGAGTCGGCCCAGATGCACGAGGCCGGCCGGGGTCCGGCGGACCCGGTCACCCGTGCGGTACCACAGTTCGTCCGTCGCATGATGGGACGGATCGACGATGCTCGTCCGTCCGTGCTCCTGGCGGATGAAACGCCCGATGTTGTCCCGCGGGTCCAGGTACCCGGGGAAGCGCTGGACCCCGCGGACGCACAGCTCGCCCTCGTCCGCCCTGCCCTGATCGGCGGTGAGGATCAGGTGTTCCAGTTCCGGGTACAGCGTGCCGATCGGGACGGTGGCTCCGGCTTCGTGCGGATCCGTGTCCTGGACCTGCGGTGGCAGACGGAATTCGGTGCAGCTCAGCGTGAGCTCGGTGGGGCCGTAGAGGTTCTCCACCACGCTGTTCGGCGCTGCTCGCTGCCAGGCGCGGGCCTGAGCGACAGTGAGGGGTTCGCCGCAGAACAGGCTCCAGCGCAGGTTCGGCATGACGCCGGGGGCCAGCGCGCGCAGTCGCCGCGCGACGGAGACCACCGACGGCACCGAGAACCAGTGGGTCAGCCGCTTACGGGCCACGAAGCGAGCCGGTGCGAGCAGGTCGTCGGGGCCGGGAACGACCACCGTCGCACCGGACCCCCAGGCCGCGAACAGATCGAACACGGACAGGTCGAAGGTGAGCTCAAACGTCTGCGAGAGCCGTGCGCCTACTCCCAACTGGTATCGCTCGATCACATGGTTGAGATAGGCGTCGATGCTCCGGTGCTGGATGGGCACCCCCTTCGGGGCTCCCGTGGACCCGGAGGTGAACAGGATGTAGGCCACCTCCTGCGGGCCTGGCTCCCGATGGGCGGGCGGCCCGAACCGGAGATCAGCAGCGGCCGCATCGAACGGGGGGGCGAGAATCCGGGCCCCCAACTCGCGGCCCGCGCAGTCGGGCTGGGCCAGGACGAGATCCAGATCGGCGGCCTTGACCACGGCCGCATTGCGGGCGCAGGGAAAGGCCGGATTCAGCGGTACCACACTCGCGCCCAGGCGCTGGACCGCCAGATATCCGGCGTACGCGTGCAGAGTACGGGAGGCAAGGAGACCCACCCGCTCGGGCATGCGCGAAGGGGCCGCCTTTGCCAGGGCGTCGGCCAAGCGGCTTGACAGTTCACGGAGTTCGGCATAACTCCAGGTGCGGTCGTCGAGTTCCAGGGCGGTAGCTGTCGGGTGACGGTCAGCTGCGTCGTCGAACCATCGGTACAGACTGCGCTGGTTGGTCATAGCTGCTCCGCAGGCCGGCAGAGGGACGGGGCGAGTGCCTCGGTGTCGTGGGCAACGCTGCAGGGCACGCAGGAGTGATCACGCAGGGAGGTCCAGGTGTAGCGCTCCCAGGTGCCGGTTCGCTGCCGTGGTGGGATCGGGATCCGCCACGGCCGCCCGCTGAGCCCGCTGCCTTCCGCCTTGGCACACGCCTCCTGAACACTCCAGAGCCAGGCGAACTCGGTGCTGCGGCGTACGGGGGGCAGGCGGGACAACTCCTCGGCACAGTCGTGGCCACAGCGGTACAGGAGGGAGGGCCGAACCCGCGCCGGGGGGTATTGTACATCCACTCCCACCCTGCGGTCGAGTGCGGCGCAGACGGCCGTCGCGTCTCTGTCGTGGCTGATGCTGATGCCCAGACGCGGATGTCCCTCCAGCACCGGCTGTCCGCCCGGCCGGTAGCGGACCGGTGCCTCTGCCGCCTGCGGGAAGTGGGTCGAGAGCAGGTCGCGCAGAACGTGGCGCCCTCTGAGGAGTTCACGTGCACGCCACGGCGGCAGTCGCTGTGCGGCCGCCAGATCGGCGGCTGTGACCCGGCCCGGCGTCGGGTGCTTCGTGCGCAGGGCCACCCAGACCCCGGGAGCGGCTTCCAGATCAGGCAGCGTCATGGCCGGACTCCGCTCAGGACGGAATCGAGGTGTTCAGCGACGATACCGAGAGTGACCTCCGTCGTGCCGCCACCGATTCCAAAGACCGCGGCCTCGGCGCGCAGCGACTGGACCCCACCCCGCTCGAAGCCGTCGGCTCCTTGGAGCTGGGCACAGTCGGCAAGGACCTGCCCGATCGTCAGGCCCGACGCCGACTTCAGTACGGCGGCCCAAGTGCCGTCTCGGGCAGCGGCGATCCGGTCGCAGGTCTGCCGCCACAGTGCGTCGAGCGCGCTCACTCGTACCGCGCACTCCGCCAGGCGCTGCTGCACAGCGGACAGTTCCCGAAGCACGCCCCCGCCGACAGCGCGCTCGCGCAGGCGCTGGTCGGTGTCCTCGATGGTCCTGCGGCACACCTCGATGGCCCAGGCCGCGGAGGCCAAGCGTTCCACCGTGAGGTGCTTGGCGAACATCACCAGACCGGCACCCTGTCGGCCGACCAGGTACTCGGAGGAGAGCTCGACTCCTTCCAGCGCGATGTGTCCGAGGCCGGAGCCGCGGAACAAGTCTGTGTCGGCGGGTCGGACGGAGACACCTGGGGCATCGAGCGGCACCAGGATCCAGCTGAAGCTGGTGAAGTGTCGGCCGGCCGTCCGACGGGCCAGGACCAGGGCGGCATCGGCTGTGGCAGCGGAAGTCACCCAGCGTTTTCGGCCGTTGAGCACGAGTCCCCGCGGGCCCGGACCGACGGTGGTGGTGAGGGCTGTCGGATCGGAGCCCGCGCCCTCGTCGGTGGCGGCGAGCGCCAGCAGACGCTCTCCTCGCACGGCGGCCTCCAGATACGTTGTGGCCGTCGTGGTACGTGCGCCCTCGGCGAGCAGTGGTACGGCGGTGGCCAGGTGCACGCACAGCGACAGCACCGGTCCCACCTCTCGATGCGTGTCGGCGCAGGCCAGCAGTTCCCGAAGGACGCGTGGGTCGAGGCGGTCGGCAGTGGCGTGCGGGTAGAGCCGACGCAGGTGCCCGGAGTGTGCGAAGGCCGCCAGGAACTGGCGTGCGTCGGCCGGGCGGGCGGTGGCGCGGTCAGGCAAAACGGACTCCCTGGTCGAGCAGGGCGAGTACCCCGTCCGCCTGGTGGAGGCGGTCGTTGCTGTAGTTCAGGGGAGCGGATCGCAGGTCGCGCAGGGTTCTTTCCAGCCGGGTGGGTGAGTTCTTGAGGTAGCCGTGGCGCAGGCCCACGGCATCGATCAAGTCCTCCACTGCTCGTAGGCACTCCTCGGACGCGGTGATTTTCAACGCGTTGATCAACAACTGGTTCCGGGGCAGCGAGACATCACCGTCACCGGTGGAAGCGGCGGTGTAGACATCGGCCGTGTGGCGCAGCAGGGCGTGGACTGTGTCGAGCCGCTGCCGGGCCCGGGACAGACGGGCCAACAGCAGCTCCGACTTCGTCGCGCTGTCTTTGCTCTTGGCGGAGTCCCGCAACATCTGCACTACCCGGGACAGGGCTCCTGCGGCTGCTCCCAGCCAGCAGGCGGCCCACGTCAGGTGCGCCAGCGGCCCGAGAGTACGCAGAGCCACCGCACGGAACGCGCCGTGCTCGCCAAGGACTTGGTGATCCGGGACTCGGCCGGTGAGCCGCAGGGCGACGCTGTGACTGGCGCGCATGCCCAGCGGGTCCCAGTCCCCGGAGGCGGTGATGTCCAGCTGGGAGCGGCGCGCGAAGACCAAGGAGACCTCCCCGGGAGAACGTGCCCCGGGCGCCTGCATGCTGATGAGGAAGCCATCGGCGTAGGCCCCTCCGGTCACGATCGGCGCAAACCGGTCGACGCGGAGCTGCCCGGACGCGTCGGTGTCGGCCTCCAGTCGGGCCGAGGCGGTGAGGAGGTGACCACCCTTGCTCGCCTCTGTGGTCACCGAGGCCAGGTACATGCGCCCCGCCGCGGCCTCCGGAAGAAGCTCTTGAGCAAGCGGAGCGGCAGCGTGATCGATGACGCAGGCCACCTGCTGACAGTGCATGGCGAAGATCATCGCTGCGGAGAGGTCCACGCGTCCCAGCGCGATACCCACGTCCAGAAGATCGTCCAGCGTCCCGCCAAGCCCCCCGTACTCGGCAGGCACCAGCAGACCGAGCAGCCCACTGCTGCGCAGTTCCTCCAGAACCGTGACGGGGAACTCTGCTGCCGTGTCGGCTTGTTCGGCGTACTTCTCCGCCACCGTGCAGACATGTTCGGTCCGTTGGGCGAACCTTCCGGGCGCGCTCGTCGGGCGGTGAGACCGGTCAGACATCGGCGCCGCCCCGCAGCGAAGCAACCACTGACCATAAGGAACCGGCGGTGCTGAACGTCTCCTCGACGAGTAGCTCGTCGGGCAGTTCAACGTCCAGTTCGTCCTCCAGAGCGAGCAGCAGCTCGATCGACTGCATGGAGGTCAGCCCGGATTCACGCAGCGGCGTGTCCTCGGTGAGCGGCCGGTCCGCCAGATACGGAAGAAACGGCCGGAGTATTCCGGTGAAACGCTCGTCCATCGCTGAGCAACCCTTCTCCATCGGTGTCGAGGCCGGATTCATCCGGCATCCCCGTCGATCGTTTTGCGGACCAGCACCGCCAGGTCGCGGACGCGGCGCAGCTTCTCGGGGACGAGTTCACCGGCTCCGAACTCGATCGCGAAGTTCTCCTCCAGCCGGTCGACGATCTCCAGCATGCGCAGCGAGTTGAACTCGGGCATCGTCCGGAGGTCGGCGTCAGCATCCAGAGGACCGTGAACGCCGAGCACCTCCCGAACGGTCCGCTCCACGCTGATGGTGGTTTCCTCCGCCGCGACCAGGGGGCGCTTGCCGAACTCCCAGTTCTCTGCGGACAGCAGCAGCGCGTCGCCCCGAAGCGTCTCCGTTGCCCTGAGCAGTAGTCCTGGAGGCTCCGGACGGCCGCGCGCGACCCGTCGCGAGGCCAGGTAGGCCTGCTCCGCCAGACCGTCCCACCGGGCCAAGTGCTCCCGCACCTGCTGGGGGATGCCGCCGGCACGATCGCCCAGGTACGCCGCCCGCAGTCGCCGTGAGCGTGCGAGCAGCCAGGTCTCCATGGTGAATCGGTCGAGCGCCAGTGCCCGGTCCGGGTGCTCGGCGAAGGCGCGCAGGTAGCCGTCGATCAAAGTTCCTGGGATTGCCGCGGTCTCCTCGGCGACCGGTACGAGGTCGACGGATGAGAACCGGAAAGCATGGGTCGCGTCTGGATCGGCATCGAGGACCGCGGCCAGCTCGTCCCGGCGCAGCCGGCATTGCTGTGGACGGGCAGCGCCCCACGGGGTGTCGTTGTCATAGGCATCGGTCACGACAATGCCGTCGGCCGCAGGCTCGACCAGGAAACTGTGCGCGACATGCCGATGACGGTGGTAGGGAACCCAGGGCAAGTGGTACGCATCGGCGATCACCCAGGCGCAATCGCGCAGTGAGCGCACGAAGGCACCACCCGTCCCTGGCCACTTCGCCGCCACGGTCAGACCGAGAAGGTCGGCGGCGTCCGCCAGTACCTCGTCGATCGACTGCTCGACTGTGGGGAGGCCGTCGGGCCCGGGACGCGGTCGCAACCGCAGTACGGCGCCCAGCCGCAGATGGGCTCCGTCCCCGTGCAGCCGGTCGGCCAGCACCCCGAGGTTGGCCTGGAAGCAGTCCAGCAAGCCTGCCCGTCCGCTCAGCAACTCGTCGGTCACAGCAGCCCCTCCGCAGGCTCGTCGAAGGGGAACCGGTCGTCGAAGGCGGGCTTGAGATCACTGAGCCAGACGGCTGCCGGATCGTACTCGGCGTAGAAGGGCCGACCGACGAGCCCGGGATCGCGGGCCTGGATCATGTGCAGGGCGAAAAGCTTGCGGCCGGACAACTCGACGACCCCGTCCACACAGACCTTGCCGGGCGTCGCCGACATCGAAGGCCCGCGAACCGTGCGGGCGAGTCCGGAGACATCGGCATAGGCGGCACGGAAGATCTCGTACGCGCGCGCCAATGGCACCGCGAAGTAGTCCACGGGGCCGGTGTCACGTTCGACGAACATGTAGTAGGGCACCATGCCCAGCCGCACCTGTCGCCGCCACAACGAGGCCCACATCCCCGCGTCGTCGTTGACGGAGCGGATCAGCGGCGCCTGGGTACGGATCACCGCTCCGGTGCCGCGGATCCGAGCGACCGACTCCTGGACCACCGGCGGTTCCAGTTCGCGCGGATGGGAGAAGTGGGCCATCAACGACAGGTTCTTGCCTGCAGCGACGACCTGCTCGAAAAGGCGCAGCAGATCCTCTGCTCCTGGATCGGACAGGAACTTCCACGGCCAGAAGGCCAGGGCCTTGGTGCCCAGCCGGACGGACTCGATCTGCTCCAGCGCGAGGAGCGGCTCCACGTACCGGCGCAGCACAGCAGCACTGAGCACCATCGCGTCACCGCCGGTGAAGAGCACGTTGGTGATCTCCGGATGCGCGCGCAGGTAGGAGACAAGAAGAGACACGTCGCCGTCGTCGGCGATCTTCAGCTCCGTCTCGCCGACGAACTGAGCCCAGCGGAAGCAGTAACTGCAGTAGGCGTGGCAGGTCTGGGCCTGGCGTGGAAAGTACAGCAAGGTCTCGGGGTACTTGTGCTGCATTCCGTTGAGTGGCCTGCCGTCCAGCGTCGGACGATTCAGCTCCACCTGTCCCGCCGGGTGCGGGTTCAGCCGCATCCGTATCTGATGGGCGACCGTCTGGACCTGCCGGCGCGGGGCGTCGCGGCGCAGCAGCTCCGTGATCCGGGCTACATCAGAGGCGGGGAGCATGTCCTGCTGCGGGAAGACCAGACGATAGAGAGGGTCGTCGGGAGCCGCGGACCAGTCGATCAGCTCTTCCACCACATGGCTGTTGGTACGGAACGGGAGGACCTCCGCCACGGCACGCACGGCCAGCCGCTGCTCAGCCGACAGTCCCGCACGCGCCGTCAGGACGTCGAGGTGTCTCGCGGTAAAAGGGCGGAATCGAGGGGGTGGGCTGTCCATGGGCCGCGGAATCGCGGCATCGTTCGGGGCCACCGTGCGGTCATCCTTCCATCGGATGGTTGGGGCCTGCCCTGCCGTTGGCGCGGCCAGAAAGCGGATCGGTCATTCGCAGAGTTCGGCGAAGCCTTCCCGCAGCGCGTCGAGCAGTCGAGCCGTGTGGGGGAGAGCCAGCGGATCGGCGCTGTCCAGGGCCGCGAGCTGCTCCTCGGCGGTGTCGCCGTACAGCATGCTGGTGGCGGCTCGGAACCGGAGGCCGCCCGGATCGTCGCCATGGTGATGGCCGCCCAGCACGGCGATTTTGTGGGCCGCGAGCAGTCGGTGCTGCAGCGACGCGGAGTCCGTGACCCCCCGCCGAAACAAGGCGTCTCGGCGCGGCTCGAAGTCCGGATAGACGTAGAAGCCGGCGGTTGGCGGGCGGCAGTCCGCTCCGGCACTGGTCACGATGCGGTGTACCGCGCGGGCGAGCGCACCGTGCAGCCGGGCGGCCCGCGCCAGATACGCACGCAACTCGGCAGGCTCCCCGAAGGCGTACGCCGCCACCTCCTGCATCGGCCCGGCCAGCGTGGACCAGACCTCGCTCGCGAAGGAGGTCACCGCGTCCCGCAATCCGGCACCCAAGGCGTTCGAAGGGAAACGGGCGGCTCCGATGCGCCAGCCTCCCAGAGCCAGGTTCTTACTCAGCCCCGTGGTCACCACCGTGCGTTCCGGGGCGGCCTCGGCCGGACTCAGCACGGGCTGCTCGGGGTCGTGCAGCAGGTCGCGGTAGATCTCGTCGGAGACGATCAACAGGTCCTCCGCGCGCGCGAGTTCGCACAGCTCCCGGACCACGGCGGGCGGCGCCAGTGTCCCGGTGGGGTTGTCCGGCAGTGCCAGGACCAGGATGCGCGGATCGCGGCCGTCGGCCCGCGCGGTGCGAATCGTCCGGGCCAGTGCGGAAGGCTTCGGAACACCACCGCAGTCGTCCGGGATCGGAACGGGCAGCACCGACTTGCCCGCCAACATGGCCTGCGGCGGATATGTGTTCCAGCACGGCAGCGGAAGCAGCGTGTCGCCGCGCACACACATCTGCACCGCCGCCAGCAGCGGCTTGCTGCCAGGGGCCAGTACCACCTGGTCCGGCTCGGTAGGGATGCGTCGCCGCGTGAAGTAGCCTGCCACCGCACTCCGCACTGCGAGATCTCCCTGAACGGGCCCGTACGCGTTGCGTGTCGCCCCCGCTGTCAGGCGCTCCGCCAAGGGCGGGAACACCGGCAGGCGGGACTCGCCGAACCCGAGGTGCACCACGGACACCCCGGCTCGCCGCCGCTCTCTCACCAGCTCGTCCAGCGCCAGATTGGGAGACACCCCACGAGCACCGGTGAGGCCCAGCCCCGTCATGACCGTGACTCCTTTGCGGTCAGCGCCAGCAGCGCGGTCCTGTCGACCTTGCCGTTGGGGTTGGTCGGGAGGCGATCGATGAGGTGGAACTCCTCGGGGATCATGTAATCGGGTAGTTCGAGCCGGCAGAAGGCACGCAGTTGCCCGGGCTCGCAGGGCGCCCCCTCGGGGACGGGCACCACGAACGCGGTCAGCACCGGATCGCTTGCGTTCCCTGAACTCGGCGCTGCCACTACTGCGGCACTCTCAGCAGCGGGGAACTCACACAGTCGCCGCTCCACTGCCCCCAACTCCACCCTGTTTCCCCGGACCTTCACCATGGAGTCCGAGCGGCCGTGGAAGTACAGATTGCCGTCCTTTCCCCAGGAAGCGAGATCGCCTGACTTGTAGACGGTCTGGCCACTCTCGGGAACGACCGGGTCGGGCACGAGCGCTCGCCGCGTGCCTTCGGCGTCGCCCCAGTAGCCGGTGAACAACGCGGGACTGCGCAGATGAATCTCGCCCACCTCGCCGGGGGATTCCACCGGGCGCCCCTCGCTGTCGACGAGCAGGATCTCCGCGCCGGGGTGCGGTCGGCCGATGGGCAGCTCCGCCTCGGTCCGGGGAAGCGGATCAGATACGTCGGTGAAGCAGCAGGCGACCGACTCGGTGCTACCGAAACAGTTGACGATCCGCACTCCGGGCAGCGCCCCGCGCAACACCCGCAGATCGGGCAACGGGAAGCGCTCGCCGGAGAACAGAACGCCGCGCACGGCGCCGAGTTCCGACAGTCGTTCTGGCTCGTGCCGCAGCAACGGCCGCCAGATCGAGGGCACGCCGTTGACCTGGGTGACCGCAGCCTCACGCAGAAAGCGAGCGAACCGGCGCGGCCATGCGAGCAGGCTCCGCGGGACAGGCACGAGTGTCGCACCGGTGCCGAGGGCGAGCCCGATATCCAGCAGAGAGAAGTCGAACTGGAACGGAGAAGTGCTGGCTACCCGGTCCTGCGCGGTGGCCAGGCCGTAGCGCAGCATCCCCTGGCAGAAGGCGATGTACCCGCGATGGCTCATGACGACGCCCTTGGGGGCACCGGTGGAGCCCGAGGTGAAGACGATGTACGCGGGGTCGGTGGCGACAGGTGCTCGCCGATGACCGTGATGTACGGTGGGCGGCCGGTCGATGGTCAAACCGTGCGGACCGAACCGGCCGAGGCCGATGTGGGGCGGGGCTGCAACGAGCCTTTCCGAGGTGGGACCGCCGACCGACTCCCTCGTGCTGTTGTCGCTGTCCTGGCAGGACAGATACAGGACCGGATCGGTCAGTGCCACTATGGTCGACCGCCGAACCGGCGGGCTCTGCGGACTGAGCGGAATGAAAGTCCCACCCAGCATGGAACAGGCCAACAACATGGCCAGAGCCGATGAACTGCTGTCCGTCTCAAGCACGATCCGATCTCCGACTCGCACCCCGAGGGCCGACAGCTCATCCGCCCAAACGCGTGCCAGGTCCTCCAACTCCCGATAGGACAGGGACCGCAGACCGCCGTCCGGTCCTCTCTCGACGACTGCGGTCCGGTGCGGACACGTGCGGCCGACGAAGAGGAGGTAGTCGTGCATGAACTCCTGATTCCGGGAGAACTCCGGTGTGGGAAGGGAACCGGTGTAGGCCATGGTCTCCTCGCGGCAAGGTGAGGACGAACGCCAATGGACCTGGCACGTGCAGTGGCGACGGTAGTCGTCTCCCGCTCACGCAACCATGTAGGTGAATGCCATAGCGCTCGCACTCAAGATGGGCCGGCGGTACACCAGAGTCCTAGCAGGCGGATCTGGTGAAGTCGGCTGTGTGTGGGGTAGGCGTCTTCGTGGGAGGGGGTCACGGTGTCAAGGCAGTGTCCGACGCCCCACGTCCGGGCCGCCCGGCGAAGGCGAGTGCCGGGTCAGCTGTGGGGCCGGCCCTGGCCGGCGCGGGTGTGGTTCAGCCGACCGCCTCCGGGGTGCGTCCCGGGAAGCCCTCCTCCAAGAGGGCGAGCAGGGGCCGTGCCTTGACCACGGTCTCCTCGAACTCGTCCTGCGGGTCCGACAGGGCGACGATCGCGCCGCCGACGCCGTAGCGGACCTGGCCCGGGGTGACGACGAGCGTGCGGATGACGATGCTCAGGTCGACCGCTCCGGACAGCGAGAGGTAACCGAGTCCGCCCGAGTAGATGCCGCGCGGTCCTCCTTCGAGCCGGTCGATGATCCCCATCGTGCGCAGTTTCGGGGCGCCCGTCATCGAACCGCCGGGGAAGGCGGCCCGTACGCAGTCCACGACGCTCGCGTCGGCGCGCAGCCGCGCCCGGATGGTGCTCACCAGTTGATGGACCGTGGCGTAGCTCTCGACGTGGAACAGTTCGTCGGCCGTGACCGAGCCGGTGCGGGCGGTACGGCCCAGGTCGTTGCGGACCAGATCGACGATCATGAGGTTCTCGGACCGGTCCTTCTCGCTGCCGCGCAGGTCCGCGACGAGCGCCGCGTCCTCGGCGGCGGTGGCGCCGCGCGGCCGGGTCCCCTTGATGGGCTTCGACTCGGCGACGCCCTCGGCGGACACGCGCAGGAACCGTTCCGGTGATGTGCTCAGCACACGGAGGCCGGGCCCGAAGGTGAGCAGGGCGGCGAACGGGGCGGGGCTGGTGCGGCGCAGTCGCCGGTAGGCCTGCCAGCAGTCGAGGTCGCCGGTCGCCGTGATCATGTTCGTCAGACAGACCTCGTAGGTCTCGCCCGCCCTGATCTCCTCCTGGCAGCGGTCGATCAGCCCGAGGTAGGTCTCCCGGTCGTGCCGGAGGCGGAGGTCGGTCAGCTGGGCGGTGCCGTGGTCCTCGCCGAGCGGGGGCGGCTCCTCGGTGGCGAGGCGTTTCAGACGGGCGGCCGTGGCGCCGAGCCAGGCGAGGGCCGGCGTCTCGTCGTCCTCGGCGAGGGCCAGCAGATGGGTGGTGCCCCTCAGATGGTCGAAGACGATCGCCCGGTCGGCGAAGATCATCGCCGCGTCGGGTTCGGGGGAGCGATGGGCGCGCGCGCCGCCGCACTCGGCCTTGAGTTCGTAGCCGAGCACACCGACCCAGCCGAGTGCGAAGTCACAGGGCAGCGGGGGGACCTGGGTGTCCATCGAGCGCAGGTCGGCGTCGAGCCAGTCCAGGAAGGCGCCGCGTTCGGTGCGGGTGCCCGTGGCGGTGGTGACCGTGATGGTGCCGTGCCACACGTCGGCGGTCGCGACGCGGGCCAGCGGCCCGGCCGCGTCGCCCATCATCGTGAACCGGCCGGTGGCGCCGTCCCTGCGGCTGCTGTCGAGCCAGAACGCATGGCCGCTGGTGCTGAAGAGGTGCCCGTAGACGGTCTCGCTGTCCCAGCGGGTCGGCAGCCGCCGGGTGAGCACCCTGAGCCGGCGCCGCGGCGCCGCCGCGGACGCCGGGCGGCCCGGCCGGGGCGGATGCGGGGCCCGGCGCGCGGCGGCCGGCCGGACGGGAAGGCCGTGGCGGGCCCGGTGCTCGCGGGTCAGCCGGGCGAAGTTGGCGAGTATCTCGTGCCCGTACTCGGTGGATATGGACTCCGGATGGAACTGCACGCCCCACAGCGGGCGGTGGCGGTGCCGCAGTGCCATGAGCACGCCGTCCGGGGTGCGCGCGGTGGCCGCCAACTCCTCGGGCAGGTCCGTGGCGGCGAGCGAGTGGTAGCGCACCGCCTGGAACCCGTCGGGAAGGCCGGCGAACAGGTCCGTGCCGTCGTGCAGGACGGGCGAGAGCCGGCCGTGCCGTGGTTCCGCGGCCCGGCCGACGGTGGCCCCGTGCCACAGGGCCAGGGCCTGGTGGCCGAGGCAGACGCCCAGCATCGGCAGGGTGCCGTGCTCGATGACCTCGCGGCAGATGCCGACGTCGCCGGCGCGCACGGGGGTGCCCGGTCCGGGGGAGAGGATGACGTTGTCGTACGAGTCGAGCACCCCGGGGTGCCAGGTGGGGTCGTCGTTGCGGATCACGGTCGGTTCGACCCCCGTCACCTGGGCCACGTAATGGGCGAGGTTGAAGGTGAAGGAGTCATAGTTGTCGACGATCAGCGTGCGCACGTCCGCTCCGGTGGTCAGTGGGCCGCGGCCGGTCAGCCTGCCGCGGTGATCAGTTCAAGCAGCGTGTACTCGATGTCCTCCGTGCCCTCCCGCACGGTCGCCGAGGCGATCGGGCGCAGGTCCCCGCCGTCGTCGGCGACGCTGCGGCGCAGCCGCGCGAGGTCACCGCGGCTGGAGAAGTGCAGGAGCACCCGGCCGCCTTCGGTCAGGCGCCGCGGGGCCTGTCGCAGATAGCGCAGGTGCGCTTCGTAGCCCGGGTCCACATAGGCCCGTTCGTGGATGTCGCGGTGCCGGTAGCCGGGCGGGGCCAGCACGAAGTTGGAGTGCCAGTACACGGTGTCGAAGCGGTCCGCTTCGGGAAGGCCCGCGAAGAGGTCGCTCCGCAGGGTCCGCACCCGTCCGGCGACACCGTGGCGCGCCGCGTTCATTTCGGTGTTGCGGACCGCGTGCGGGTTGATGTCGGCGGCTACGACACGGTCGCAGCCGGCGAGGGCCGCCGATACGGCGATGACGCCGGTGCCGCAGCCGATCTCCAGGAAGGAGCCACAGGGCGGCCGGCCGGACCCGGTGAGGCCGAGGAGGTCCATGGCCACACCGGTCGACGGGGAAAAGGGTGGGGCGAACACATCGTCCAGCAGGTCCCATCGCCGGCCGTGCAGCGTGAAGACCTCGGGCCGGTCCTTGTGGCTGCGTGCGGCCTTGCTCCGGGCGAGCGAGCGTTCGTAACTGCGGACGCCCTTCATCGGTCCCCTCCCCTGGGTTCGCGGGCGCCTAGCCCCCGCCTTGTGCGCACCGCGATCCATCGCGCCTGCCATTGTGTGCAAGGTCATGACCACGCAACAGGTGGTGCCATGACAAGGTTGACGGTCCCTTGTAGTGCTCGCGTCACCACTGGGCGTCACGGCCCACCCCCTTGGAGAGGAAGGACCATGTCCCCTGCGCCCCGTCGGCTTCCCACGGTGCTGGACGTTCTGACCGCACTCGCCGAGCAAGGAGCCGCACATCGGCTGGACGAACTGCTCCCCGACGCCAGGACGCTCGGCGCGAGCCCGCGTCAGATGCAGGAACTGGAGCAGGCGGTGGTGCTCGGCTCGTCCGTCCTGGACCGGTTCACGCAGGCCCAGGACAGGGAGGCGAGGCTGGTCTCGCTCGTGGACACCTCCCGTGATCTGGCCGAGGTGATGGCCGAGAGCGTGCAGGGCACGCTGCGCACCGCGGCGCAGCGGGCCCGCCGATTACTCCGGGTCGACCTCGCCTATCTGGGTCTGTACGAGCAGGCCGACGGGTCGATCACGGTCGTGGCGTCGGAGGGCGACGTGACGGCGCTGAACATAGGGCTGCGGGTCACCGCCCCGTTCGGGATCGGGCGCGCCGCCCTGGACAAGGGGGCACCGTTCTCCACCTCCGACTATCTGGCCGACTCCTCCATCGAGCACTCGCAGGAGATCGACCAGGTGGTACGCGCGGAGGGCCTGCGCGGGATGGTGGCGGTGCCGTTCCGGTCCTCCGGCGGGGTGTCGGGAGCCCTGTACGCCGCGCATCGCGAGGTGCGCTGGTTCACCGCCCAGGAGATCAGCTCGCTGTCCACGCTCGCCTCCCTGACCGCGACCACGATCGGCACGGCACGGCTGATCGAATCGCTCGGCGCGCAGAAGGCGGAGCTGGAGCGCGACGGCGCCCAGGCATGGGCCATCGTCGGCGCGCACCGCCGGATGGAGGCGGCGTACGACCATCTGCTGACCCTGGTGGACGACGGCAGCCCGCTGGAGACGATCACCGAGGTGGCGGCGACCGCGCTGGGCGGGGCGCTGGCGGTGCGCGAGCTGGGCGGCGAACTGCTCGCCGCGCACGGCCGACTGCCCGAGTACGAGGACGAGCTGCTCACCCAGCGCAGTCTCGACGCGATGGCGGCGGGCGAACCGGTGCCGCTGGACGACGGGGCGTGGGTGGCACCGCTCACCGGCGGCGGCGATCCGCTGGGCACGGTGCTGTTCCTGCCGGACACGCCGTTCACCGGGCAGCGGGGTCCGCGCTCGCTGCGGCTGGTGGTCAGGACCATCGCGCTGTCCCTGCTGCGCGACCGGAACCGGGCGACGGCCGAGGGACGCACCCGCGACGCCC
The DNA here is from genome assembly GCF_040298665.1 of Streptomyces sp. NPDC001508. Lineage (NCBI taxonomy): Bacteria > Bacillati > Actinomycetota > Actinomycetes > Kitasatosporales > Streptomycetaceae > Streptomyces > Streptomyces sp. NPDC001508. The sequence continues at coordinate 69,747 of NZ_JBEPAP010000028.1, forward strand.
TGTTCGAGGCGCTGCTTGCACCGGACTCCACGGGCCTTGCGTGGCGGCAACTCGGGGAGCAGGCGAGCCGGCTGGGGATCGCACCCGAGACGCCGTACGTCGTGGTCGTGGCACGTCCGGAGGGCGGTTCGCTGCGGCGGGCGACCGCGTGGGCGACGTCGTACGCGCATCGCAAGCAGGGACTCAAGAGCGTGCGGGGCGACTGTCTGTCGTTGCTGCTGCCCGGCGGCGACGCGGCGGCCGCCGCGCAGGCCGCGCACAAGGAGCTGTCGCCGCTGCTGGGTGTGCCGGTGACGGTGGGGGCGGCGGGACCGCGGACGGGCCTGCTGGAGGCGGCGGGGCTGCACGCCGACGCCCAGCGCTGTCTGACCGCGCTGACCGAACTCGGCAGCCAGGGCAGCGTCGCCACACCGGAACAACTGGGCTTCCTGGGCGTGTTGTTGACGGATGTGCTGAGCGTTCCGTCGTATGTGGAGTCGGTGCTCGGACCGGTGCTGGCCCACGACGCACAGCGCTACACGGAGTTCGCCCGCACGCTGGAGGTGTACTTCGCGGCCGGGGCGAGCCCGCGGCGGGCGGCCCGCGTGCTGCACATCCACCCGAACACGGTCGCCCGCCGCCTCGACCGCATCACCGAACTGCTCGGCGAGAACTGGCAGGAGCCGGGGCGCACCCTGGAGATCCAGCTGGCGCTGCGGCTGCACCGGACCCGCAACACGCTGCTCGGCCGGCTGCCGCGCACGGCCCGGCGTCAGGCGGACAGCGGCAACTCGTAGGCGGTGTCCGCTACGGGGGCCGCCGACAGGGTGTGGGCCACGGAGGCGAGGGTCATGTGCCGGTGCCAGCCCGGGAAGGAGCGGCCCTCGAAGTCGCGCAGGCCGACGCGGTCGCCGAGCGGCTCGCCGTCGACGCGGACCCGCGCCGCGTACTTGGTCAGGCGCAGCAGTGTGCCCGCGGAGGCGCCGCGCACCCAGGTCAGCCACAGGGCCGCGGGCGGGCGCCGCGGATCGGTCCACTCGCCGAGCAGCAGCAGCCGGTGCCCGGCGGCGGCGCGGCCCGCGCGGACCGGGACGGCGGCCACCAGGGAGGTGCGGCGCACCGGGGTGCGGCCGGGGTCGGGCCAGGTCACCGGGCGGCGCAGTCCGCGCAGCGCTTGCAGGATCTGCCCGGCGGGCAGCGGGCCGGCGCCTGCGCCCGGCAGCGCGGGGTCCGCGACGGCGAGCGGGGTCCGTGCGGTGATCCGGGCGAGGAAGGGCACACCGGCCCGGGTGAACGCGTCGGCGACGGCGCCGGGCCGGGCCGTTATGTGATCCAGCGCCACCGGGCGTCCCGTGGTGCGGCCCGTGCCGCCGATGGCCAGGGAGACGGCGCACTCGTCCAGGTCCTCCGGCGCGGCGGACGCGGGTATCTCGGCGCGGGCGCGGCGCCGGGCCTCGCTCAGCCAGCTGTCCGGCAGGTGCAGCCGCCAGTCCACGGGGGCGGCCAACTGCTCGGCGGCGCACCACAGGCCGAACGCCAACTGGCCGTGGACGGACTGGCCCAGGCCGGGCACATAGAGCCGGTCCACACCGACCGAGTGGGTGCCCGCCTTGGGAATCGGCAGGGCCCGCACCGTCCACACATGCCGCGGGGCGCGTTCGGTGAGCGCCTCGGCGAGGGCCGCGCGCACGGGCGCCCAGTCCCAGGTCGAGCTGGTGATGAAGTGGTGCAGGCTCTGTTCCGTCGAACCGTCGCCCGCGCCGCTGAGCGACGCGGAGATGTTGCGCACCGATTTGCGGCCCTCGGTGGCGAGCAGCCCCGTGAGATAGAGCTCCGCCTTGGTGCGCTGGTCACGGCGGCGCAGGGACGCGAAGAGCCGGGAGGACAGTTCGGGTCCGGCGGATGCGATCACGATGCTTCTTCTCCCGCTCACAGGGGCACGGTCACCACGAGATGTGTGTCTCCACCGTCGGTGCCGGGGCCCTTCGGCGGGAGGGCCGCCGACCACACACTTAGGTGCTCCCCTCGTTGTCCAGGTCACCGGGGAGCAGCGGTGACCTGGGGGAACGTCCGGTGCCCCGGTGACATGACACAGTTCGTGCGCGTCGATCGGGAGGACGGCCCAAGCCTCATAGCGTGTGCGGATGGACCGAGAACCGTCCCGTCCGCCGGCCAAGGAACTCACCGTAGGGGAGCTGTCGGCACGTAGCGGCGTGCGCCCTTCGGCACTGCGTTTCTACGAGCGCGAGGGGCTGATCCACAGCCGTCGTACGGGCGGCAACCAGCGGCGCTACCGCCGGGACACGCTGCGCCGGGTCGCCGTCATCAGGACCGCGCAGGCGGTGGGGATCTCGCTGGCCGCGATCCGGGAGGCGTTCGCCGAACTGCCGGAAGGCCGCCCGCCCACCCGCGAGGACTGGGCCAGACTGGCCCGCTCGTGGCAGCCGGAACTGGACGCCCGTATCCGTCAGTTGCGGGGATTGCAGCAGCGGTTGACGGAGTGCATCGGCTGCGGCTGTCTGTCGCTGGAACACTGTGCGCTGTCCAATCCGCACGATGTGCTCAGCCGCCAGGGCCCGGGGGCGCGCCGGCTGCCGTGATCTGCCGGGCGGCTCGGGCGGCGGCCGCACGGACGTCGTCGGTCAGGCGGGCGAGGTCCGCGGAGTGCTGTGCCGCCGCACGGCAGGACTCCGGGTCGCGGACCGCCGCGGCGAACGCGGCGACGGCCGCCGCGCACTGATCGGCCGCCGGGAGTCCGACGCCGCGGACGACGCCGTCCCGCTCCACGCTCACATCGGGCCGGTGGTCCGCCGGCGGAGTGAAGGCCCGGTTCACGGTGATACGTCCCCTAGCGCCCCACAGTTCATAGCGGGACGTGTAGGCGTGCTCCATACCGAAGGACAGCTGGGCGCACACCCCGTCGGCGCGGCGCAGCAGCACTGAGCCCTCTACGTCGACGCCGGTGGAGCCCTGCCGCAGGACGGCTCCGACGACGGTGAGACCGGTGCCGAGAAAGTGCTGCGCGGCCCTGAGCGGATAGACGCCGACGTCGAGCAGCGCGCCGCCGCCCAGGTCCGGCCGGTGGCGGATGTCGTCGGCGGGGCGCGGCGGGATCGCGAACGCGGCGGACATCTGCCGGAGTTCGCCGATCTCGTCCTGGAGCAGTCGGCGGACCCGCTCGTGCTGCGGATGGTGCACGAACAGGAAGTTCTCCACGAGGGCGAGCCCGCGTCCCTCGGCCCGCCGCACGGCCTCCAGGGTGAGGCCGGCGCGGGTGGTGAGGGGCTTCTCCGCCAGGACGTGGTGCCCCGCGTCCAGGGCGCGCAGCACCCACTCGGCGTGCAGCGCGTTCGGCAGCGGGATGTAGACGGCGTCCAGGCCCGGGAAGTCCAGCAGCCGCTCATAGCCCGGCACGGGGCTGCCGCCGAAACGCGCGGCGACCTCACGGGCCGCCGCCGGGCGGCGGCTGGCGACGGCGGCCAGTTCGATGTCCGGGCTGTCGGCCATGGCGGGCAGCATGCGGCGCAGCGCGAACTCGGCGCAGCCCATGACCCCCACGCGTACGGGCCGCTGCGGTCTCATGCGATGAACCCCATGCAGGTCAGCAGATTGCGTGTCTCCACGTTGAGCAGCCCCCCGTACTGGTTGAGCCGGGCCAGCTGGCCGCAGGTCGCCCAGTGGAAGCCGTCCGGGACGTCGACGGGGAAGTCGTCGGGGACCTCGACGGCCCGGTAGCGGTTGCGGGCGTGGTAGAAGCGGCCGCCCTCCTCGGAGTGCACCACGTCGAACAGCACGCGGTCGGGGTGCGCGGACAGCACGGTATCGAGGTAGCGGGGGCGCACACCGTCGGTGAGATGCGCGTAGTTGCCCGGGCTGCACTGCACGGTCGGGGCGATCTCCACGCCGTCCGGGGTGCCGGCCTCGGCCCTGGCCTGGACGAGGACGTGCGGGACACCGTCGATCCGGCGGACGACGAAGGCGACGACGCCCTCGCCGCAGGGCGCGAGCATCGGCTGGGACCAGTGGGCGACCTCACGGTTCTGGGCCCGTACGTCGACGCCGACGACACGGAAGTAGCGGTCGTGCTCGTGCCGCAGTTCCTCGTCGGTCATCCGCCAGCCCTCGGTCTTGGCGAGCGGGACGGTGCGGCGCGTCGTACGGTCCATGGTCTTGTGGTGGGTCAGCCAGTTGAGCAGGTCCGCCTGGGGGTGGGCGGGGGCGCCGCGAAAACGCCCGCCCGCGGGCAGCAGCGCGTCCGGAACGTGCGACAGAACGGTACGGGTGTCCATGTTGACCAGGTCGTGCACCTTCAGCAGCTCGCCGATCTGGTCCAGGGAGAGCCAGCAGAAGTCGTCCAGGACCGGGATGTCGTCGTCGATCAGCAGGACGATGTTGCGGTTGCGCTTGGCCAGGAACCACGAGCCCTGTTCGCTCTGCAGCGCGTCGGCCAGCGGGCGGCCGTGTCCCCGCGCGATGAACAGCTCCAGGTAGGGCACCGCGCGCCCGCGGTGGACGCGGGTGTAGTTGCTCCGGGTCGCCTGCACGGTCGGGGAGAGCTGGAGGGTGTTGATGTTGCCCGGCTCCATCTTGGCCTGGAGCAGACAGTGCGGCACGCCGTCGAACTCCTTGACCAGGATGCCGAGGACACCGTGTTCCGGCTGGTTGATGATCGGCTGCTGCCAGTGCCCGACCTCGCGGCCCGAACCGGTCACGTCCAGCCCGTGCACCGTGAAGAAGCGGCCGCTGGTGTGGTGGAGATCGCCGGTGACCGGGTCCGCGGCCCAGCCGTCGAGCCGGTTCAGCGGCGCCGGGGTCACCCGGTACTCGTTCGCTTCGTGACGTTTCGCAAGCCAACGGTGGAAGTCCGCCAGGTCCGTGAACACCATCGCACTCTCCTTGGGAGACCGTCGTGGGGCGGCCGGCGGGGGCAAGCCCCGGCCGTCGGGACCAGGCTCGCCCACCGCCCTAGAGACTTCCTGACGGGAATCTGGGCCCCTTACCCGACCTGACGAAGTGCGCGAGCCGCACTGGACCTCAACCGAACTTGACCTTCTACGTTCGGAGCTGTCCGCGTCACATCCGGGAAGGGAAAACGATGAGCACAGCCGGAACGAAGTCATCTCCACCACAGTCGAGTCCGGCCATGACGCTCGTCGTTGTGCTGCTCGGCGTCCTCGTCGTTCCCATGTCCATCTCCGGGGCGGCCGTGGCGCTGCCGGACATCGGCAAGGACCTGGAGACCTCGGGCGCCCCCCTGATGTGGGTGGTGAACATCTACAACCTGCTCTTCGCGGCGATCACGCTCGTCGCGGGCTCGCTGTCCGACCTGTTCGGACGGCGCCGGATCTTTGTGCTGGGCGGCGGGCTGTTCGCCGTGGGCTCGCTGATCAGCGCGCTCGCACCGCACATCGCGGTGCTCGACCTGGCACGCGCCGTCGCGGGCGTCGGCGCCGCGGGCGTCCTGGCCAGTTCCGGTGCGATCCTCGCGACCACGTTCGACGGGGCGGCGCGCACCCGCGCCTTCGCCGCCATGGGCACCGTGGTCGGCATCGGCATCGCCTTCGGTCCGACGCTGTCCGGCTGGCTGGTGGGCAGCCTCGGCTGGCGCGCCAGCTTCCTGTTCTACGTGGTGGTGCTGGTCTTCGTGCTGCTGGGCACGGTCAAGGTCGGCGAGTCGCGGGCCGGGGAACGACCGCGCGTCGACGTCCCCGGAGTGATCTCCTTCGTGCTCGGACTGGCCCTGGTGATGATCGGCCTGGTGCAGGGGCCGGAGAGCGGCTGGGGGCATCCGCTGATCGTGGTCAGCCTCGTTCTCGGCGTGGCGCTGCTCATCGTGTTCTCGATCGTCGAGCGCCGCAGCGCCCACCCGGTCCTCGACCTGACCCTGATCAAGAACCGCCGCTACACCGGGTGGTGCGTCGGCACACTGATCACCTCGATCGGATTCGTCGGCACGCTGACCTATCTGCCGACCTACTTCCAGGGCGCGAGCGACGCCTCGGCGACCAGCGCCGGTGTGACCATGCTGCTGATGACGGTGCCGGTGCTGGTCGCCCCGCAGATCGGCGGCTGGCTGATCACCCACGGCTTCCCGCCGCGCATCCTGATGATGCTCGCCCTGCTGTTCATCGCGGCGGGCAGCGCATGGCTGACCGTCCTGGAGCCCGGGATCGGCGCGGGCCGGCTCGTCGGGCCGCTGGTCGTGATCGGCATCGGCATGGGCATCTCGTTCGGTATCACCGACGGCCAGGCCATGAGCCAGGTCGAACCGGAGCGGGCGGGCATGGCGGCCGGGTTCCTCAACACGATCCGCGGCGGCGCCGAGGCCCTCGTCCTGGCTATCTTCGGGTCCCTGCTGGTCAGCCTGATCCAGAGCCGGGTCGGTTCGGCGCACCTGGCCAAGGAGATCTCCGCGGGCAATCTGCCCGACGGCCCCGAACACGCCGTGCTCGCCGACCACTTCACCAGCGCCTGGCACATCGTCCTGTGGTGGGTGGCGGGTGTCTGCGCCGTCGGCGCCGTCCTGGTGGTGGCGATGCTCGCCGGCTCCACCGCGCCCCGTGCCGCGGGCCCGGCCCCGAAGCGCACGTCCGAGTCCGAGAACCAGCCCGCCTGAGACCGACGGCCGGAGCCGGAGCCATTCCCCCGTCGCCGGCTCCGGCCGTCCCCCCGCTCACCGTCAGGTCCGGCCCGCCACCCGCACACCCCTGGGAGCCCGCATGTACGTCATAGCCAACCGGATCACCGTGACCGGTTCGACCGAGCTGTACGAGGAGATCTACGCCCGGGGCGGCGCCTTCATGGAGCGGCAGCCGGGGCTGATCCGCCATCAGCTGGTGCGGTCGCTGCACGAGCCCGACGTCTACTTCTCGCTCGCGCTCTGGGACGACCAGGAGTCCTTCGAACGGTGCGCGGCGCTCGCGGAGTTCCAGCAGATCTTCGGCCGGACCAAGGGGCTAGTCGACATCGATCACCACCGCTGCGCCGTCGTGAGCATGGGGGAGCCGGCCCCGGCCGCGCAGTGACCGCCGTCCCGATCGTCCGCCGAAGGAGAACTCATGGTCAAGACAGGCATCTCGTACTCGTCCCTCAGCGCGCCCGACGGCTCGCTGCCCACCCCGCAGGAGGTGGCACTGCGCGCGGAACAGACCGGCCTCGACTCCCTGTGGGCCAGCGACCATCTGGCCACCGGTGCCCCGTTCCTGGAGAGCACCGTGGCGCTGGCCGCGGCTGCCGCCGCCACCAGCAGGCTCGAAGTGGGCTTCGGCGTATTGCAGTTGGCCCTGCGCAGACTGTCCTGGACCGCCAAGCAGATCGGTTCACTGCACGCCCTGGCACCGGGCCGGCTGCACCTGGGCGTCGGCCTGGGCGGCGTACCGGCCGAGGAATGGCAGGCCGCCGGGGTACCGGTCGCCGAGCGGGCCCGGCGCACCGACGCGGCGCTGCGCGCGCTGCCCTCGCTGCTGGCAGGCCGGGCGACGGAGCTTTTTGACCTGCCCCGCACCACGGTGGCCCTGGCCCCCGCGGTGCCCGTCCCACCGGTGTGGATCGGCGGCGGGTCACCGGCCGCCCTGCGCCGTGCCGCGACACTCGGCGACGGCTGGCTGCCGGCCGCGATCACCCCCGAACACGTCGCCGAAGGGCGGGCGGTTTTACGGGAGTTGAGTGCCGAGGCCGGGCGGTCGGTGTCGCGTGTCACGGTCACCGTGTTCGCCGCGCTCGACGGGCACATGGGCGGACTCTCGCACGACGCGCTGGTGGACGTGCTGCACGGACAGTTCGGGTTCCCGCGTGAACTCGCCGACGCGGTCGCGGTGTCCGGGCCGCCCGAACTGATCGCCGAGCGCATCACGGCATACGCGTCCGCGGGCGCCGAACACGTCGTGGTCTGCCCCGTCGGCGGTTCCTGGGAGCAGCAGATCGAACTCCTCGGGAAGGCACGTCAGTTGATCTCCTGATTGCACAGCGGGGCCGACAACGCATTGTGTCCGGCGTCCTCGGCCACCTGACAGAATATCCCCGGTTCCGTTGCATCCCGGTCGATCCGTGCCAGAAAGTGGGGGCCTCACGCGGCAGGATCCGAACTGCCCCATATCGTTCAGGGGAATCAATGGAATTTCGTGTCCTGGGGCCGATCTCCGCCATGGACGATGGGATCGAGTATCTTCCGACGGCGCCCAAGCAGCGGCATCTGCTGGCGCTGTTACTGCTTCACGCAAATCTTCCGGTGTCCACCGAGATATGCAGTCAGGAATTGTGGGAGAACAGTCCACCGCCGAGCGCCTTGCCGACCCTGCAGACCTACATCCTGCAGATCCGTCGCTCCCTCGCCCGTTCACCCTCGATCTGCTCATTGAAGTCCGCCCGGAAGAAACTGGTCACGGGCTCGCGCAGCTATCGCATCGTCACCGAACCCGACGCCCTCGACCTCACCTGCTTCAACCGCCTGCTCCAGGAGGGCCGGGTGGCACAGCGGGCCGGTGACGACCGGGCCGTGTCACGGATCTTCCGCGCCGCGCTGTCCCTGTGGCGAGGTGAGGTCCTGGCCGACGTGACACCGGGGCCACATCTGCGCGAGCGGGTGAACAGCCTCACCGAGATGCGGCTCGGCATGATGGAACAGTGCTTCGAGGCCGAGCTGCGACTCGGCCTGCATCACCAACTCCTCAGCGAACTCGGCGCGTTGTCCGCACGGCATCCACTGAACGAGAACCTCACCGCCCAGTACATGCTGGCCCTGTACCGGTCCAGCCGGCAGGTGGAGGCCCTGGAGGCGTTCCACCGGCTGCGGCGGATCCTCGACGAGGAACTCGGCATCGAACCGTGCCTGCGCGTCCGGCTGCTGCACGAGGCCATCCTCACGGGCGACCCCCGGCTCGACACCGACCTCGTGGACGGGCTCACCCCGAGCCGGGAGAGGGCGGCCGCCGGCTCCTTCGCCCGCCCCTCGTGGTGAGGGCCGGGCGGACCGTCCCCGCGCACGCGAGGCCGCGGGGCGGCACCGTGAACCCGGTGCCACCCCGCGGCCGTGTCCGTGGTCCGTGCGGTCAGCCGGCGAGGTCCTCCAGGGCGCCCACGACCTGAGCGGGCAGCGGCATGCCGGCGATCTCCGCGGCGAGCGCCTGCGAGCGTTCCCGATAGGAGGGGTCGCCGAGGATCTTCTCGCAGGCGGCGACCACGGCGTCCTGCGAGTCCTCGCCGTCCGGCACCATCAGCGCGGCCCCGAAGTCGACGAGGCGGCGCGAGGGCGGCACCAGCTTGGGCATGTTGGGGATGAGCAACTGCGGTACGCCCGCGTTCATCGCCGTCAGGGCCGTGCCACCGCCCGCGTGGTGCACGACCAGATCGCAGGTGGGCGCGACCACGTCCAGCGGCATCCAGCCGGCCCGCACATGGTGCAGCCCCTCGGTCAGCTCGCCCGCGACCTCGTCGGGCACGGCGATAAGCAGTTCCGTGGCCAACGCGCCGACCTTGCGGGCCAGTTCACGCACATAGTCGAAGTACTGATGGCGGCTGACCCGGCTGCCGGCGGTCACCAGAATCCGCCGGCGCTCCCCGGGGACGTACATCCACGGCTCCAGGGCGCGCTGTCCGTTGCCGGGTACGTACCGCATCGGCTGCGCGTCGAGGGCACCCCGGGGGCGCAGGCTGGGCGGGCAGATGTCGATGTACAGGTCGTGTTCCGGCAGCCCGTCCAGGCCCAGCGCGGCCAGCTCGGGCCCCATGACGCTCGCCGCGGCGCCGTCCACCTCGGGCGGCTCGCCGGTGTCCCAGGCCTGCCGCACATAGGGGACGCCGAGGGCCTTCGCGGCCAGCGGCGCGGCGAAGCAGAGCATGCCGCCGACCACGAGGTCGGCCTTCCAGGCGCGGCCCAGCTCGATCAGCGCGGGCAGGCTGCCGGCGGCCATCCGGCCGAAGCCGCGGCCGATGAAGCGGATGTGCTCCTGCGGGTCCTGCGGCCACTGAAGGGCCTCGCCGGAACGTCCGGTCGTCATGAAGTCACGGATCGAGCGCGTGGTGACGGGGACGCCCGGCAGCCCGGCGCCGGCGGCCACCGGCATCATCTCCTCGGTGGAGGCGAGGAACACCTGGTGTCCCGCGTTCCGCGCGGCCGTGGCGAGCGGCGCCAGGCCGAAAATCGTCGCCGGGCTTCCCCCGGCCAGAAAGAGAATATGCATGGCGGTCACCCTAGGAATGCGTTCTAGGGAAATCCCAGAAGATTTCTGGAGGCCGTTCGCCGGCCTGCCCTGGCGGGCCGCTAACACTTCTCAAGGGCACCGCAAGACCGTTGCGGCATTGTCATTCCCGGCGCTTCCCCACCTATTGAGTGAGAGGTTGCAATGAAAGCACTCGTCCTGTCGGGTGGAATGGGAACCCGGCTCCGCCCGCTGACCCACTCGATGGCCAAGCAGTTGGTCCCGGTGGCCAACAAACCGGTCCTGGTGCACTGCCTGGAGAACATCCGCGCCATCGGCGTGACGGAGGTCGGCATCATCGTCGGGGACCACGCGGCGGAGATCGCCGCCGCGGTCGGCGACGGCGCGCGGCTCGGCCTGCGGATCACCTGCATACGGCAGCAGGCGCCACTGGGTCTCGCGCACTGCGTGGCCATCGCCGAGGACTTCCTGGGCGACGACGACTTCGTGATGTACCTCGGGGACAACGTGCTCGTCGAGGGCATCGGCGAGGCCGCCGAGTCCTTCGTGGCGCGCCGCCCGACCGCCCAGATCATGGTCACCAAGGTGCTGGACCCGCGGCAGTACGGTGTCGCCGAGGTCGGCCCTGACCGCGTCGTGCGGGCCCTGGTGGAGAAGCCGCGGCACCCGCGCAGCGATCTCGCCGTCATCGGCGTGTACTTCTTCACCCCGCTCATCCACGAAGCGGTGCGCGCCGTCCCGCCCGGCGCGCGGGGCGAACTGGAGATCACCGACGCCATCCAGCACCTGGTCACCCAGGGCCGCACGGTCACCGCCGTGGAGTACGCCGGCTACTGGCAGGACACCGGGAAGATCGACGGCCTGCTGGAGTGCAACCGCGTGCTGCTCGACCGGGTCGTCTCCGACGTACGCGGCCGGGTCGACGAGGAGAGCGTGCTGAGCGGCGCCGTGATCGTCGAGCCCGGCGCCACCGTGGTGCGCTCCCGGCTCACCGGACCGCTCGTCGTGGGCGCCGACACCGTCGTCCAGGACAGCCGGATCGGCCCGCACACCGCGCTTGGCGCCGGCTGCACCGTGCACGGCGCCGACATCGAGGACTCCATCCTGCTGGACGGCGCCGTGCTCGACGGGGTCCGGCCGGTGCGCGCCTCGCTGATCGGCCGCGGCGCGAAGGTCACCTCGCCGCCCGGCACCCGCGCGCACCAGCTCGTGGTCGGCGACGACTGCCGGGCGGTGGTCGCGTGACACACCGCGTCCTGGTCACCGGCGGCGCCGGGTTCATCGGCTCGCACTTCGTGCGCGGCCTCCTTGAGGGCCGTCACGAGGGATACGAGAACGCCGAGGTGACCGTCCTCGATCTGCTCACCTACGCCGGCAACACCGCCAATCTGCCGCTGGACCACCCGCGGTTGACGCTGGTCAAGGGCGACATCTGCGACGAGGAACTGGTGCGGACGCTGCTGCCCGGCCACCGCGAGGTCGTGCACTTCGCGGCCGAGTCGCACGTGGACCGCTCGCTGCTCGGGCCGCGCGCCTTCGTACGGACCAATGTGCTCGGCACACAGACGCTTCTGGAGGCCGCCCTGCACTGCGGCGTCCGGACGTTCGTGCACATCTCCACCGACGAGGTGTACGGCTCCATCGAGACGGGCACCTGGGACGAGGCGCAGCCGCTGCTGCCCAACTCCCCCTATGCCGCGTCCAAGGCATCCTCGGACCTGCTGGCCCGCGCCTACTGGCGCACCCACGGCCTGGACGTGCGGATCAGCCGCTGCTCCAACAACTACGGTCCGCGCCAGCACCCCGAGAAGCTGATCCCCCTGTTCACCACCAACCTGATCAGCGGCCTGACCGTGCCGCTGTACGGCACCGGCCGCCAGATGCGCGAGTGGCTGCACGTGGACGACCACTGCCGCGCCGTGCATCTGGTGCTCACCCGGGGCCGGGCCGGCGAGATATACAACGTGGGCGGCGGCACCGGCCTGACGAACCATGAGATCACCGAACGGCTCCTGGACCTGTGCGGCGCGGACGCCTCCCGGATCCGGCTCGTCACCGACCGCAAGGGCCACGACCTGCGGTACGCGATCGACGACTCCAAGATCCGCGAGGAACTGGGCTACCGGCCGCTGAAACCGTTCGACGTCGGACTGCGGGAGACGGTCGAGTGGTACCGCGGCCACGAGGACTGGTGGCGCCCGCTCAAGCAGGGCGGGCCCGGCCCGCGGGGTGGTAAAGGCGCTCGCCCATCTGGCGCGCGACCCGCTGCGTCCTGGCCGTCCGCTCGCGGCGCGCGGCGGCGTACTTCTCCAGCCGCTGCGGTACCTCGTCGAGCCCGGCCCCGTCGAGCAGTCCGCCCAGCACCACCGCGTCCTCCAGCGCCTGGCAGGCGCCCTGGGCGGCGTACTGGAGCATGGGATGCGCGGCGTCGCCGAGCAGGGCGACACGGCCCTCGGTCCAGGTCCCGACGGGATCACGGTCGCACAGCACCCAGGTGCGCCAGTCACGGCCGAGGTCCAGCAGCCGACGGGCGAAGACGCCGAGGCCGGGGAACTCCCCGAGGACCCGCTTCCTGGGTACCGGCAGCCCGGCCACCGCCTCGCGCGCGCCGTCGTCCCGGGTGACCGCGAGATTCAGGAACTCGCCGGAGGCTATCGGGTAGTGGACGAAGTGCCACTTCGGCCCCGCCCACAGCGTGACGGCGTTCCAGCGCAGCTCCCGGGGCACCGTGTCCATCGGCACGACGGACCGGTAGATCGTGTGCCCCGACACGCGCGGTTCGCCGTCGCCGACGAGCTGGCCGCGCACGGTGGAGCGGATCCCGTCGGCGCCGATCAGGGCATGACCCCGCACCCGCTCACCACCGGCCAGCACGGCGCTGATGTGCGCCGCGTTCTGTTCGTAGCGCACCAGACCGCTGGCCACCCGCAGGCCGACCCCGGCGTCCCGGCAGGCATCCAGCAACGGCCGGTGCAGGTCGGCGCGGTGCACAACGGCGTACGGGTTGCCGAAGCGGGTCACATACGCGCCGGTCAGCGGCATGGCGGCGATCGTCTCGTCCGTGGTGCCGTCCATCAGGCGCAGGGCGTCGATGCGCACGGCACGGTCACGGACGGCGTCGCCGACGCCGAGCCGGTCCAGGGCGTGGAAGGCGTTCGGGCCGAGCTGGATACCGGCCCCCAACTCACCGAAGGCATCCTGGCGTTCGAGTACGGTGACCCGGCATCCGGCCCGGGCCGCGGCCAGGGCGGCGGCGAGCCCTCCGATGCCGCCGCCCACCACGATGAGGTCCATCACGCGGCAGGGCTCCTCTCCGCGTAGGCGAGACCGAGCCCCGCGAGATCCGGCGTGCCGTGCCGGCCCTCGGTGGCCGCCTCCACGTCGAAGACATGCACCTCCGTGGGCGGACGGCCGATGATCTCGGCGGCGCGCGCCGGCAGCTGCTGTGCCGCGGCCTCGGCGGACTCCCACAGGAAGATCGCGCCCCAGCGGCCGGTCGGCGCATCGGATATCCACACCTTCAGCCGCAGGCCCGCGACCTGAGCGAACCGGGCGACGGCCTCCTCGCGCAAAAACGCCCGCAGCGACGCCGCGTCGCGTCCGCACGACGCGAGATCCCACCAGGCAACGACGGCCTTCACGACCTGAGCACCTCCTTGATCAGCGAACCCACGATGCGCGGGCCGTTCTGGGTGAGCAGTGACTCGGGGTGGAACTGCAACGATGCGAAGCCCGGTCCGCGCAGGGCGTGCACCTCACCGCTGTCCGGGTCCCGGCAGACCTCCACCGCGCCGACGCCGCCGACGTACACCTTGTCGTCGGTGGCGTGCGCGGCGAAGGTGTTGTAGAAGCCGGCCCTGACCCGCTCGCCGAACAGGTCGATACACCGCTGCTCGCCCTGGCTGGGCCGGGACCGGCGGCGCACGTCGAGCCCGAGCAGCGAGGCCAGCACCTGGTGACTGAGACAGACCCCGAGGAACGGCAGCCGGCGGTCCAGGAGTTCATGCAGGCTCCCGCGCAGATGCACGATCTTCGGATGGCCGGTGTCCGTGGGATCGCCAGGACCCGGGCCCATGACGACGAGGTCGTGTGCGCCGAGGACATGTGGCTCGTCGTAGCGGCGCACCGTGACCGCCATGCCGAGCGCGTGCAGCTGATGGGCGAGCATGGCGGTGAAGGTGTCCTCGGCGTCGATGACCAGTGCGGTCCGCCCGCCGAGACCGGCTGGCGTGTCGTCCGCGCCGGAGGCCAGCCAGAAACCGGCGACGCGGGCGTTGCGGCGGGCGAGTTCGGCACGCACCTCGGGGTGGTCGGCGAGCCCGCCGCCGCGGCCGGCGAGCGCGTCGAGCAGCCCGGCCGCCTTGGCCCGGGTCTCGGCGACCTCGGCGGCGGGATCGGAGTGCCGGACCAGGGTGGCCCCGACCCCGATCTCGACCCGGCCGTCCCCGGCCATGTCCGCGGTGCGGATGAGGATGGCGGAGTCCAGGGCCGGCTCGCCCCGCTCGTCACGTCCGATGAGCGCGGCGAGTCCCGCGTAGTAGCCGCGCCCGCCCGGTTCGTACCGGGCGATGACACGGGCGGCGTTCTCCAGCGGGCTGCCGGTGACCGTCGGGGCGAACAGGGTCTCGTGCAGGATGTCGGGGATCGCGCGGTCGCAGCGGCCCTCGATGAAGTACTCGGTGTGGGCGAGCCGCGCCATCTCCTTCAGCCGCGGGCCCACCACCCGGCCGCCGCCCTCGCAGATGCGGCCCATCATCTTCAGTTCCTCGTCGACGACCATGTACAGCTCGTCGGTCTCCTTGGTGTCCCGCAGGAACTCCATGACCTCGTCGAGGACCGGGCCGGTGGGCGGGTAGCGGTAGGTGCCGCTGATCGGGTTCATCACCGCCCGCCCGGCGTCCAGGCTGAGGTGCCGTTCCGGGGAGGCACCGACGAGGGTGCGTTCCCCGGTGTGCACCAGGAACGTCCAGTACGCCCCGCTCTCCTGACCGAGCAGCCGGCGGAAGAAGCGGACGGCGGTGTGCGCGTCGTGGCCGTCGACCTGGGCCACGAAGGAACGCTTCAGGACGAAGTTGGCGCCCTCGCCGGAGCCGATCTCGTCCTCCACGACGCGCCGGACGGCCGCCGCGTAGGTCTCGTCGTCGGGTTCGAAGCGGCCACCGCGCAGCGCGGCGGGGACGGCGGGGACACGGGCGAGCACATCGGCGAGCGCCACGCGGGCCTGCTCGCGCACGACGAGCGCGGTGAGCGGAGTGCCGTCGTCGGGTGCCGCGTAACCGCGTTCGGCGAGCTGCCGGTACGGCACCAGGGCCAGAACGTCATGGCGTGCCGCGGCGCCGCCCGGGCCGGGCGCGGGATTGGACAGGGCCGAGAGGGCGGACAGCGTGTCCAGGGTCACGGTGTCACCCGCCAGCACCTCCACGACACCGGTGCCCGTGGCCTCGGGCCGGTACAGCAGCGCATAGGCGGCTACGGCCCCGCCGAGCACCCGCTCCAACAGGGCGTCGGTCATTCCCGCTCCCTGCACCCGGCGGCCGCACGCACCTCGGCGTCGAAGTGCTCGGCCCCGATGACGACGGCGCACCGCCGGGCCGCGTACCACAGGGCCATGCGGTGCTCGTCCACGCCGAAGTCGGCGACCGCGTCGGCCACGACGAACGGCTGGATGTCGTACGAGAACGCCTCGCACGCCGTCATCAGGACGCCCACATGGGCGTACACACCGCAGACGACGAGCTGATCGCGCCGCTCCCGCCGCATCCAGTCGAGCAGCCGGGTGTTGACGAAGGCGCTGTAGCGCCATTTGGTGAAGGTGTGATCGGCCCAGGACGGCGCGAGATCGCCGACGACCTCACGGTCCTCGGCCGACGGGGTCATGCCCGGCCCCCAGAAATCCTTGAGGAGACCGCGCTGACGCGATGTCATACCGCCTGGCTGGGCCGTGTAGGCGACGGGCATCCCGGTGTCGGCCGCGGCGCGCCGCACCAGCGCGGTGTTGGCGATCAGCGGTGTGCGCACCGATTCCGGAAAGGGCCGCAGGAAGAAACGCTGCATGTCGTGGACGAGCAGCGCGGCGCGCCGCGGATCGGGCGTCCAGCGCGCCGTGTTGGCGGGCAGTTCACCGGGGCCCGGCAGCGGATAGCCCTCGATCGCGGGGATGCCGGGGGCGGGCAGCGCCCGGGTCATGCGGACACCCCCAGTGCGGCGCCGCCGTCGACGGTGAGGGACTGCAGCGTGATGTGCCGCGCCCGGTCGGAGAGCAGATAGACGACGGCGTCGGCGACATCGCCGGGACGGGCGATCCGGCCGAGCGGGATGCCCACCCGGTACTCGTCGGCCACGCCCTCCAGGGTGCCGGTGCGCCCGGACGGCTCGCGCCACAGCGAGGCGAGCATGGGGGTCTCGGTGGAGCCGGGCGCGACGATGTTGCAGCGGATGCCGTGCCGGGCCACTTCCAGGCCGAGGCATTTGGTGAACATGGTCGCGGCGGCCTTCGACGCCGCGTACGCCGCCATGTCCGTGCGGGGCGTCGCTGCGGCGTTGGACGCGACCGTGACCACGGCACCCGGGCGGCGCGCGTCGAGCATACGGCGCACCACGGCACGGGAGACCAGGAAGACACCGGTCGCGTTGACGGCGAAGGTGCCGGCCCAGTCCTCGTGGCTGAGGGTGTGGGCGCGTCCGGGCCTGAGGACCCCGGCCGCGTTCACCAGGCTGCCGACGCCGCCGAGCCGGCGCTCGACATCGTCGAGCAGCGCCTCGACCGCCCGTTCGTCGCTGACGTCGGCGGTGAACGCGTGGACGTCGAGCCCGTCGGCGCGGGCCTTCTCCGCGAGGACGTCGGGCCGGGCCTCGGCCCGGTCCACGGCGGCCACGGTGACACCGTGCTCACCCAGGGCCCGTACGATCGCACTGCCGATGCCGCCGGCCGCGCCGGTGACCAGGGCCGTGTTCCGGGGCAGGTCCGATTTCGGATTCAACTTGCCTCCCATGACAGGTCGTTGGGGATCTTGTGCCGTCAGCCGCGCCAGGCCGCGGCCACGGCGATGGCCTGGGCGGGGTTGAGGCGCGGGTCGCAGAAGCTGGTGTACTTGCCGGTGTCCCGCTCCTCGGGCGCCTCACGGGACAGGCACTCGGCGACATCGTCGGGCGTGGTCTCCAGATGCAGCCCGGTCGCGGTGCCACCGGCCTCGTGGACCGCTTCGTAGAAGGTCTCCACCTCGTGGACGACCGTTTCGAGGAAGCGGGTCTTCAGACCGTCCGGGCCGGTGACGGTGTTGCCGTGCATCGGGTCGCACAGCCACAGGACGGGGTGGCCGGCCTGCCGGACGGCGCGGACCAGCCGGGGCAGCCGGGTGCTCACGGCGGCGGCGCCCATGCGGGCGATCAGCGTCAGCCGGCCCGGGTCGCGATGCGGGTCGAGCCGGTCGCACAGGGCGAGCAGTTCCTCGGGGGTGATGCCGGGGCCCACCTTGCAGGCGACCGGGTTCACGACGGCGGAGTGCAGGGCGACATGCGCGCCGTCCACCTGCCGGGTGCGCTCGCCGATCCAGGGCCAGTGCGTGGACGCCAGATACGGGGCACCGTCGTCGTCCTCGCGCAGCAGGGGCAGTTCGTAGTCGAGGACGAGCGCCTCATGGCTGGTCCACATCGCGGCGTCCACGTCCTGCCCCGGTGTGGGCTGCTGCCAGCCGAGGTGGCGCAGCACACTGCTCGCCGCGTCGTAACCGGTCAGCAGCCGGCGCGGGTCCGGTGTGCGCAGCAGCGGGTCCGGTTCGGGGCTGTTGACGAGATGCCCGCGGTAGACCGCGAGGACCCGCCCTGCCACGGTCTCCGTCGGCTGCGAGCGGGGCTTGGCGAACTGGCCGGCGATCCTCCCGACGCGCAGCACCGGCTTGTGGGACAGCGATTTGAGGGTGCCGGCGAGCAGGTCGAGCAGCGCCGCCTTGCGCGCGACGTATCCGCGCGTGCACTCCTCGGGGTCCTCCGCGCAGTCTCCCGCCTGGATGACCTGGACGGCTCCGGAGGCGGCCCGCGCCAACAGGGAGCGCAGCCGGTGGACATCCCGCGCCCGCACCAGCGGGGGCCGGGCCGCGAGATCGTCCCGTACCTGGTGCAGTGTGTCGTCGTCCTCCCACTCCGGCTGCTGGGAGGCGGGCAGTCGGCGCAGGAGCGCGAGATAGTGGTCCACGGAAACCTCCTTCTGGACGGGTGCCGTGAATTCTCCGGGCCTTGAAATAGCACCGGAAAGGAATCGCTTCGGACTCCGTCAAGTCATCTGCCCCGCAGGAGAGGTGGGCCATCGACGCACTTCACGGGCGGTTGAGCGGCCTGCTGAAATCCCCTTTGAAGGCGCGCTCGATCCTTTGGTTCCCCTATAGAACGCCTCCAGAATCACATCAAGAATTCCCCAGGAAATCCCTGTGCGGCGCGGGTGCCGGACGTGACCGCGCGCTCGCCAGACACAGCAGGGCGAGCGCGGCGGACACGGTCATCCCGAGGAACACCGGCAGCGCGGTGCGGTCACCGCCGAGCCCCATGAGCGGGGCGGCCAGCGCGCCGAGCGCGCTCTGCGCGGTGCCGAGCACGGCGGAGCCCGCGCCGGCCGCGTGGGGCACCGCGCCGACCGCGAGGGTCGTGCCGTTGGCGAAGACCAGGCCGAGCCCGAGGAAGGCGAGCCCCAGCAGGGTGAAGGCTTCGATCCGGCCGAGCCGGCCCAGGGCGGTGACGGCGAGCGCGGCCGTCGCGGCACCGGCCAGCAGCACCAGCCCGGCCAGCAGCAGGGACCACGGGCTGTAACGGCCGACGAGGCGGGCGCTCAGGGCGCTGGACACGGTGGCCGTCAGGGCGCCCGCCGCGAAGGCCGCCGAGGACTGCCCGACGCTCAGCCCGAGCACGTTCTGCAGCAGGAACGGCGAACCGGCGATGTAGCAGAAGAGCGCGGCGCTGCCGAACGCGAAGGCTCCGGTGAAGCCCAGGTAGGCGCGGTCGGTCAGGACGGAACGCATCGACCGGGCCACCGCGGCCGCCCCGACGGGGGTGCGCCGCGCGGGCGGCAGGCTCTCGGGAACGATCGCGTAGGCGGCGGCGAAGGTCACGAGGGAGGCCGCCGCGAGGACCCAGAACACGGCACGCCACCCGGTCGCGCTGACCACGGCCCCGCCCGCGAGCGGCGCCACGATGGGGGCCACGCCGCCCAGCGCCATGAGGATGCCGAACAGCCGTGCCGCCTGCTCGCCCCGGGCGAGGTCGGCGACCACCGCACGTCCGACGACGAGTCCGGCCGCGCCGCCGACGCCGGTCAGCCAGCGCAGCAGGATCATCCACTCCAGCGTGGGCGCGACGGCGCACAAGGCGGTGGCACAGGCGCAGACCCCGGTGCCGACCAGAATCGGCCGCCGCCTGCCGAACCGGTCGGACAACGGCCCGAACACCAGCTGGCCCAGGGCCAGTCCCACCATGAAGGCGGTCAGTGTGAGCTGCACCCCGGAGGCATCGGTGCCCAGGTCGGTCGCCATCCGCGGAAACGCGGGGAGGTACATGTCGGTGGCGAGCGGCATGACGAACGACAGCAGGGCGAGGACCGCGGTGAGCGCGGCGGAGGCCCGCGCCCGCCGGGCGGCACGGGGCGGACGTGGGGGCGACGGGGGCGACGGTGGCGACGAGGGTGACGGCGGCGACGAGGACATACGAGGCTCCGAGGGCGAGGAGCCCACGCGCCCGAGGCACCGGGCTCCGGACGGGTGCACGGACGTACGGGAGGTGGGGGAGACGCGGATGGAGGGGTGTGGCCGGTGGTGGCGGGGGCGGACGGCGTGGGTGCGAGTGGGGTTAAGGGACTCCGGGCGGCTGGGGCGCCGCCGGGAGTCGTGTGGGCGGGAGTGGTGTGAGCCGAACCGGCGCGGGCGGACGGCGTGGGTGCGAGTGGTGTGGTGGGGCCCATGCGTGTGGGACTGGTGTGGGCGGATGGCGTGGGTGCGAGTGGTGTGGTGGGGCCCCATGTGGGCGGGACTGGTGTGGGCGGAGGTGGGGTGGGTGTCGGGGTGTGGGGCAGAGGTTCGGGGTCAGGCAGGCGGTGCGGGGCCAGCCTGGGCCTCGGTGTGGTCGAGGAACGTGTCGGCCCAGCCGGGGTCGAACGACTCCAGACGGGGCAGACCGCCGGCCTGCGGGTCACCGGTCCAGGTGAGCCGGACGCCCGGGTTGTGCGCGGCCCAGCCGTACGGCCCGAACAGGTGCGGGCTGTCCCGCACTGCGCTGTCCCGCACTGCGCTGTCCCGCACTGCGCTGTCCCGCACTGCGCTGTCCCGCGCGGCACGCCACTGCGCGAAGACCTCGGCGCGGCCGGCCCCACGGGCCAGCGCCTCGGCCAGCGCGTCCGCGTCGACCTCCGGACACCGGGCCGCGACATCGAGGATCACCGGGACGATGCTGATGCAGCGGCTCTCGGCGTAGAAGGCGTGCCGCAGCGCGGCGTCCAGCGCGTCCGAGCCGCGCAGCCCGCCGATCGCCGGATCCTTCGCCGCCTGGACGGCCTCCAGCGCGGGCAGCGTGGTGGACGGATAGGCGGCGTCGCGGCCGGCCCACAGCCGCCAGCCGAGTTCGGGCCGCGCGGCCCCGATGACGACGACCTCCGGCTCCACGATGTGCCGCGGCGTCGGCTCGGCGTTGAACAGCTCCAGCGGGAAGGCCCGGTGGTCGATCAGCAGCTCGCGGCCTCGGGACCGGGCGGCGGCCCGCACGGTGTGCAGCGCCAGCCCGGCCCAGGGACAGCCGATGTCCGACCAGACGGTGAGCACGGTCACGGGCTCAGAGCTCCACCCGCACGCCGTACCGGGTGACCCAGGCGTCGAACTCCAAGAGCCGCTCCAGTACCGCGCGGGCGCTCCACGGCCCGCCCATCGCATAGGCGCCGACGGGCCGGTCGAGGAGCTTGCGGACGGCATCTGCCGAGACCAGACCGAGCACCGGGGAGCCCTCGGTGAGCAGGCCCTCCACCATGCGGCGCAGGGCGAGTTCGTAGGTCACGTCCTGGGTCGAGGGGTAGGGGTTCTTCTTGCGGTCCAGGACGGAGTCCGGGAGTATCCCGCGCATCGCGGCGCGCAGCAGGCTCTTCTCACGGCCGTCGTGGGTCTTCATCGCCCAGGGGACGTTGAAGACGTAGTCGACGAGCCGGTGATCGGTGAAGGGAACCCGTACCTCCAGGCTGACGGCCATGCTCATACGGTCCTTGCGGTCGAGCAGGAAGTTCTCCCAGCGGGTGATGTTGAGGTAGCCGACCTCCCGCATCCGGGCCTCAAGGCCCTGCTCGCCGTCCAGCCGCGGCACTTCGGCCAGGGCCTCGGCATACCGCTGCTTGATGTACTCGCCCAGCCCGAGCCGGTCCCAGATGCCGGCGTCGCGCAGCGCGCCGATGCCGCCCGCCTGCTCGAAGGGGTGGTGCCAGGGGAAGGTGTCGGCCTCGACGGCGGCCTTGTCGTGGAACCAGGTGTATCCGCCGAACAGTTCGTCCGCCGCCTCCCCGGACAGGGCGACGGTCATCCGCTCCCTGAGGGCACGGCACAGCAGATACAGCGAGTACTCCATGTCGCCGGTGGACACCGGCAGGTCCTGCGCCCGCAGCACCTTGGCCCGTACCTCGGGGTCGAGCACGTCGTCGCTGTCGAGTTCGACGACGACATGCTCGGCGCCGACGTGCCGGGCGACCTCGATCGCGAACGGGGTGTCGGGGTCCTCCCACTGGACGTTGGCCTCGAAGCGTTCGCTGTGTCCGGTGAAGTCGACGGAGAAGGCGCGCAGCGGCCGCTGTTCGCCCTGGGCGGCCAGGGCGCGGGCGGCGAGCGCGGTGACGGCGCTGGAGTCCAGTCCACCGGAGAGCAGGGTGCCCACGGTGACATCGGCGACGAGCTGCCGTTCGACGATGTCCTCCAGCAGCTCGCGCACCCGGCCGATCGTCGTGGGCAGGTCGTCCGTGTGCTCGCGTGCCGTGAGCCGCCAGTACTCGTACTCGCTGAGCCCTCTCTCGTCGAACCGCACGACGGTCGCCGGACGTACCTCGCGCATGCCGCGGAACACGGCGTGCCCGGGTGTCTTGACGATGCTGAACATCTCGCGCAGCCCGTCGGCGTCCACGACCGCCTCGGCCTCCGGATGGCTGAGGATCGCCTTGGGCTCGGAGCCGAAGAGAATGCCGTCGTCGGTGAGGAAGTAGTAGAGAGGCTTGACACCCATCCGGTCGCGGACCAGGAGCAGCCGCTCGGTGCGCGGGTCCCACAGGGCGAAGGCGTACATGCCGTTCAGCCGCTGCGTGAAGTCCTCGCCCCACTCCAGGTAGCAGTGGAGCAGCACCTCGGTGTCGCTCGCGGTGCGGAACCGGTGCCCGAGGCGTTCCAGCTCGCCGCGCAGTTCACGGAAGTTGTAGATCTCACCGGTGTAGGTGACGACCGGTGCGTCCGGTGCGTCCGGGACGGCGGCCATCGGCTGCTTGCCGCCCTCCAGGTCGATGATGCTGAGGCGTTGGTGCCCGAGCAGCGCGTGTGCGGAGGCCCACAGCCCGTGTTCGTCGGGGCCCCGGCACTCCAAGGTGCGCGTCATGGCGGACGCGATGCCGGTGTGCCGGGTCAGATCACGTCGCAGACTCACCCATCCCGCGAGACCGCACATCGTCAATCGGTTCCTTTCACTAGGGTCCGTGGGCAGCATGTGCGGGGCGCTGACCCCGAACCACAAGGCCGCGGTTACCTCGTCAGGTCCCGTACCGCGACCGGCTCCGGCGGCCGCGGACCTGACGAAGTGGCGGGCCGCACCTGCACCGGTCGGCGGTGGCCCGCCTAACCTGGCTCCTCACGATCCGCGAGATGTACGGAGTGCCAACGCGAGGCGGCTCACCGGTGTTCACGCGGAAGGCAAGAGAAGAAGGGCCACTCGATGAACGCCGGTGACACGACCGGCCGTCACCTCAAGCGGTTGCGCGCCGAGGGGGTCTCCGTCTGGCTGCGGGGGTTCCACCATCCCGATCCGGAGGGCGAGTTGCCCGGCCTCGTGGCGGCCTGGGACCTGGGGGGAGTGACCTGGACGGTCGACGACGTCCTCGCCGGGGACGGCCGGGCCCGCCTCGCCGAACTCCGCGACGGCGGAGCCGACCCGGCCCGGGCCTGGCGCCGGCTGTCGGCGGACGCCACCCGCGCCGCCTGCGACGCGTTGCTCCCGCTGTACGAGGCCAGCCGCAGCCGGACAGGTCTGGTCTCGGCCGATCTCCCGCCGGCCGCGCCCGGCCGCTCCGCGGCCAAGGAGGCGCGAGCCCTGTGGTGGGCCGTCGACCGTTCCAATCTGCTGCTGAAGATCCCGGGCACGCCCGGCAGTATGGAGACGGTCAGTGCCCTGCTCGCCGACGGCATCGGCGTCGATGTCACACCGGTGTTCAGCGCCATGCGGTACGAGCAGGTCTTCGACGCGCTGTGCGCGGGCCTGGAGCAGGCACGGCGGGCGGGCCGGGCGCTGCACCGCATCTGCTCGGCGGTGTCGCTGCCCATCGCCCCGGTCGACGCCCTGGTGGACCGTCGGCTGCGCGAGCAGGGGCTTGCCGCCTCCCGCTACCCGACGGGCGAGGCGGCCCGCGCGCACGCCCGTGTCGTGTACCACCTGCACGAGCAGGCGATGAGCGCGCCGCGCTGGCAGCGGCTCGCCACGCACGGCGCGCGACTGCCGCACCTCGTGTGGACGGATCTGGAGCCGGCCGGACCGATGTGCTACGCCGACCACCTCGTCGCCTGGGGAGTGGTGCACGCCGTCAGCCGTCCCGCGCTGCCCACCATCGCCGGCTCCACCCTGATCGGCGACGCCCTGTCCGGCCGCCACATCACCGCGCGCCAGGACCTGGAGGCGCTGTACGCCTTCGGCCTCTCCTACGAGGAACTGGCGAGGGAACTGGAGACGACATGGCTGGCCGACCGGGAGGAGCGGGGGCGCGCCCTGTGGCGGGACCCGGCACACGGGACCGGTTCCACAAGCCCGGCCGCGGCGGATCCGAACCCCGGCTGAGCCGACACCCGCTTGAGACCGACCCCCAAGTGGGCTGCGGCGTCGGCCGGTTCGGGTCGTCGGCCGGGAAAACGCTTGGACTGTGTGCGGGCGCCCGCGGGACACTGCCCGTCCTGTCCGCCCGTACCGCAGGTGGCCGCCGTCGGTCGCCTGCGGATGCGGGCCGTCCTACGACACCACAGGGTTGGGATGGAAACGCCTGAATCGCGTGGGAATCCTCGGCGCAGGGGCTCGGTGCTCCTCGCCCTTCGTTACTACGGACGGGAGTTGGCCCGACTGCGACGGCTCACGGCGCCCGCGATGCTGCTGCCGGCGCTGGGCAACATCGGCATCGCCTACATCGCGCCGCTGATCGTCGCCAAACTCGTCGCCGACCTCGCGGACGACCCGGAAACCGCCGTCGGCTCGGTGCTGCCGTACGTCCTCGGCTTCGCCGGCGTACTGCTGTTCGCGGAGGCGCTGTGGCGGATCGGACTGCACTGCCTCAACCGCATCGACGCCCTCGGCATCGAGCATCTGTACGTCATCGGCATGGACGAACTGTTCGCCAAGGACGCCGCGTTCTTCCACGACAACTTCGCCGGATCGCTGACCAAACGGGTGCTGAGCTTCGCCTCACGCTTCGAGGAGTTCATCGACACCCTCACCTTCAACGTCGTCGGCAGCTTCGTACCGCTGGCGTTCGGCTCGGTCGTCCTGTGGCGCTACGAACCGCTGCTCGTCGTCGGCCTGCTGACGATGATCGCGCTCACCGCGGTGTGTGTGGTGCCCCTGATCCGCCGCCGTCAGGCCCTCGTCGACGAACGTGAGGAGGCCATCGCCCGGGTGTCCGGGCATGTCGCCGACAGCCTGATGAACATGGACACGGTCCGGGCGTTCGCCGCCGAGGAACGCGAGGCCGCCGAGCACCGCTCCCGCGTCGCCGCGTCCCGCCGGCTCACCCTGCGGTCGTGGGACTACGGCAATCTGCGCATCGACACCCTCGTCGCACCGATGTCCGTGCTCACCAACGCGCTCGGCCTGCTGCTCGCGGTCGCGCTCGGCGCCGGCGAGCACGGCGTGGAGGCCGTCGTCGTCGCCTTCACGTACTACACCAACGCGACCCGGATCATGTTCGAGTTCAACCAGATCTACCGCCGTCTGGAGAGTTCCCTGACGGAGGCGGCGCAGTTCACCGAACTGCTGCGGACATCGCCGACCGTGCTCGACCCCCGGT
Organism: Streptomyces sp. NPDC001508; assembly: GCF_040298665.1. NCBI lineage: Bacteria > Bacillati > Actinomycetota > Actinomycetes > Kitasatosporales > Streptomycetaceae > Streptomyces > Streptomyces sp. NPDC001508. The sequence goes on from NZ_JBEPAP010000028.1 coordinate 95,136, forward strand.
CGCCGCAGCCGCTGCCGACCCGGCCCGCCGACGTCCGGTTCGAGCGGGTGAGCTTCGCCCACGCGGGCGCCGAGCCGCTGTTCGAGGAACTGGACCTGACCGTGCCCAGCGGAACGAGGCTCGGGCTCGTCGGCCGGTCCGGCGGCGGCAAGACCACGCTCACCCGGCTGCTGCTGCGGATGACGGACATCGACTCCGGCCGGATCCTGATCGGCGGCCGGGAGATCAACCAGATGCGCCAGGCGGACCTGCGCGGCCTGATCGCCTATGTGCCGCAGGACCCGGCGATGTTCCACCGCTCGCTGCGGGACAACATCGCGTTCGCCCGGCCCGACGCCACCGACGCCGAGATCCGCCGCGCCGCCGAGGCGGCGCATGTCACGGAGTTCGCCGACGCGCTGCCCGACGGCTTCCGGACCATGGTGGGCGAGCGCGGCGTCAAGCTGTCCGGCGGTCAGCGCCAGCGGGTCGCCCTCGCCCGGGCGATCCTGCGGGACGCGCCGGTCCTGCTGCTGGACGAGGCGACCAGCGCCCTCGACTCGGAGAGCGAGATCCTCGTCCAGGAGGCGCTGTGGCGGCTCATGGAAGGGCGGACGGCGCTGGTGGTGGCGCACCGGCTGAGCACGGTCGCCTCCATGGACCGGCTGGTCGTGCTCGACCGCGGGCGGATCGTCGAGCAGGGCACCCACCAGGAACTGCTCGCGTCGAACGGCGCGTACGCCAAGCTGTGGCAGCACCAGTCGGGCGGCTTCCTCGACGCCGTCCCGCCCCAGGCCGACCCGCGCTGAGGACGCGGGACGGACCGAGGACCGCAGGAGGTCAGGACACCTGGCCGACGTGGGCGAGGGCCTGCTTCAGCAGCGCCCCGTGCCCGCCGGGCATCTCGCTGTGCACCGCCTCGGACGCGGCCTCCTGGGGCGTGAACCACACCAGGTCCAGCGCGTCCTGCCGGGGGCGGCAGTCCCCGGTCACCGGGACGACATAGGCGAGGGACACCGCGTGCTGCCGCGGGTCGTGGTACGGGGTGATCCCCGCCGTGGGGAAGTACTCGGCGACCGTGAACGGCTGGAGCGAGGCCGGCACCCGCGGCAGTGCCACCGGCCCGAGGTCCTTCTCCAGATGGCGCAGCAGGGCGTCGCGCACCCGCTCGTGGTGCAGGACCCGGCCGGAGACCAGGGTCCGGCTGACCGTGCCGTCCGGTCCGATGCGCAGCAGCAGACCGACACTGGTGACTTCGCCGCTGTCGTCCACGCGCACGGGCACGGCCTCGACGTACAGGATCGGCATGCGGGCGCGCGCCATCTCCAGCTCGTCGCTGGTCAGCCAGCCGGGCGTGGTTTCGGTCATGTCAGACATCGCTAGATCATACTTTCCGGTGTGGTGTGCGCTCGGTCGCGGGCGGGGTCGGGTGCGGGCAGTCCGTACAGGCGGCGGGCGTTGTCCCGGCCCGTCCACGCGGCGATCCGCAGGGCGTCGGGCAGGCTCAGCTCGTCCGTGTCCACCCGGTCCTGGAGCAGCGCGGCGAGCCCCTGCCGGAAGCACAGCGCGCCCAGGTGGTGGAACTCGGCCAGAGCGTACGCGTCGGAGCTGTACAGCAGTTTGCGGAACGGGGTGATCTCCAGGGCCTCCTCCAGGATCGCCCGGGACCGCGCCCATCGTCAGTACCGCCAGCGGTAGGCCGCCGCCACCTGCGCGTCGTCGAGGCCGTCGACGCTGCGGGCCTCCCCGAGGCGGACCGCGGTCACCGCGTCGGCCAGGACCGGCCCCAGGGCGGCGCGCAGCACCAGGTCGGCACGGAACGCCTCGACCGCCGCCGTGAGCGTGGTCGGCAGCCGTCGCACGCCCCGGGCGGCCGCCTCGTCGGCGTCGAACCGGGCCGGGTTCCCGGTGATCTCCTCGGGCAGCGGGGCCGCGGCGGCGAGACCGTCGAGACCGGCGGCCATGACACAGCCGAGCGCGAGATACGGGTTGGCGGCCAGGTCGACCGGCTTCACCTCCAGATTGGCCTCCCGTTCCCGGCGGCCCGCCATGCCGGTGACGACCCGCAGCGCCGCCTCCCGGGTCTCCCGGCCCCAGCAGGTGAACACGCCGGCCCACTGGGAGGGCCGCAGCCGCAGATAGCTGGCCGGGCTCGGCGCGGTCACCGCGGCCAGCGCGGGCAGCCGGGCGAGCACCCCGGCCGTGAACGACTCCGCGGCGCCCGTCATGCCGTACCGGCCCGTGCCACCCGCGTGCAGGTTCACCCCGCCTCGCCAGCAGGAAAGGTGCAGATGACCGCCGTTGCCGACGCCGGTGGCGAGCACGGCCGGGGCGAACGACACCCGCAGTCCGTGCCGCCGCGCCACCGCCCGGACGGTCTGCCGCACGAGCACGCTCCGGTCGGCCGCCGCCACCGGGTCGAGCGCACCGACCGACACCTCGAACTGCCCGGCCGCGTACTCCGGATGGACCTGGTTCACAGCCACGCCCTGCGCGGCGAGCGCGGCGAGCAGATCGGCGGTGCAGTCGCTCAGCTCGACCTGCCGGGAGGCACTGTAGGCCGGGCCGGACACCGCGGGCACGAACGCGTCCTCGGGTGCCGTGTCCAGGCCGACGGTCCACTCGATCTCGACGGCCGCCCGGACGGTGACGCCGAGCCGGGCCTCGGCGTCCACGACGACCCGGCGCAGGAAGGTACGGCCGCACCCGGGGTGCGGTTCGCCCTCCTGTGTGATCCGGTCCACCGGCGCCCAGGCCCAGCCGGGCTGACCGGCCAGCTCCACCAGCTGCTCCAGGTCCGGGTACAGCCGCAGATCGCCGTCGGGGGAGCCGAGGACGTCCGTGGTGACGATCGAGTCGTCGGCCAGGAAGGTGTCGAAGACCGGTGACATGCCGACGCCCCAGGCCGCCGCGTCGGCGAGCCGCGCCGTCGGGATCGTCTTGACCCGGCCCACGCCCGCCGTGTCGACGTAGGACAGCACGATTCCGTGGACGCCCCGGCCGGTCAGCTCGGCGGTGCGGGCCACGGCCCGCTCCACATCACCGGGACGCCCCCCGGGCACGGGATCGGCCAGCGTGGTCATACGTCCTCCATGACGGGCTCGGCGGTCCGGTCCCAGGGTCAGGGTTTCACGGCCACCGCGCCGAACTGGGGCACCGCCGCGGGGGAGTCGGGTCCGGCGCGCCACTGCGAGCACGGCACCAGGCCCGGTTCGAGCAGGTCGAGTCCGTCGAGGAAGGCGGCGACGTCGGTCTTCGTGCGGGCGATGATGGGCGGCGTGGCGTTCTCGTTCCAGAACTCCATGGCGGCCACGTTGCCCGCGCCGCCGAACTCGGCGTCGAGGGTGGGATGGGTCAGCACGAGGAAGCTGCCGGAGGGCACCGCCGCCATGACCCGGCGTACGATGTCCCGGGCCTTGTCCACATCGAGCACGAAGTTCAGGATGCCCAGCATCATCACCGCGACCGGCCGTGACAGGTCCAGGGTCTCGGCGGCGCGCCGCAGGATCGCTTCCGGGTCGTGCACATCGGCGTCGATGTAGTCGGTGACGCCCCCGGCACTGCTGGTGAGCAGGGTGCGGGCGTGCGCCAGCACGATCGGGTCGTTGTCGACGTACACGATCCGTGACTCGGGCGCGATCCGCTGCGCTATCTCATGGGTGTTGTTCACGGTCGGCAGCCCGGTGCCGATGTCGAGGAACTGCCGCACCCCGCGCTCCTCGGCCAGGAACCGCACCGCCCGCCCCAGGAACTCCCGGTCCGCGCGCGCGACCGCCCGGATCACCGGGAACAGCCCGGCGACATGCTCGCCGACCTGCTGGTCGACCTCGTAGTTGTCCTTGCCGCCGATCCAGTAGTTCCAGACCCGCGCGTTGTGGGCCACGGAGGTGTTCAGCCTCACCGGCCCGTCCGCAGGGTGCCCCTCGCTCACGTCACTGCCCTTCTCATCTGGGTGTTACGCCGTCATTGTGCCGCCCGATGATCGCAACTGTCCCGGGAATCCGGCAGCGGACGGCTCGGGGTCCGTCCGCGCCATGAGGAACACCGGGCCGGTACGCGTGGCGTCGGGCCGTGGCCGGGTCGGTCTTCCGGTGCGGGCGTTCGGGCCGTCGTCGGGTCGGTCTTCCGGTGCGGGCGTTCGGGCCGTCGTCGGGTCCGTCTTGCGGTGCGGGCGTTCGGGCATCCGGCGGTTCCCGGTACGGCTCGGGCCGGTTCAGGCCGGCAGCGCGGTGTCCAGGAAGCGGAGGAGGTCCGCGAAGACCTCGGTCCGGTTCGTCTCGTTGAAGACCTCGTGCCGGGCCCCGGCGTAGATCCGCTCCGTCGCCGTGCCGCCGCTCAGCCGTGCCACGCCGGGCCGGCTGCCGGCCGGCGGGACCAGCCGGTCCTCGGCGCCGTGCAGCCACAGCACGGGAAGCCGGCCGACGGCACCGCCCGCGGCCACGGTCTCCAGGGTGCGCGCGAACGCCGTCAGCGTCGGCCGCTTCATCGGGCCGTGCCACACCAGCGGATCGGCGGCGTACGCGGCGCCCACGGCCGGATCGCGGGAGAGCGCCGACGGGCTGACCGGGATGTCCGGGATCTCGTCCAGGGCCAGCAGCCGCCCCGGCAGCTCCCAGGCGCCGATCACCGGTCCTGACAGCACGAGCGCGGCGGGCTCGGCGGGATGGCGCTGCGCATAGCGGGCCGCGATCAGGCCGCCCATGGAGTGGCCGAGCACGACCAGCGGCAGCCCGGGATGCGCCGCGCGGGCGAGGTCCGCCACGGCGTGCAGATCGGTGACCACGTCCTCGAAGTCCTCGATCAGCACCCGCTCGCCCGCCGATCTGCCATGGCCCAGGTGGTCGGGCCCGTACACGGCCGCGCCGTGCCCGGACAGGACGTCGGCGAGCCGCTCGTAGCGGCCGATGTGCTCGCCGTAACCGTGCGCCAGGAGGACGAGGTGGCGCGGCGCCGGGTGCGGCCACTCGCGCGCGCTGATCGCGCCCCGGACACCGGTCAGGGCATGCTCGCGGGCGTGGGCCATGGGACCTCCGGATGCCTCGGTACGGGTATGGGGGAGATCTTTCCAGCGGTCGGGGCGACCGGCTAGAGTCTGAAACTAGCAGTGCTAAGTAAGCTCGCTGGTCACCAGCGCCGACGGTCAGGAGCCCAGCCGTGCGCCCCGTCCACTTCGCGGCCGCCCGCCGCACCCCCATCGGCAGGCTGCGCGGAGCCCTGTCCTCCGTGCGGCCCGACGACCTCGCGGCGGCCGTCATCCGCCGTCTGGTCGCCGACGTGCCCGCGCTCGACCCGGCCCGGATCGACGATGTCTACTGGGGCGCTGCCAACCAGGCGGGCGAGGACAACCGCAATGTCGCCCGGATGGCCGCCCTGCTCGCGGGCCTGCCCGAGACCGTGCCGGGCGCCACCGTCAACCGGCTGTGCGCCTCCGGTATGGAGGCCGTCACCGCCGCCGCCCGCACCGTCGCGGCCGGCGAGGCCGACATCGTGCTGGCGGGCGGCTCCGAGTCGATGAGCCGCGCCCCCTTCGTGCTGCCCCGCCCCGACGAGGCGCTGCCGCACCGGATCGAGACCGTCGACACCTGGCTCGGCTGGCGCCTGGTCAACCCGGCGATGCGTGAGCTGCACGGGCTGCTGTCCATGGGCGAGACCGCCGAGCAGGTCGCCGAACGGTACGGCATCCCGCGCGAGCGCCAGGACGCGTTCGCGCTGCGCAGCCACCAACTGGCCGCCGCGGCCCGCAAGAGCGGCCACTTCGACGACGAACTGCTGCCCGTCGAGCGCCCGGACGGCATCGTCGTCGACGGCGACGAGGGCATCCGCGAGGACACGTCGCCAAAGAGACTGGCCCGGCTCAGGCCGGTCTTCCGCCAGGACGGCACGGTCACCGCGGGCAACGCCTCGCCGATGAACGACGGCGCCGCCGGACTGCTGCTGGTCAGCGAGGAGGTCCTGAACGAGCTGGGGCTCGTGTCCCTCGGCCGGTACGCGGCCGGCGCCTCCGCCGGCGTCCACCCCGACGTGATGGGCATCGGCCCCGTGCCCGCCACCCGCAAGGCGCTGGCCCGTGCCGGCTGGCAGATCGGCGACATCCAGGAGGCCGAGTTCAACGAGGCGTTCGCCGCCCAGGCGCTGGCCTGCGTCGACCTGCTCGGCATCGACCCCGACCTGGTCAACCCGTACGGCGGGGCGATCGCCCTCGGTCATCCCCTCGGCTGCTCGGGCGCCCGCATCCTCACCACCCTGCTGCACCGCATGCGCCGCACGGGCGCCGAGCGGGGGCTCGCGACCATGTGTGTGGGGGTGGGGCAGGGCAGCGCGGTGCTGGTCGAGCGGCCCTGAGGGCTCCGCCGGGGACAAGCCGCGCCGCGTCGCCGGCCGCCCGCGGCGGCGCCGTGACCGGTTGCGCGCCTCCTCGCGCCGGCGGCCGTGACCGTCCCGCGCCTCCTCGCGCCGGTGCCGTGACCGGTCGCGGGTCTTCCGCTGGCGCCGTGACCGGTCGTGCGCCTTTTCGCGCCGGTGCTGTGACCGTCCCGCGCCTTCCCGCGCCGGTGCCGTGACCGGTTGCGGGTCTTCCGCGCTGGCGCCATGCCTGGTCGTGCGTCTTTGTGCGGCGGCGGGCCGGGCGCCCGGCGGCACGCGGGCCGACGCGTGGGCCGGGCGTCCGGGCCGCTCCGCGGAACGCTTCCTTACGCGGCCCGAATGCGTGGGCATAGCATCAGTGACCGCATGAACACGATGACGCTCTGGCACCTATCAGGCTGGGAGTTCGCCGCGCTGGCTTTCGCGGCGCTCCTGGTCGGCTTCTCCAAGACCGCGGTGAGCGGGGCCAACACGGTCAGCCTCGCCGTCTTCGCGGCGGTGCTGCCCGCCCGCGCCTCCACCGGCGTACTGCTCCCGGTGCTGATCGCGGGCGATCTGCTCGCCGTCGCCACCTACCGGCGGCACGCCCACTGGCCCACACTGGGGCGGCTGTTCCCCGCCGTCGCGGCCGGTGTGGTCGTCGGCACACTGTTCCTGATGTGGGCCGACGACGGGATCGTACGGACCTCGATCGGCGCGATCCTGCTGCTGATGGCCGCCGTCACACTCTGGCGGCGGCGCCGCTCCGGCACCGAGGAGGCGCCCGAGCCGGACACCGGCCGGGCGGGCCGCCTCAAGGCCCGCTCGTACGGCGTCCTCGGCGGCTTCACCACCATGGTCGCCAACGCGGGTGGCCCGGTGATGTCGATGTACCTGCTGTCGGCGGGCTTCCGGAAGCTGGGCTTCCTGGGCACGTCGGCGTTCTTCTTCCTGATCGTGAACGTGTCCAAGGTCCCCTTCAGCGTCGGCCTCGGACTGATCGACGGGCACTCGCTGCTCCTCGACGCCGCGCTCGTCGTGTTCGTCGTGCCCGGCGCGTTCCTCGGCGCCTGGGCCGTGGGCAGGATCAACCAGCGGCTGTTCGAGCGCCTGGTGATCGCGGCGACCGTCGTGGGCGGCGCGCAACTGCTGCTGCGCTGACGCCGACCGCTACCCGCGCAGTCGGAGGAGCGCGGGCAGGTCGGCGAACGAGTCCAGCACATGGTCCGGGGTGCCGCTCGCCGCGGCGAGCGACTCGGGCAGGTACTTGCCGGTGCGGACCAGCACCCCGCTGATCCCGGCCCGCTGCGCCGCCAGCACGTCCGACTCGACGTCGTCGCCCACCATCAGCGCCCGGTCCGCGTCCACCCCCAGCCGGGCCAGCGCCGCCGCGAAGAACGCCGGCGACGGCTTGCCGGTCACCACCGCCTCGGTGCGCGCCGCCCGCTCCAGGCCCAGCAGGAAAGCGCCCGTGTCCAACCGCAGACCGCGGTCCGTGCGCCAGAACAGATTGCGGTGCATCGCCACCAGCCGCGCGCCCCGCTGGAGGTGCCCGAAGACCCGGTTGAGCGCCGCGTAGCCGAACTCCGGACCCGCGCCGCCCACGATCACGACATCCGGGTCCTCGTTCTCGTCCTCGTTCTCGTCGACGAGCCGTACGCCCTCCAGGTCCTCCCGGACGTCCCCGCTGTTCAGGAGGGCGCAGCGGGCACCCGGGAAGTGCTCGGCGAGATGCTTGGCGGTGACGGCGGGTGCGGTGAGCACGTCCTCGGCGCCCGCCGCGAAACCCGCCTCGGCCAGGGCCGCGGCGATCGAGGCACGCGTCCGGGACGTCGTGTTGGTGACGAGCGCGACGCCGAGCCCGGCCGCGCGGATCTCCCGCAGCGCCGCCACCGCGCCGGGCAGGGCCCGCCACGAGACGGTGAGCACCCCGTCGATGTCGATCAGCACGGCACGCACGGACATCGGACCCGTCTCCATACCGGCCAGGTACCCCCGATCGCCGCACCCCGACCGCACCCCGACCACTCCGACCACCCCGACCGTGCTCCGCCCGCACCTACGGCCCGGACGCCCGTACCGCACACAGACTCCGCACACCCGGACGGCGGCGATCCGCGGCCTCGTACGCCACACCGGGCGGGCGGCGACGCGCGACCCCGTACGCTCACCCCCATGTCCCCGCATGTCCTGATCCTCGGCGGCACCGCCGAGGCACGCCTGCTCGCCGCCGAACTCGCGGCCGGACCCGGTGTCCGCGTCACCATGTCACTGGCCGGGCGGGTGACCCGGCCGGCGCCGATGCCCGGGGACGTCCGCACCGGAGGGTTCGGCGGGGCCGAGGGGCTGGCCGCGTGGCTCGCCGAGCGGCGGGTGACCGCCGTCGTGGACGCCACCCACCCCTTCGCCGCCCGGATCACCGCCCACGCGGCGCGGGCCGCGGCGGCGACCGGAGTGCCGCTGGTGGTGCTGCGCCGCCCCGGCTGGCAGCCCGGCGACGGCGACCGCTGGCACCCGGTGGACTCCCTGGCCGCCGCCGCGGACGCGCTGCCCGGCCTCGGCCGCCGGGCCTTTGTGACCACCGGCCGTCTCGGTCTCGCCGCCTTCGCCCACCTCGCCGGCGTTCGCCTCGCCGTACGGTCCGTGGAGCCGCCCGCGCCGCCGCTGCCGCCGCATACCGAAGTCGTCCTCGCGCGGGGCCCGTTCACGGTGGCCGACGAGACGGCGCTGCTGCGCCGGCACCGGATCGACGTCCTGGTCACCAAGGACAGCGGGGGAGCGGCCACGGCCGCCAAACTGACGGCCGCCCGCACGCTGGGCCTGCCCGTGGTCGTCGTACGCAGGCCACCGCTGCCGGCCGGAGTGACCGCGGTGCCCGACATCGCGGCCGTACTGGAACGACTGGGCCGCACCCCGCCACACCCGACGCCCTGAGCTGGCCACGGCACCGGATCCCCCCGTACCGGGCCATCGCACGGTACGGGGGCGTCGTCACCGGTCGCGCGGACGGCGGCGCAGCAGATACGTGTCCATGATCCAGCCCTTGCGCGCACGGGCCTCGGCGCGCAGCCGCTCGATGCGCGGCCCGGCCTCCGCGATCGGACCGGAGTCCAGGATCTCGTCCGGGGTGCCCAGATAGGCGCCCCAGTAGATGTCGATGTCCTCGCCGGCGTACCGCCGGAACGCCTGCTGGGCGTCGAGCATCACCACCACGTCGTCCACGCCCTCGGGGAAACCCTCGGCCAGCCGCCGCCCGGTGGTGATCTGCACGGGCCGCGCCACCCGGTTCAGGCCGGTGCGGTGCCGGGCGACGAGCGCCGAGACACTGCTGATGCCCGGCACGACCTCATGGGCGAAGGCCACGGTGCCCCGGGCCAGCACCTCCTCCAGGATCCCCAGCGTGCTGTCGTACAGCGCGGGGTCCCCCCACACCAGGAATGCCCCGGTCTCGTCCTCGCCCAACTCCTCGGTGATCAGGCGCTCGTAGACGTCGGCACGGGCGCTGCGCCACTCGCCGACGGCCGGCGAGTACGCCGCGCCGCCCGCGCCCCGGTCCCGCTCCGGGTCGCGCGCCTCCACCAGCCGGTACGTCCCCGGCGGCAGGTGCGCGTCCAGCATCTCCCGGCGCACCCGGGTCAGATCACTCTTCACCTCACCCTTGTCGAGGAGGAAGAACACGTCCGTGCCGCGCAGCGCCCGGACCGCCTGGAGGGTCAGCTGCTCCGGGTCGCCCGCGCCGATACCGATGACAAGAATCCTTCGCACCCCCCGAGTCTGCCCCATCCCCCCGACCACACCAGCACCCCCCGCCCCACCGCTCCCTACGACGCCTGCCGCCTGCTTCGCTGGGGCATCCGCGCGGCAGCGTCGACGGATCACGCACCCCGCCCCACCGGGCGCTACGACGCCTGCGGCCCGCGCAGCCGGGGCGCCGCGCCCCCCGTTCGACTGGGCCCTACGGCGCCTGCCGCCTGCTCAGCCTGGGCCCGCTCGGCGGCGTCGATGGCGCCCGCACCCCTGTCCTACCGGGCGCAACGACGCCTGCCGCCTGCCCAGTGGGGCGCCGTACCTCCGCCCCGCCGGGCCTTACGACGCCTGCGGCCCGCGCAGCCGGGGCGCCGCGCCCCCCGTTCGACTGGGCCCTACGACGCCTGCCGCCTGCTCAGCCGGGGCGCCCGCTCGGCGGCGTTGATGGGCTCTTCGTCTCGCTGTACCGCGCCCGCCAGGTCGCGCGCCCAGGTCGCGAGCCCGGCGATGTCCAGCCCGTACGGCCGTTGCCGTCCGCTGTGCGCCGCCCACTCCTCGACCGCTCCCGCGCCCCGCCGCAGCAGCCGTGGCCCGCCGGTGGCATTGCCCCGGGCCGCATGGGTGAGCCCCACCGCCAGCTGGGCCAGGCCCCGCCACAGTGCGCGCTCGTCCTCGGGCCCGGACTTCCAGGCGTCCTCGAAGACCTCGTGCGCATGGAAGGGTCTGCCCGCGTCCAGCAGTTCCTGTGCCTCGGTGACCGTCTGCGACGGCGTGCGTACGATCCCTTCGGGCTGGCGCGCCACACCGTCCGCGCCGTACGGCAGGGGCCGCCCCAGCCCGTCACGGGGCCGTGCGTTGCGGGCCCGGCCCGCGCTGTCCCGGTCGCGGGTGCCGGCCGGCCCTCCCGATGATGCGCCCGTGCTTCCCATACGACGATTGTCCCCCACCGGCCCGGCCGCACCCGGCGCCGCTTTCGGAGTGGCCCGGGGATTGGGGTAAAGTGCTCTTCGCGCGCTCACCCGGGTCACCACCCGCGAGCGCACCGGGACGTGGCGCAGCTTGGTAGCGCACTTGACTGGGGGTCAAGGGGTCGCAGGTTCAAATCCTGTCGTCCCGACTTTACGAAGTCGCAGGTCAGGGGCCGTTTTCAGAGGAGATCCGAAAACGGCCCCTTGATCTTTCGACCGCGGCGGTGCCGACGGCGCCCTCGAGTTCCTCGTTCCGTCCCAGCTCCGGGCCGGAGGCGATGGCGTCCTCCGTGGCAGAGACCTGGTATCACATCAGCGCAGCCGGACCGGCAACGTGAGCAGTCCCCGGTGCCGTGGGTTGTTCTGCCACTGAGGGGCACGATGCGGATAGGCATGTCGCAGGCCGGGGAAGCGTCGGAGTATGTGGCCGAATGCGATACCGGCCTGCAGCCGGGCCAGTGGTGCGCCCAGGCAATGATGGATGCCGTGGCCGAACGCCAGGTGCCGGGAGGCGTCTCGGGTGATGTCGAACCGGTCGGGGGCCCCGAAAACGTCCGGATCGCGGTTGGCGGCCGACAGCGCGATCTGCACGAACTCCCCGGCTGGAATCGCCGTGCCGGCGATGGTCACCGGCTCTGTGGTGTAGCGCAGCGTGGCGATGCCGAACGGGCTTTCGTGGCGGACTTCGTCTTGGTCCGCCCCGTCCAGGGCGTCGAGCAGCGCGGTGACACGAGCCTCGATCCTGGGGCGCAGGTCCGCCACCCGCCGTGTGGTGAACGCCTGCTGGACAATTCGGCGCAGGCGGGTGTGCCGGGGTGGGTCGGAGTTGAGCATGTGTGTGGTGAGCGATCCGCCTGGGCCGTCGGTGGGTAGTCCGGCGTAGCGTGCGAACACCTCGGTCGCGCCGTCCTTGCTCAGCCGGGGGTCGGCAAGGGCAGCCCGGCAGGCCGCATGACCCGTGACGACCCAGCCCGCCAAGGGGACGGGGCCGGGGAAGCGGACCCTGCGGACGCCGCCTTCGTCGCGCCAGCGCCGGTAGACGTCGTGCGGGTGGACGGCGAACGACTCGTCCACGGTCTCGGTGGGGTGGGTCGGCTCAGACGGCGGCATCGCACACCTTCGTCACCTGTACGTTCTCGACGCCGAGCAGACCGAAGACGGGGACCTTCGCGGTGGTCTGGGCGGGACTGACCGTCAGACCGGCCCCGCGTACGAGGTCCAGGAGCAACTCGGCCAGTGGCATCACCATGTGCCGGCCCCAGCAGCGTTCGGAGGAGTGACCGAAGGGCAGGTAGCCGGGCGCGGTGTCGGGGTCGAGGGTGTTCCAGCGTTCCGGGCGGAACTGGGAAGGGTCCTCCCACAGTTCAGGATCCCGATGTGAGAGGAGGGGCAGGACGAGCACATCGTCGCCCGGTGCGATGCGTCGGTCGACGGCGGGGTATTCGGCGGAGGCACGGCGCAGGATGTTCCAGGACGGCGGCAGCAGTCGCATCGCCTCGTAGAGGATGTGCCGGTTCGGCGTATCGGGGTCGAACGGCGAGCCGAGCCACAGCGCGTTCGCGACCAGGGTGGAGACCGTGAAGCACACGGGGGCCGCTGCACGCCGGTACATGCCCATGGCGTACCGGCGCTCGTGGTAGCCGGTGGCCTCGGCCGTCAGACCCGCGATACCGGTCACCTGGGCACCTCGCCGTCCGGTCCGGCCGGGGAGCGCGGCGCCCGCCGCTATGACCGTCCAGGTGAGTAGGGGGGTCAGTTCGAGGTTGCGGCTCATCAGGATGCGCAGCCGGTATGGGTCCCCACCGAGGATGAGATCCCGCAGGTACAGATGCCCCGTGAGGGGCCAGACCCCGGACAGATCGACGTCCTCAGGCCGTGCCCGTGGCTTGTGCAGCGCTGTGCGGACGTCACCGGCAATGACCCGCATCACCGATGATGCCTCGGCGCGGGAGATCGAGCGCCCGTGCAACGGCTTGAACGTGGGCCGTTCGGTCTCGGTGGCCCGACGGGCCGCGAGGACCCTGTCGGCGACGCCGTGCCCGGCCACTGCGACCGTGTCCGGTTCGAGCCGGAAGACGTCCTGTCCGAGGTGGTCCCGGAGCAGGGCGGCGAGGCGAGGGTGGAACACCGTGGTACGCATGCGAGGTCTCCGGGAAGGCCGAGGGGACCGGTGAGGTCGCCCCCGCCGTGCGACGGGGACGACCCCACCGATGGCTAGTAGGGCTCCGTTAGGTGTCATTTGCCGGTTGTGTTCGTCCGGAGGCGGGAGTGTCTAATCAACGGCGGATCTGATGATCAAGGAGACGCGTCTGATGATGGAGACCGCCGTGGAGAACGAGCAGGCCGAGCAGGTGGTTCAGGCACCGTCGAGTGTGGTGTCGGACGAGCAGCTCGTTGCGATGCTGGTTGACCGGGCCCGGAACGAGGGGCTGCAGCTGACCGGCGAGGGCGGGCTGTTGCAACTGCTGACCAAGCGGGTGCTGGAGTCCGCCCTGGAAGGCGAGATCACCGACCACGTCGGCTATGAGAAGCACGACCCGGCCGGGAAGAACAACGGCAACAGCCGCAACGGCACCCGGGCGAAGACCGTGCTGACCGACGTCGGCCCGGTGGAGGTGAGGGTGCCCCGCGACACCGCCGGCACCTTCGAACCGCAGATAGTCAAGAAGCGGCAGCGCCGCCTGACCGGCGTCGACGAGATGGTGCTCTCCTTGTCCGCGAAGGGTCTCACCCACGGTGAGATAGCGGCTCACCTCGCCGAGGTCTACGGGGCGGAGGTGTCCAAGCAGACCATCTCCACCATCACCGACAAGGTGATGGACGGCATGGCCGAATGGCAGAACCGGCCGCTCGATCGCGTCTACCCGGTCCTGTTCGTGGACGCTATCAACGTCAAGATCAGGGTTCTGTCGACGATCTTGTGATGCGGACGGTTGAGCAGGCTGTGCCGACGATTCGCGATCATGAATGGGGTGCTCTCATGATGTGCTCCTGGAG
>NZ_JBEPAP010000029.1:0-105602 GCF_040298665.1 Streptomyces sp. NPDC001508
CACGTGCCCGCACAGCGCGGTGAAGCAGGAAGCCACCGGAAGAGTCAGACGACCCAGGCCGGAATCCCTGGACTTTAGGCCAGGGAGCACGTCAAGAGGTTCCCCTCTCGCCTATGTCCACGGCCAGGTGCCTCCAGCACCGACCGGCGAGGCACCTCCCTGTTCAACACCTACGACGGACTGGGCCGCAAGACCGAGCTGCGCGAAGGCTTTGCCACCGGCAATCTCCGGGGTCAAGTGGACCTACGGCACCGTCACCAACTCGCCGAGTCCACCCGCTTCGCCAACGGCCAGGCGTACACCACCGTGGTGACCGCCTACGACAAGCTGTACCGGCCCACCAGGACAGCGACGGTGATCCCGGCGTCCGAGGGCGCGCTGGCCGGCACCTACCGGTCCGGCACCACCTACAAGCCCTCAGGTCTGGTTGCGTCGCCAAGCTACTCCGCGGCTGGTTCGCTGCCGGGCGGATCGATCAACTACACCTATGAGGACCAGACCCTCCGGCCGATCTCGGTCTTCGGCCAGGGCATGACCTCGACCGCCACCTACAGCCACACGAGTGAACCCCTCGTCTACACCTTCGGCCTGACCAGTGGCGGCAAGAAAGCACAGGTCACCAACGCCTACGAGTTCGGTACCCAGCGGCTGTCGACCACACGCGTCGACCGCGAGAAACAGGCCGACGTCGACCAGAACGTCACCTTCCGCTACGACGAGGCCGGCAACGTCCTTTCCCTGCGCGACGTCTCTGGCACCGGCACCGACAACCAGTGCTTCACCTACGACTACCTGCGCCGGCTGACAGAAGCATGGACCCAGGGCGACCAGACCTGCGCGGACTTCCCGTCAGCAGCCAAGCTCGGCGGCCCCGTCCCTTACTGGCAGTCGTACACCTATGACAAGGCCGGCAACCGGCTGACCGACACCCGGCACGACATCGGAGGCGACACCGCCAAGGACATAGCGCACACCTACGAGTACCCCACCCCAGGCGCGCCCAAGGCTCACCAGCTGACTTCGCTCACCACCGAGGGACCTGCGGGCACCAGCCGGACCGACTACCTCTACGACGCGACCGGCAACACCACCGACCGCGGCACGCAGCACCTGGACTGGGACGCCGAGGGGCTCCTGGCCAAGGTCACCGAACCCGTCGACGGCAAGCCGGACAAGGTCACCGAGTACCTGTAAGAAGCGAACGGCAACCGGCTCACCGACCGCACGGGCGACCGGACAGTCCTGCACCTCGGGCACACCGACGTCACCCTCGACAAGGGCACGACCAAGGCGAAGGCGACCCGCTACATCGACCTTGGCAGCGGCCACCAGGCCGTCCGCGCCGACGACAACAGCTTCTCCTTCACCCTCGCCGACCACCACGGCACCGGCCTGCCAGCCGTCGCCGCCACCCACCTGGCCCTCACCCGGCGCCGGGTCACGCCCTTCGGTGAGACCCGCGGCACGGCACCGGCCGCCTGGCCCGGAACCAGGGGCTTCGTCGGCGGTATCGACGAGACCAAGGACACCGGCTTCACTCATCTGGGTGCCCGCGAGTACGACCCCCAGACCGGTCGGTCCCTGTCCGTCGACCCGGAGATGGACCTGGCCGACCCTCAGCAGATGAACAGGCGATCCTGTGGAAAGCGCGGACGGCGAAGACATGGAACGAGGCTGCTTCGCGGATGGCTCATGGCGTGGGCAAGTCCCTCATGAGCCGCTGGACCCGTTGGGGCGCGGACGGCACAGGGGAGCGCGTGGTGGAGGCGTTGGCGGAGGTTCAGGGGATTCAGACGGTTCCGGTGCCCGAGCCATCGAAAGAGGCGCCGTTGCCTGAGAAGCTGGTCGAGGGTGTGGTCGACCCCCGCTTGTTCCACACGGGCGATGGCGATGTTGAGGATGGTGAAAGACGCGATGGAACCGGCGCGTCGAGTACCACCATGAGTTGGCAGGCGGCGATGACAGTGAGCGCGATACCGGAGTGCCCCGTCCGGTCGGTCGCTCCTCGCGCTTCGCGTCCCCCGCAGTCGCCGTGTGATGCGCCCCCTGTGCCGGAATCCCCGCCTCCCCTTGTCTGTTGGAGAAATCCAGATGGTTACCTCGCACTGGAGGGCCGCCCCCGCTCAGGCGGCCTCCCTTCGCCGGCGCGGCGCCGTACTCGAAAGCGCGATCCTCGACGCCGCCCTGGAGCAGCTCAGCACCGTCGGCTGGAACGGCCTCACGATGGAGGGGGTCGCGGCCGGTGCTCAGACCGGCAAGGCCGCGGTCTACCGTCGCTGGCCGTCCAAGGAGGACCTCGTCGCCGACGCCCTGCAGGCCGGTCTGCCGCGGATGGACGAGGCCCCCGACCTCGGGAGCGTGCGCGAGGATCTGCTGGCCCTGTGCCTCCAGGCACGCGACGCGATGTTCTCCCGCCCTGGCTTCGCATTGCGCTCGGTGATTCACGAATGCGACACGATGCAGGCGGAGCGCTTCCACAGTGTGATCACCGGGGGCGTTGTGGAACCGGCGATCAAGCTGCTGCACGAGATCATCACCCGCGGAATCGCGCGCGGAGAGGTGCGCCCCGACGCAGTGAACAGCTATGTCTGCGACGCCATCCCGGCGATGATGATGTACCGCACCAAGATGTGCGCCAGTGAATGGCCCGATCGTGACATCCAAGAGATGATCGACCAGTTGATGCTGCCGCTGCTCCGGCCCGAGGGAACCTGACTGCGGGGTGTGGCCGCACCCCGGCCGGAGTGGCGGGCCGGGGTGTCGCCGGGGGATCCGGGCGGCGTACGCTAAGGGCGCCATGCCGTACGAACCGCCTACTCACACCGTCGAGCGCTCCCTCCGCGCCACGACCGGAGCGAAGGTCATTGCCGGTGTCGACGAGGTGGGGCGCGGCGCGTGGGCCGGGCCCGTCACCGTCTGTGCGGCCGTCACCGGACTTCGCCGGCCCCCCGAAGGTCTCACCGACTCCAAGCTGCTCACCGTCAGACGGCGCACAGCGCTGGCCGAGACGCTGCGGACCTGGGTGACCTCCTACGCCCTGGGGCACTCCTCCCCGCAGGAGATCGACGAATTGGGGATGACGGCGGCCTTGCGGCTCGCGGCCGGGCGCGCCCTGGAGGACCTTCCGGTCCGCCCCGACGCGGTGATCCTCGACGGGAAGTACGACTACCTCGGTACGCCCTGGAAGGTACGTACGGTGATCAAGGGCGACCGTTCCTGCGTGGCGGTGGCGGCGGCCTCGGTGATCGCCAAGGTTCAGCGCGACAAAATGATGGCCGAACTGGGTATCGACCATGCAGACTTCGGTTTTGCGGCCAACGCGGGGTATCCGTCCCCCGTGCACAAGGCCGCACTGGAGGAGCGGGGCCCCACCCCGTACCACCGGTTGTCGTGGGCGTATCTTGATGCGCTGCCCCAGTGGCGGCACCTCAAGAAGGTCCGCAGTTGGGCGGATGGAAGCGTTCCGGAGATCGAGGGCCAGCTCGGCTTCGACTTCTGACGCTTCCACTCGCACTGTTGTGCCACCCGGTCGTGCGTGCCAGACCGGCGTTTGATAAATATCAGCTCATGCCTCTCATTCCCGAGGAGCCTCAGATTCACGAGAGTGCCCAGGGTCCCCGCGCCACGCCGTCCAGCGGCCGCACCGCGCCGACCCCCCGTCCCGTACCCGGCCCCCGCCCCGCGGCTCCGTCGCGTCCCGGTCGCCCAGGCCCTCTCCGGCCCGCGCCGCCGACGCAACGTACGCCGCGTGACGCGGCCGCAAGCAAGCCGGGCCCGTCGGGTCCGGCCGCCTCCGCCGCCTCGGCGGCGAACCCGCAGATCCAGCTGATTCCGGCCTCTGCCGAGGGAGCGCTCGATGCCGCCGACGAGGCGGTGGACCTGCTCCTGGAGTCGGGCCGCGCCCCCGGTGATGTGCTGGTGATCACCACCGGCCTGCCGCACCCGTGGGCCGAGCACGAACTGTCCTTCGGCGATCCCTCCTACTGGGCGCAGCACGATGCCGGCGACGACGTCTTCTACGCGGACGCCGCCGTCGCCTCCCGTGCGGCATCCCGTCCGGTGGTCGTGGTCGCGGTCAACGGCGGCCCTGGCACGGCTGCCGCCGCCGCCCTCCCGCTGGCCCATGCCCGGGCCGGTGCCCTGTTGATCGTCTGCGGTGACCCGCAGCAGATCAACGGGGTGCTGGGCACGGGCGTCTGAGCCGGGTCCGGTACCCAGCCGGAACACCAAGAGCGGCGAGGGCGTCGAAGGTACCGCTTCGGCGGCACATGCACGGTGGTGCCTTTGGTGTGTGCGGAAACCGGAGGACGGCCCTTTCTGCCGGGAAGGCGCCGCACCGGGACCGGGGATCGGACTGCGATGGCCCAGGTCCTGTAGCGACCCACTGCGGATCTCGTACCGGCGTCGGTCACAGGGGCCGGCGCGAGACCGGCTCCGCCGAGCACGGAGCCGATCTGCTCGGTCAGAGGACCGTACCGCTCAACGGGCCGCCGCGCGGCGCAATACCTCCGAAACGGCGCCGCCGGTGCGGGGTGCGGAGGGCGGGGCGTCCGCGGTGGCGAAGGGTTCCGGCGTCGAGTCCACGTTCGGGCGACGGCCGCCGCGGCCCTCGCCGAATACCTGCCAGCCGTCCCGGGTCAGCGTGATGTACGCCCCGCAGCGCAATCCGTGCAGGGTGCAGGCGTCACGCAGGCCCCACATCCATGCGCCGTCCTCCTCCGTCCAACGCGCGTCCCCCTCACGGCAGTAGAGCAGCACCGCCGTGCGCACGGGCGTGCGGCGCCGAAGGTCGTGCGGTATGACCCGGCGCAGTTGGGACAGCAGCGCATTGCGGAACATCCATCCGTCGGCCGGTACCGGGCGGCGGGTGAACGAGGCGCTCGCCAGCAGTCTTTCCTCGGGGTCGAGGACCGCGACGACCGCGGTCGTCACCTTGGGCCGGTGCCGGGTGTGCAGCCCGCTGACGACCTCACGGGGGTTGCGCAGCAGCGGGATCCCCGCGGCGGCCCATTCCGCGGGTTCAAGCAGGCGGCTGGTGGCAGCGGCGGACGCGGGCGTCGAGAAGGATGCCGCCGAGGACGGAGCGAATCCGAAGGTCACGTTTCTCCCTTCGGCTACGCGCCCACACTGCGGGCGGGGTCGGACGGGGGGACGCGCACCGCAGCAAAGCCCAACCGGATCACGGACGAACCGTGCGGGGAGCGGACTTCAATTCTTCCTGTCGAACTGGGATGCGGCAACGAGCAATTGGGGCCACCGACCCTTATCCAGGGATCTGTGGCTTATATCCCTACCCAGAGAGTCCTCCGACGATTCGTGGGACCGGCGGTCGTGCTGTTTTCGGACGCCGTGCGCCGAGCGTGCGCCGGTGCGGCGGGTATCAGCCCTGGACGGCCAGGACCAGCGGCAGCACTCCCCGCGCTCCCGCTCTCCTGAGAAGGCGGGCCGCGACCGCCGACGCCCCATCCGTCTCGGTGTAGTCGTCCACGACCAGGACCGGACCGCTCGCCGCCAGGAGTGCGCAGACCGGTGCGGGTGGAACGACCAGCGCGCCGTCCAGCGCGTGCCGCCGCTGCGCGCTGTTGCTGCGGGACAACCACGGCACTTCTCCCGCGTACCCCACCGACCTGGGCGGCGGCAGGCGACCGACCACCGCGATGCACGCGCCCAGGGAGTGGATCAACTGCGGCCGGGGGCGCGAGATGCAGTGGGTCTCGTCCACGATCAGCGGCCCGGTCGCGGCGGCCGGCTTGGGCAGGACCTGGTCGCGGACGTCCGGGTTGGTCAGGCGTTACGGGCTACAGAATCGGGAAGGCACTCACAATCCAGCGGAGATCGAGCCCTGACCTGCGCCGTCGCGTCGAACGAGGATGGTCGTGGCCCAGTGTTCCGCCCTAGCCGTCCTCGATCGGTGCGTGGCCGGTGGACCGCTTGTGAGCTGGTGTCACGCTGGGTGAAGTGGCTGATTGTCCTTGCCATCGGGTTCCATGGGGGCATGGACGATCTGGAGCTCCGCGCCGAAGCCGATGCCATCCTCGCTGAGCTCGTCGGCGCCCCCGGGGGTTCGGCGCGGTTGCGGGAGGACCAGTGGCAGGCGGTGGCGGCTCTGGTCGAGGAGCGTCGGCGTGCCCTGGTGGTGCAGCGCACCGGCTGGGGCAAGTCGGCGGTGTACTTCGTCGCCACCGCTCTGCTGCGTCGGCGTGGCTCGGGCCCGACGGTGATCGTCTCGCCGCTGCTGGCGCTGATGCGCAACCAGGTCGAGGCGGCGGCGCGAGCCGGTATCCGGGCGCGCACCATCAACTCGGCCAACCCGGAGGAGTGGGCCACCATCTATGAGGAGGTCGAGCGCGGCGAGACCGATGTTCTCCTGGTGAGCCCGGAACGTCTTAACTCTGTTGATTTTCGCGAGCAGATGCTGCCCAAGCTCGCGGCCACGACCGGCCTGCTGGTGGTCGACGAGGCGCACTGCATCTCGGACTGGGGCCATGACTTCCGGCCGGACTACCGCCGGCTGCGGGCGATGCTCGCCGAGCTTGCCCCCGGCGTGCCGGTGCTCGCCACCACCGCGACCGCCAACGCGCGCGTGACGGCGGATGTGGCCGAGCAGTTGGGTACCGGCGCTGGTGAGGCCCTGGTGCTGCGCGGACCGCTGGAGCGGGAAAGCCTGCGGCTGGGTGTGGTCCGGCTGCCGGACGCCGCGCACCGCCTCGCCTGGCTCGCCGAGCACCTCGACGAGTTGCCGGGCTCGGGCATCGTCTACACGCTGACGGTGGCCGCGGCCGAGGAGGCCACCGCTTTTCTGCGGCAGCGCGGCTTGAAGGTGGCCTCCTACACGGGGCGCACAGAGAACGCGGACCGGCTGCAGGCCGAGGTCGATTTGCTGGAGAACCGGGTCAAGGCACTGGTCGCGACCTCGGCGCTCGGGATGGGCTTCGACAAGCCGGACCTGGGCTTCGTGGTGCACCTCGGCTCGCCGTCGTCGCCGATCGCCTACTACCAGCAGGTGGGGCGCGCGGGTCGCGGGGTGGCCCACGCCGATGTGCTGCTGCTGCCGGGCCAGGAGGACGAGGCCATCTGGCGCTACTTCGCCGATACCGCCTTCCCGCCCGAGGCGCAGGTTCGCGAGACGCTTTCGGCCCTCGCCGGTGCGGGACGGCCGCTGTCCGTGCCGGCCCTGGAAGCGGCTGTGAATCTCCGGCGCACCCGTCTGGAGACCATGCTCAAGGTGCTGGACGTGGACGGAGCGGTCAAACGGGTGAAGGGCGGCTGGACGGCCACGGGAGCCGAGTGGGTGTACGACGCTGAGCGGTACGCCTGGGTGGCGCGGCAGCGCGCGGCCGAGCAGCAGGCCATGCGCGATTACGTGAGCACATCCCGCTGCCGGATGGAGTTCCTGCGCCGGCAGCTGGACGATGAGGGGGCGGCCCCATGCGGCCGCTGCGACAACTGCGCGGGAGCCTGGGCCGACTCCTCCGTCTCGGAGGAGACACTGACGGGGGCGGCGAAGGAGCTGGACCGCCCGGGGGCGGAGGTCGAGCCGCGCCGGATGTGGCCGACGGGGATGCCCGCGCTGGGCATCGACCTCAAGGGGCGCATCCCGGTGGGCGAACAGTGCTCCACCGGGCGTGCCCTGGGGCGGCTCTCGGACATCGGCTGGGGCAACCGGCTGCGCCCGCTGCTGGCGGTGAACGCGCCCGACGGTCCGGTGCCCGACGATGTCCTGCGGGCCGCGGTGGAGGTACTCACCGACTGGGCACGCTCTGCGGGCGGCTGGGCGCCGAATGTCCCGGATGCCTCTGCCCGGCCGGTGGGCGTCGTCGCCGTGCCGTCCCTGACCCGCTCACAACTGGTCGGCTCCCTCGCCCAAGGAATTGCGGCCGTCGGCCATCTCCCCTTCCTGGGCACACTGACGTACACCGGGCCGAGCGGCGCGCACGCGGCACGGCGCAGCAACTCCGCCCAACGCCTCAGGGCGCTGTACGGCACCTTCGCCGTCCCCGAGGAGCTGGCTGGTGCCCTGGCGCGCTCTCCAGGCCCCGTCCTGCTCGTGGACGACTACACCGACTCCGGCTGGACCCTCGCGGTCGCTGCCCGCCTGCTCCGCCGGGCAGGCAGCCAACAGGTTCTTCCGCTGGTCCTCGCTGCGGCAGGCTGAGCTCGGCAGAAAGCAGCGGGACGACGCTCAGGGCGCCGAGGGAGAAGCCGAGGTTGCGGGTCGACCGGACCACGGCCATGGTCCGGACCCGTTCCTTCCGGCCTGACGGTTCGTCGGTTTGAGGACGCAACTGCCGTCGCCGCCCGCACGGAACGAGGCGGCTTCCTCGGGCCCGGTCACCACCCGCCGTTCGGGCTGGGCGATGCCGGCTGCACCCGCTGTGCGGCGCAGCAGCGCCTTGTCCCGGAAGACCGGGGCTGCGTCGGGGCCGGCGCCGGGCAGTCCCCAGGCAGCGGCGAGCGCCGCGGCCGCCACCACTCCGTAGTTGCTGGCGGGGACCACGGCACGGATCCGTGACGGCCTGGGGATCACGGACACCAGCCGGGCGGTGTTGGTCTCGTCCTGGATGGGTGCGCAGACGACATCCGCGAGACAGCGCACCGCCCCGATTCGCTCCCGGATGTCTCTGACCGCGATCACCTCAGGTGTCTCGGCGGTTGAACACCGGACAGAGTGCGAGTCCGGAGAAGTCAGCCCTTCCGGGCTGACGAGCAGGACATCGACGGTGCCCGCCGCGATCCCCGTCTGGACGGCGTCCCCTCGGTGTTGGAGGAGTTGATGGTCCGGGCGTGGAGGCCGGACCGGGCAGCGGCGTCCACCTGGTTGCGCACCGGTTACGCATCAGCGCGAGGAGCGGCGAGACGATCACGGTGGGGCCGCTGCCCGGGCACGCGACAGGGGGGTCGCCAGGAAATAGACCGTGGCCTGCCCCATCCCGTGCGCTGGACGACAAGGGCTCTGCGGCGATCGGCGACCAGCGCCTCGATCGCCGGCCCCTGGTCCTCGCGCAGCCGGGCGGCGCCCGTGGCATCCCCGACCAGCCGGGCGGGGACGGTGTCGGCCTGTGCACGCAGATCCGTGTTGCTCGTGTGCTCCATGCGTCCCATCCAACCGGACACCGGCGACAGCGGGACGGCCCCTGTGGACAAGCGACGGCCCTACCGGCCGCGATTGTCGTGGCCCTGCCTTGACTTATCCACAGGCCCAAGCGGAACTTCAAGATCCGCGAGATCGTCGGCGCATGACGAATCACAGCGAATCGACCGGACCCGCAGAAAACCGCGACGTCGGCGACGTCACGGAACAAAAGGAACGCGACCGCCGCGCCGCCCACGAAGCGCAGGTCACCCTGCGCACCCCGGCCGAACTGGCCGACGCCCTGCCGTACCTGCTCGGATACCGCCCCGAGGACAGCATCGTGCTGGTGGCTCTCCACGACCGGGACGGACGCGGCCGGTTCGGCGGCCGGGCACGGCTCGGCATCCCCGCGAGCAGGGAGGACTGGGCGTCGGCCGCCCGGCAACTGGCCCACGGCCTGGTGGCCGGCAGCGAACGCCGGGGATCCCGGCCCGCGCAGATCGTCGCCTACGTCTGCCAGGAACCGGCGAAGGGGGAGACCGGCCGCGAGGTCATGCAACGACTACGGCCGCTCGCCCAACTGCTGCGCACCGAATGCGGCACCCTGGACGTACCCGTCATCGAGGCCCTGTGCATTTCGGACGGCCGTTTCTGGTCGTACTGCTGCCCGGACGTGGGCTGCTGCCCGGACGACGGAACACCCATGGGCCTGCCCGGCACCTCCGTGCTGGCCGCCGCCGCGACCTACGCCGGCCTCCAAGTGCGCGGGACGCTGCGCGAGCTGCGGGCCCGGTTGCTGCCCTGGGAGACCTCCGCCGCACTGGAACAGGAGATCGCCCTGGACACGGCGGGCACCGCCCTGGTGCCCCGGCTTCTCGACGACAAGGCCCGCGCCGACGTGGCGGAGGAAACACTGCGCCTGGCCGAGCACATGCTCACCAGGTTCGCGGCGGCGGCCCCGGTGCCCGGCACACTCCCGGCGGATCTGCGCGACGACGCACTGCTCACCCATGACGAAGCGGCGCAGCTGATCCTCGGCCTCCAGGACCGCACCACCCGTGACCGGGCCGCCGCATGGATGGAGGGCGACGACGCCGGCCCCGCCCTGCGTCTGTGGCGCGCCCTGGCACGCCGCTGCGTCGGACCGTACGGCGAACACGCCGCCGCGCCGCTCACCCTCGCGGGCTGGGTCGCCTGGTCCACCGGCGACGACCTGGAGGCCAGGGAAGCGCTGGCCATGGCCCTCGGCGCTGACCCCGACTACCTGTTCGCACGTCTGCTGCACCAAGCCTGCAACGAGGGTCTGGACCCGGAGGCGGTCCGCCGCTGTCTGCGTGCGGAGCGCGCCGACCGCGCGGAGGCACAAACCGAAGCGACAGAGGCGACGGGCCGCAGGAAGACGGCATCGGCAGCAGGCGGGGACTCCTCGGAGCCCGGGTCGCGCCGTCGGCGCCGTGTACGCGTCCGGGCGGGCGCCGATGGCAACGCCCGTCCGGTACGGGCGGAGGGGCGTCGTTCGAGGCTCGCCCCCCGGCGCGCCTCCCGGGGTGAGGGCTCCACACGCCCCGGCGTGCCGGCTGCGGGCGAAACACATGCCCGAGCTGCGGACAGGCACGACACGGGACGCGCATCCGCCAGGGGCCCACGGTCCGGTGGCGATGGCCCCGCGGAGGACTCGTGAGCGGTGGCGGCGGGCCCGATGCAGGCCGACGGCGACAGACACCTGGGAGAGCGCGCCCCGAGGGGGCTGCGGGCCGCGGGTCACCGTGTTCCCTACAGCGCGGCCGCCAAGGATTCGCCATGATCCAGAAGTCTGCGGACGGCCGGCAGCGGGGAGGGTGACCTCGCGCGATGCCATCACGACGCTATTCGGACGAAGAAACGGAAACCGCTCGCCCGTCGGGGACCGGAGCCGAACGGATCGGCCGGCGATGTGGTCGGCGAAGGGAGTGTTTATCGTCAGGCAGACGACTATGATCGCGGCATGCCCTACGACCCGTCAGCGTTTCCGCCCTTCGCCGTCACCGTGGACCTGGTCGTGCTGACCGTGCGCCGCCACGCCCTGTGTGCGCTGGCGGTGCGCAGGGGCGAGGCACCGTTCCAGGGGCGATGGGCACTGCCCGGCGGCTTCGTCAGGGCCGACGAGGATCTCGCGCAGGCCGCGGCGCGCGAGTTGGCCGAGGAGACGGGACTGTGCGCCCTTGACCCGGCCGCCCCGGCCCAGGACAACGGCGCCCACCTCGAACAGCTCGCGACGTACGGCGATCCCAAGCGGGACCCGCGCATGCGTGTGGTCAGCGTCGCTCACCTGGCGCTCGCCCCCGACCTGCCCGCCCCCCGCGCGGGCGGCGACGCGAGCAACGCGCGCTGGGCTCCGGTGGAAGAACTGCTGCAGCAGGGCGGGTACGACCGCGCCGGCGAACCCCTGGCACCGCTCGCCTTCGATCACGCCCAGATCCTGGCCGACGGGGTGGAACGGGCCCGTTCCAAGATCGAGTACTCGTCCCTGGCGACCGCGTTCTGCACGCCCGAGTTCACCGTCGGCGAGCTGCGCCGTGTCTACGAAGCGGTGTGGGGAGTGGCCCTCGACCCACGCAACTTCCACCGCAAGGTGACCGGAACCCCCGGATTCCTCGTCCCCACCGGAGGCACGACCACACGCCAGGGCGGCCGTCCCGCCCAGCTCTTCCGAGCTGGCGGTGCCACGCTGCTCAACCCTCCGATGCTGCGTCCGGAGGTCTGAGCGGACAGGGCCGGACGGTGCGAACAGGCCTCCCTTCCCGCACCCCGCGCCGGCGGCCTGGCCGGGGAATCGTCGACAGAAACATCAGGAGGAAGACCCTCAGGACTGGGCAGACAGGGTGATACCCGAAAAAAAGGACCTGGCACGCTATCTTGCTGCAGGTGATCCAGGCCTTCGGACTGACCAGCAACCCCCGCAAGGCGCACCCGCCCGCCGTCAACGATGTCTCCTTCGAGGCGCACGCGGGCCGTGTCACGGCACTCCTGGGTGCGCCCCGCGCCGGCAAGACAACGGCGCTCAGACTGATGCTCGAACTCCAACGGGGCCGTGGGATCACCCACTTCAGAGGGCGACCGCTGCACCGGATCGCCCACCCGTCGCGCGAGGTGGGTGTCCTCCTCGGTGACGTCCCGGGGCATCCGGCGCGCTCGGTCCGCGGGCATCTGCGCATGCTGTGCGCCGCGGCGGGGGTCCCGGCCCGGCGCGCCGACGAGGTTCTCGAAGTCGTCGGCCTCGTCAGCCTGCGTGAGGAGCGCCTGGGCACGCTCTCGCGCGGCATGGACCGCCGGCTCGGACTGGCCTGCGCCCTGCTGCCCGACCCGCACACCCTGGTGCTGGACGCCCCCGTGGACGGGCTGTCCGCGCGTGAAGCCCGTTGGCTGCACGGCATGCTCCGGGCGCATGCGACCCAGGGCGGCACGGTCCTGTTCACCACCGCCGAACCCAAGGAGGCGGCACGCAACGCGGACCGGGTCGTCACGCTCGAACAGGGCAGACTCGTCGCCGACCAGGAGGCCGTGGAGTTCGCCCGCACACGGCTGCGTCCCCGCGTCGCGGTCCGTACCCCGCACGCCGCCCGCCTCGCCGCCCTGCTCACCAAGGAGGCCCGCACCGACCGGCGGTCCGTCGAGATCGTTCGGGAGGAGGGCAATCGTCTTTCCGTGTACGGCAGTACGACCGCGGACATCGGTGACATCGCCTTCCGGCACGGCGTCCTCGTCCACCAACTCGCGGACGAGGTGGGCGACATGGGGCCGGGCGCCGGAACTCGTCCGCTCGACGGGGAGCAGCCGGTCGACGGGTGGAATGTGCCGGGCGGGCCGAAGCCCGCGCACAAAACGCCGGCCGGCGGACAAGGGCAGAGCCAAGGGAGTCCGGAAGGAGTACGGCTGCGACCGGGTCGCGGCCTGTCCGTCCTGAGGCGACAGCGGGCGGCTCATGAATCGCCCTTGGTGACGGAGGGCCCGGGCGATCCTGAGGCACCGCTTCCGGTGGGCACGCCGTCGGCAGCGCCATCCGGTGACCTGCCCGGCACGCCTCCCGCCGAGGGCGCACCGACCCCCGCCGACGGACACCCCCTGGAATCCGACGGCCACACGCCCGGTGGCGGCCCGGAACCGACCGGGCCCACGCCAGGGGCCGAGACCCCGGCCCCATCCTCCGCTCAGACCCCGGACGCCGCACCCACCTCACCCGGCCCCACCACCGGCCCCGCGGCGCCGGCCACCGGCCGCGTACCCGTCGCTCGCCCCGGGGCCGGACCCTCGCGCCGCGGCACCGGATCGCTCACCCCCGGCTCCCTGTCCCTCCTCCCTCCCCTCATCTCCGTCCGCCCCGCCCCCAGCCCCCTCCGCCCTCTGCGCTACGAACTGCGCCGCGCCGTCGGGATCGGCACGGGCTTTTTCACCTGCGGTGTCGTGCTCGTCGTCTCCGCGGTCACGGCCGTTCTGCTCGCCCGCATCGGTCACACCCCGCAGGCGCGCCTGTTCGCCGCATGGCCCCGAGAGGTGCCCCTGCCGCCCGCGGCGCTCGGAGCGGGACTGCTCGGCGCACTGGCCTTCGGGGACGAGTTCCGCCACCCCGCCCTGGCGGCGGACCGCGGTTCCGTGCCCCGTCGGCTGGGCCTGCTCACCGCGAAACTGCTCGTCTCCGGGGCCACGGCGCTGATGCTGGCCTTCCTCACCGTGGGCTGCGATGCCGAAGTGCTCTATGTCGTCTACGGGCGGGAGCTCGCGGAAGTTCCCGCCGACTGGCTTTCGCTGAGTGCGAGTTGGTTCGGACTGGTGGTCGGGTGCGCCTGGGCCGGGGTGCTGGCGGCGGGCGTCTTCCGGTCCACGACGGCCGGGCTCGCCGCGGTGCTCGCCGTACCGGTCGTGGTCGTTCCCGTCGTGCAGAAGATGGTGGGAGGCCCGGCCGTACGGACCGCGGCGGGTTTTCCGCTCCGGATGCGGGAGATCTTCCTGCTCCAGTGGCCCTTCGGCGGAGAGCGGTACGCGGCCGTGGTGGCCCGCGTGCTGGTCCAACCCGTGGGCGGCGCGCTGGCGTTGTCGCTGACCGCCCTGCTCTGTGCGTATCTGCTCACGACGCTGCGCAGCAGGGTCAGATGACGACCGTCCGCGCGCTTCCGATCCGGCTGTGTGCACAACTCCCCCGGAGCGCGCCCATTTCTTTCCGATAAGGCGTCAATTGCGACGGGGTGAGCGATCACCCTTTCGTGTGCTTTTCACCAAAGACCTCAAGGCAGTTGGAGCCAGCGCCGACAAAGGATCCGTGAGTACCCTTGCGCACACCATGATGACCGCCGCCCGCTCCACCGACTCAGGTCTGGTCGGCCCGGGCGAACTCGACCGCTACCCCTACGCCGAGGGCCCCGGCGCCGACCGGCTCGGAACACCCGCCTGGGAGGGCGCGGACCCCGACCTGGGCCGGGTGGGACGGCGCGCCGCGGGCAGCCGCGGCCGCGGCCTGCACGGCCAACTCGTCCAGCAGTTGGGCCAGATGATCGTTTCGGGCGACCTGGGCGCGGACCGCCCGCTCGTGCCCGAGGAGATCGGCCAACGCTTCGAGGTGTCCCGTACCGTCGTCCGCGAGTCCCTCCGTGTCCTGGAGGCCAAGGGCCTGGTCAGCGCCCGCCCGAACGTCGGCACGCGTGTGCGTCCCGTCAGTGACTGGAACCTCCTGGATCCGGACATCATCGAATGGCGCGCATTCGGGCCGCAGCGCGACGACCAGCGCCGCGAACTGAGTGAGCTGCGCTGGACGATCGAGCCGCTCGCCGCGCGCCTCGCCGCGGGGCACGGCCGTGAGGACATCCAGCAGCGCCTTTCCGACATGGTGGAGATCATGAGCCACGCCATGGGACAGGGCGACGCCCTCACCTTCTCCCGTGCCGACGCCGAGTTCCACACCCTGCTCATCCAGATCGCGGGCAACCGCATGCTGGAGCACCTGTCGGGCATCGTGTCGGCCGCGCTCCAGGTCTCCGGCGGCCCGGTCACCGGCTGTGACCGGCCGAACGATGCCTCCCTGGCCCAGCACGCGCGCATCGTCGACGCACTCGGCACCGGTGACGGCGCCGCGGCCGAGGCGGCGATGCGTCAACTGCTCACCGTCCACCCCGAGGTGGAGCGTGTGGTGCCCGCGCCGCGCGAGCACTGACCGCGGACCGCGGGCGCCGCGGTCGCAGACGCACCGCCCCGTGAGGGCTGTGCCGGGCCCGGGAGCCGTCGCTCGCCGGACCCCGCCGGACCCCTCCGGGCCCACCTCGGTCCGGAGGGGTTCGGTGGGGCTCGGCGACGGCGTGATGCGGTCCGATGGCGGCGGCGGTGCCGGCCGATGCCGTCGGCAGCCACGTCTGACCGTATCTGACCGTTTTTGGGCACTTACGGGGTGTGACTCGGGCCACGAAGATTGGGCGTAACGCTCGGGGGATCAGCGCGATGACCTAAGAGGTGACAGCCGCGGAGGGAATACGGACGCCATGTAAGGCGCTGATCCTCTCCCGGCGTCCGCCCGCGCCGTCGGCCCATCCCCAGGCCGGTGGTCGGCTCCAGTCCGTCGTGGACGGGGCCGGAAGCCGTTTTCCAACGTTCCGAGAGGTTGTTCGTGTCGGCCAGCACATCCCGTACGCTCCCGCCGGAGATCGCCGAGTCCGTCTCTGTCATGGCGCTCATTGAGCGGGGAAAGGCTGAGGGGCAGATCGCCGGCGACGACGTGCGTCGGGCCTTCGAAGCTGACCAGATTCCGGCCACTCAGTGGAAGAACGTACTGCGCAGCCTCAACCAGATCCTCGAGGAAGAGGGTGTGACGCTGATGGTCAGTGCCGCGGAGCCCAAGCGCACCCGAAAGAGCGTCGCAGCAAAGAGTCCGGCCAAGCGCACTGCCACCAAGACGGTCGCGGCGAAGACGGTGACCACCAGGAAGGCCACCGCCACCACACCCGCACCGGCCGTGCCTGCTGAGCCCGTCGCCGTCGACCCGGCCGAGGAAGTCGCGCCCGCGAAGAAGGCAGCAGCAAAGAAGGCGACCACCAAGAAGACGGTCGCCAAGAAGGCCGTGACCAAGAAGACGGCGGCCAAGAAGACCACCGCCAAGAAGGACGACGTCGAGCTGCTCGAAGAAGAGGTGCTCGAAGACGCCAAGGGCGCAGAGGAGCCCGAGGGCGCCGAGAGCGCCGGCTTCGTCCTGTCCGACGAGGACGAGGACGATGCGCCCGCGCAGCAGGTCGCCGCCGCCGGTGCCACCGCCGACCCGGTCAAGGACTACCTCAAGCAGATCGGCAAGGTCCCCCTGCTCAACGCCGAGCAGGAGGTCGAGCTGGCCAAGCGTATCGAGGCAGGCCTGTTCGCCGAGGACAAGCTGGCCAACGCCGACAAACTGGCCCCCAAGCTCAAGCGCGAGCTGGAGATCATCGCCGAGGACGGCCGCCGCGCCAAGAACCACCTCCTGGAGGCCAACCTCCGTCTGGTGGTCTCCCTGGCCAAGCGCTACACCGGCCGCGGCATGCTGTTCCTGGACCTCATCCAGGAAGGCAACCTGGGCCTGATCCGCGCGGTCGAGAAGTTCGACTACACCAAGGGCTACAAGTTCTCCACGTACGCCACCTGGTGGATCCGCCAGGCGATCACCCGCGCCATGGCCGACCAGGCCCGCACCATCCGCATCCCGGTGCACATGGTCGAGGTCATCAACAAGCTCGCGCGCGTGCAGCGTCAGATGCTCCAGGACCTGGGCCGCGAGCCCACCCCGGAGGAACTGGCCAAGGAACTCGACATGACCCCGGAGAAGGTCATCGAGGTCCAGAAGTACGGCCGCGAGCCCATCTCGCTGCACACCCCGCTGGGCGAGGACGGCGACAGCGAGTTCGGCGACCTCATCGAGGACTCCGAGGCCGTCGTCCCGGCCGACGCGGTCAGCTTCACGCTCTTGCAGGAGCAGCTGCACTCCGTCCTCGACACCTTGTCCGAGCGTGAGGCGGGGGTCGTCTCGATGCGCTTCGGTCTCACCGACGGTCAGCCGAAGACCCTTGACGAGATCGGCAAGGTGTACGGCGTGACGCGTGAGCGCATCCGTCAGATCGAGTCCAAGACGATGTCGAAGCTGCGTCACCCCTCGCGTTCGCAGGTCCTTCGTGACTACCTCGACTAGCTAGTCCCGCGACCGCGTAGAGCGGCCTCGATCGACCTCTGGTCGTACGACGTCAGGTCGCGAGCGATCGAGGTCTGGTGGCGGTGCTACGACGTCGAAGGCCTGGCCCCCCGCAGTTGGGCGCCGGGCCTTCGTGCTGCGGGTTGCCGTGCTCTGGATGACTCTGGGTTTCCCATAGGCACTCAGAGTGAGGAGCGTGCATGCGACGCCCTATCGCGCGAGCACTGATCCGGCCGCTGGTCCTGGCGGCTGCCGCGACCGCAATACCGCTGACCGCCGCGGCCCCCGCGGCCGCCGGCAGCGTTGTCGTCGGCGGCTTTCCCGTCGATGTCTCCCAGAGCCCCTGGACGGTCGCGCTGTCCAGCCGTGACCGGTTCGGGGGTACGCGGGCGGGGCAGTTCTGC
Organism: Streptomyces sp. NPDC001508; assembly: GCF_040298665.1. Lineage (NCBI taxonomy): Bacteria > Bacillati > Actinomycetota > Actinomycetes > Kitasatosporales > Streptomycetaceae > Streptomyces > Streptomyces sp. NPDC001508. The sequence continues at coordinate 17,648 of NZ_JBEPAP010000029.1, forward strand.
GGTGGCGTGGCGATCGGCCGGACCACCGTGCTGACCGCTGCCCACTGCGTGACCGAGGAGGTTCTCGGGACGGCGCCGAACGAGACGCGCGACCTCAAGGTCATCGCCGGTCGTACCGATCTCCTGTCGACCGAGGGGAAGGAGATCGCCGTACGCGAGGTCCGTATCAATCCGCGCTATGACGCGGCGACCAACGCCGGCGATTTCGCGGTGCTCACCCTCGCCGCGTCCCTGCCGCAGAGCGACGTCATCGGCATGGCGGCAGTCGGCGACCCGGCCTACGCGCCGGGCACGAGCGCCACGGTGTACGGATGGGGCGACACGACGGGCGCCGGGGACTACCCGCGGCAGCTGCGGGCGGCACGCGTGCGCGTGCTGCCGGACACCCAGTGCGAGCGAGCCTATCCCGGCGGTGTCGACGGAGCGTATCGCGCGGAATCCATGCTGTGCGCCGGACAGACCCAGGGCGGCCCCGACGCCTGCCAGGGCGACAGCGGAGGGCCGCTGGTCGCCGAGGGGCGGCTCATCGGGCTCGTGTCATGGGGGAGTGGCTGCGGGCGGGCAGGGAGCCCCGGTGTCTACACCCGGGTCTCCGAAGTCGTCAGAACGGGCGCGAGCGGCCCCGGCGCGAGGACGCCGCACCCGGGCGTCTGACGCCCTGGACCGGCTTGCTGGAGGACACGACGACGGGCGGCCGCTCCAAGAGGAGCGGCCGCCCGTTCACCGGCTCATGCCGGGACTGGCTCGTCGTGGATGCGAGACCTCAGTGCTCTTCTTCGGAGGCGGATGCCGGAGCGGACGTCAGCCGCTCCGTCTCGTCCTGTATCTCAGCGGCGATCTTCTTGAGTTCCGGCTCGAACTTGCGGCCGTGGTGGGCGCAGAAGAGCAGTTCTCCGCCGCTCAGCAGGACGACGCGCAGGTATGCCTGGGCGCCGCAGCGGTCGCAGCGATCGGCGGCCGTCAGCGGGCTCGCGGGGGTCAGAACAGTAGTCACGTCGCCTCTTCTCTAGCTCGACGAGCTGTCGTACCAGGGTCAACATCCAACCAGCCCGAAAACGTTCCCGCTCGTGGCTCTTCCTGGAAAAAATCTCTCCGGGGCGGCTGTCTGCTGCCGGTTGGCGGCGAATGTGCCGTATTGCGTGTCTATGTGTCTTACGGGTTCGCGCTGTCTATCGGGTTTCGGTCCCCCGGCTGGCTTGCCGGTTGTGAATGAGGACGTGCCCGGAGCCTAAATGGTTCATGCCTCGAAGGGAACGTGATATGTACTTCACTCCATAGAGGGATCGAACACCCATACGACTGTGGACTAGTGTGACTTCAGACGAGGGTGGCGTTACAACGGCTCTACCAGGCCTCGGTACCCTCTTGGCGGCGACCGAAGCCGCGCCCTTACCCAAAAGGGCTCAACTGAAATTCAGCGAGGAGCGAACCGCGTGACCGCCGACACGTCCGTGCCGTCCACTGCGCTGCTGGCAGGAGCAGACCGGGACGGCTCCAACTACACCGCGCGGCACCTGCTCGTCCTCGAAGGTCTTGAGGCCGTACGCAAGCGTCCCGGTATGTACATCGGCTCGACCGACAGCCGCGGTCTGATGCACTGCCTGTGGGAGATCATCGACAACGCCGTGGACGAGGCCCTCGGCGGGTACTGCGACCACATCGACGTGATCCTCCACGACGACGGCTCCGTGGAGGTGCGGGACAACGGCCGCGGCATCCCCGTGGACGTCGAGCCCAAGACCGGTCTGTCCGGCGTCGAGGTCGTCATGACCAAGCTGCACGCCGGCGGCAAGTTCGGCGGGGGCTCGTACGCGGCCTCCGGCGGTCTGCACGGCGTCGGCGCATCCGTGGTCAACGCGCTGTCCGCCCGCCTCGACGTCGAGGTGGACCGTGGCGGGCACACCCACGCGATCAGCTTCCGGCGCGGCGTCCCGGGCGCCTTCGCGGCGAACGGCCCGAGTGCCAAGTTCGAGGCCAAGAGCGGCCTGCGCAAGACGAAGAAGATCCCCAAGACCCGCAACGGCACGCGCGTGCGGTACTGGGCCGACCGGCAGATCTTCCTCAAGGACGCCAAACTCGCCCTGGAGACCCTGCACCAGCGGGCCCGGCAGACCGCATTCCTGGTGCCCGGCCTGACCATCGTCGTGCGCGACGAATTCGGTCTCGGCGAGGGCGGCAGCAAGGGCGAGGAGTCCTTCCGCTTCGACGGCGGCATCAGCGAGTTCTGCGAGTACCTGGCCACCGACAAGCCGGTCTGTGACATCCTCCGCTTCGCCGGTCAGGGCACCTTCAAGGAAACCGTGCCCGTGCTCGACGAGCACGGACAGATGACCCCGACGGAGGTCACCCGCGAGCTGGGCGTGGACGTCGCACTGCGCTGGGGGACCGGCTACGACACGACCCTGAGGTCGTTCGTCAACATCATCGCCACCCCGAAGGGCGGCACCCACGTCGCCGGCTTCGAGGGGGCCGTCACCAAGACGCTGAACGAGGTGCTGCGCACCAAAAAGCTGCTGCGTGTCGCCGAGGACGACGTCGTCAAGGACGACGCCCTGGAGGGGCTGACCGCGGTCGTCACCGTGCGCCTGGCCGAGCCGCAGTTCGAGGGCCAGACCAAGGAGGTCCTCGGCACCTCCGCGGCCCGCCGCATCGTGAACAACGTGGTCTCCAAGGAACTCAAGGCGTTCCTGACCTCCACGAAGCGGGACGCCGCGGCGCAGGCCCGGGTGGTCCTGGAGAAGGCGGTCGCCGCCGCCCGTACGCGGATCGCGGCCCGCCAGCACAAGGACGCACAGCGCCGCAAGACGGCCCTGGAGTCCTCGTCCCTGCCCGCCAAGCTCGCCGACTGCCGCAGCGACGACGTGGAGCGCAGCGAGCTGTTCATCGTCGAGGGAGACTCCGCGCTCGGCACCGCGAAGCTCGCCCGGAACTCCGAGTTCCAGGCGCTGCTCCCGATCCGCGGAAAGATCCTCAACGTCCAGAAGTCGTCCGTCACCGACATGCTGAAGAACGCCGAGTGCGGTGCGATCATCCAGGTCATAGGAGCGGGATCGGGCCGGACCTTCGATCTCGACGCGGCCCGCTACGGCAAGATCATCATGATGACGGACGCCGACGTCGACGGCTCCCACATCCGCTGCCTGCTGCTGACGCTGTTCCAGCGCTACATGCGGCCCATGGTGGAGGCCGGCCGGGTGTTCGCGGCGGTGCCGCCGCTGCACCGCATCGAACTCGTCCAGCCGAAGAAGGGCCAGGACAAGTACGTCTACACCTACTCGGACCGTGAGCTGCGCGACAAGCTCATGGAGTTCCAGAGCAAGGGCGTGCGGTACAAGGACTCCATCCAGCGCTACAAGGGTCTGGGCGAGATGGACGCCGATCAGCTGGCCGAGACGACGATGGACCCGCGCCACCGCACCCTGCGCCGGATCAACCTGTCCGACCTGGACGCCGCCGAGCAGGTCTTCGATCTGCTGATGGGCAACGAAGTCGCCCCCCGCAAGGAGTTCATCTCCAGCTCGGCGGCCACACTGGACCGCTCGCGGATCGACGCCTAGCGACCGCGCCGGACCACGGTGCGGCCCCCGCAGGGCCGCGGCGAACCCGGCAGTGGTCGGCACGGGCCGGGCCTCGGCCCCGTTACCGCCGTGGCGTGGGCCGCACCAACGCATCCCGGGATAGGGCACAGCGGACCTGTGGTCCCCGCGGTCGCTGTGCCGCGGGCCGGGACACCTTGGGCTCGGGCAGGTCAACGGTCGGGCACCGGCACGGTCGCCGGTGCCCGTACGCCGGCCCACCGTGTCCCCGGACCGGACGTCACAGTCGCTGGTGCTGGTGCTGGTGCTGGTGCTGGTGCTGGTGCTGGTGCCCGCACGCCGACACCGCCGTCTCACCGAGCCGGGCTGTCCCGGGCGGCCGTGGCGACGGCCGCAGGACGGCCGCACCCCCGCGTCTCCGCGTGCCCGGCCGAGTGACCAGGGTGCGGGCCTGGTTCTCCACCCGTGGGTGGAGGTCGGCCCGCCTGCGGATCCACCCGTGATCCACCCCGGCTCCGATTCGCTGACCTGCGCATTTCCGTAGCGTCGTAGGCGTCGGCAGCACCCGCAGTCGACATCCCCCTTCCGCTCACGGAGGCTTTGATGTCCGGGCTGGTCAACGCGTTGGTGATCGTGGCCGTGGTCGCGCTGGTGCTGGTGCGGCAGTTCCGCGCCCGCGCCATCGACACCGACCGGCGCTGGTGGGTCCTGCCCGTGATCCTGGCGGTTGTCGCACTGCGCGAGCCCGGCATCATCGACGCCCACCATCGCACCGAGTCCATCGCACTGCTCGGCACCGAACTGCTCATAGGCCTGGCGATGGGCGCCGGCTGGGCCTGGACGACACGGGTGTGGACCGAGTCGGACGGCGTCGTGTGGACCAAGAGCACCAGGGCGAGCGTGGCCGTCTGGGTGGTCGGCATAGCGCTGCGCGCCGGCCTCTTCGGTCTCGGCAAGGCGCTCGGTGTCCATCAGGGCAGTTCGGCCCTGCTTCTCGCGTTGGCCGGCACGCTTGTCGTCCGCTCCGGAATCCTGGTCTGGCGTGCGCGGTCCCTCACCGCGGCGACCGGGCGCGGCGCGGCGTACGGTGACGCCATGCGCCGGTCGGCGTGGAAGGAGGGCGTGTGACGGAGAACGCCTGGACACGCTGGCCCTCGCGCGAGGCTCTGGGCCGCGAGGGAATCACCCGGCCGAGACGCCTGCTCGCCTGGTCGGTACGGGTGGTGGCGATCGGTGCGCTGGCGTGGGGTGCCTTTGACGCCAACCACGTCCATGGCTGGGGCACGGCAGCGGCGGTGGGCGGGATCCTTCTGACCGCGGTGCTGTCCTGGGGCTTCTACCGCACCACCTACGACCACCGGCTATGGCCGTCCCTCGGGCTGATCGTTCTGCTCCTGGGCATGGCCGCGCTCGCTCAGGCGACGGGCTTCCAGACACCGGCGCTCGTCGTGTGGTGCGGCTGTGCCATCGGTGCGCTGGAGCGGCTCCCGCTGGGAGCGGCGCTGCCCGTGGCCGCGGTCGCCCTCGCCTCGTTCTCCGTGATCAACAACGATGTCTGGCTGACCACCGCCGCCATCGTGACGGGCATGGCCCTCGCGGGATACGTCATGCGTCTGGACGCCGAGGCACGCGGCGGCGCCCAGCGCCTGCTCGCTCAGGAGCGTGCCGCCCGGGCCGCCGAGGCGGAGTCGGCGGCGTTCGCGGAGCGGGCCAGGATCGCCCGGGAGATCCACGACGTCCTCGCACACAGTCTCTCGGCCCAACTGGTGCACCTGGAGGCGGCCCGGCTGCTGATCGAACGGGACGCGGACCGGGAGCAGATCCTCGAACGGGTGGTGGCGGCGCGCGGCATGGCCCGGGAGGGGCTCGCGGAGACCCGGCAGGCGCTGTCCGCGCTGCGCGGCGAGATGACCCCGCTGGAGGACTTCCTGAGCGATCTGGCCAAAGGGAGCGACGGGGCCGAGGTCACCGTCACGGGCCATCGCAGGCCGCTGCCCGTCGAGGCGGCACAGGCCGTGCGCCGGGTCGCGCAGGAGGCGTTGACGAACGTCCGCAAGCACGCGCACGGAGCCACGATCCGCGTGCTGCTGGAGTACGGCGAGCACGAGGTGAGGCTGGACGTCAGGGACTCGGGCGGTATGCCGGGCGAACTCACCAAGGCCGGCGGCGGGTACGGTCTGCTGGGTATGCGGGAGCGCGCCGAACTGCTGGGCGGCTCGCTGGAGGCCGGGCCGGACAAGGAGGGGTTCGCGGTGACATTGAAGGTGCCGGTATGACGGAGGAGGCAGGGAGGAAGCCCGCGCGGGTGGTCGTGGTCGACGACCAGACCGTCGTCCGCGAAGGCATTGTGATGCTGCTCGGACTGCTGCCCGGCATCGAGGTCGTCGGGGCGGCGGGCGACGGGGAGCAGGCGGTCAAGCTGGTCGCCGAACTCGCGCCGGACGTGGTCCTGATGGATCTGCGGATGCCGCGCTGCGACGGGGTGGAGGCCACCCGCCGTATCCGCGCGGAGTACCCGGGGACCCAGGTCGTCGTGCTCACCACCTTCGCGGACGACGACTCGCTGTTCCCCGCGCTGCGCGCGGGAGCACGGGGCTATCTCACCAAGGACGCGGGCGGCGACGAGATCGTGCGCGCGGTGGAGAGCGTGCTGTCCGGGGACGCGGGGCTGTCGCCGAGCGTCCAACGGCGGTTGCTGGAGCGGCTGTCGCAGCCGGAACCGCAGCCGACGCGCATCGAGCCGCCCGACGGGCTGACCGCGCGGGAGACCGAGGTCCTGGTGCTGATCGCGGAGGGGCTCAGCAACCAGGAGATCGCCCGCAGACTGCATGTCTCCACCGCCACGGTGAAGACCCACATCAACAACCTCTTCGCCAAGACCGGGGTCAAGGACCGTGCCCAGGCGGTGCGTTACGCGTACGGGAAGGGGCTGGTGCGACCAACAGCGGACTGAGTCACCTGATGGGGTGAAGAGCGGAGGGAAGAAGAGTCGGGGATCTTCCCGGTCTGTCCATCCTTGGGCATGCAGTCAAGCAACGGTCGTCCCGGCGGGGACAGGGGCGGTCCAGAGAGTTCGTCCGAGCACCACGAAGCGGCGCACACGACGTCTCGTGAGGTGAGGTACGACGATCCCTGGTACGACGCGCTCGCCTCCGGCTGGGGCGAGTCGGACGGCATGGGCGCGCCCGCGACCTCCGTGCCGGCGGCGCGGGAGCCGAGCAAAGCGGCTGCCGTTCGCACCGGCGACATCTACCTGGAGGTGCAGCGCAGCGCGGCTTTCCAGGAAGTGCGCGGCAGCTACCGCAGGTTCGTGGTGCCAGGAGTCATGGTCTTCTTCGCCTGGTACGTGGGCTATGTGATCGCCGCGACGACCGCGCCCGGTTTCATGGCCAGGCCCGTGGCCGGCGCGCTGAACGTGGCCATGCTCGCCGGACTGGGACAGTTTCTGACCACCTTCCTGCTCACCTGGGCCTATGCCCGGCACGCGCGGCTGCGCAGGGACCGGGCCGCGCTGGAACTGCGATGGGACACACAGGAGTTGGCACGCGGTGCGCAGGGCGGTGCATCGTGACGGGGCAGCATCAGACGCTGGCGTTCGTGCTGTTCAGCGCCTTCGTGGCCGTCACGCTGGGGATCACGACGTGGGTGAGCCGCAGGCGGCACGGCTCCGCGGAGGAGTTCTACGCCGGCGGGCGGCTCTTCTCCCCCATGGAGAATGGTTTTGCCATCGCGGGGGACTACATGTCGGCTGCATCGTTCCTGGGCGTCACAGGGCTCATCGCGCTGTTCGGCTATGACGGGCTCCTGTACGCGGTGGGCTTCCTCGTGGCATGGCTGGTGGTGCTGTTCCTGGTGGCCGAACTGGTCCGCAACTGCGGACGGTTCACGCTGGCCGACGTCGTGGCCGCGCGGATGAACGAGCGTCCGGTGCGGATCGCCGCGGGAACCTCCTCGGTCACCGTCTCCGTTCTGTATCTGGTGGCGCAGATGGTGGGGGCGGGCAGCCTGGTGGCGCTGCTGCTCGGGCGGACGGGTGCCGCCGCGCAGGCGTGGACGGTGATCGGCGTCGGCGCGCTCATGGTGATCTATGTGTCGTTGGGAGGGATGCGGGCCACGACCTGGATTCAGATCGTGAAGGCGGTCCTGCTGCTCGGCGGGACCATCGCGCTGACCGTGCTGGTGCTGCTGCGCTTCCACGGCGATCTCGACCGGCTGCTGGTCACGGCCGCGGAGCGCAGCGGGCACGGGGACGCGTTCCTGGCGCCGGGCCTGAGGTACGGCGGGGACTGGACCGCCCGGTTCGACTTCATCAGCCTGGGGCTCGCACTGGTCCTGGGCACGGCCGGGCTGCCGCACATCCTGTCCCGCTTCTACACGGTGCCGACCGCGCGGGCGGCCCGTCGCTCGGTGGTGTGGTCGATCGGGCTGATCGGCGGCTTCTATCTGATGACGTTGGTCCTCGGGTTCGGGGCGGCCGCGATCGTCGGACCGGAGGCCGTGCGCGACTCGAACGCGGCGGGGAACACGGCGGTTCCGCTGCTCGCCCTCGATCTCGGCGGCGGCGCGGACTCCACCGGTGGGGCGGTGCTGTTCGCGATCGTGGCGGCCGTCGCCTTCGCCACGATCCTCGCGGTCGTCGCCGGGATCACGCTGGCCTCCTCGGCGTCCGTGGCCCACGACCTGTACGCCTCGCTGCGGCGGGGGCGCGGCCCGGCGCGCAGCGAAGTGACCGTGGCGCGGTTCGCGGCGGTCGGCATCGGCGTGATCGCCATCGCGCTCGGCCTGCTGGCCCGCGATCTCAACGTGGCCTTCCTGGTGGGCCTCGCCTTCGCCGTGGCCGCGTCCGCGAACCTGCCGGTGCTGCTGTACTCGCTGTTCTGGCGCGGCTTCACGACGCGCGGCGCGGTGTGGGCCGTATACGGCGGGCTGGTTCCGGCGTTGGGGCTGGTCGTGCTGTCTCCGGTGGTGTCGGGCAGTCCCGGGTCGCTGTTCCCTGCCGTCGACTTCCAGTACTTTCCGCTGGAGAACCCCGGCATCGTCTCCATCCCGCTGGGCTTCCTCGCGGGCTGGCTCGGCACCGTCACCTCGGACGAGGTACCGGACGAGGCCAAGTACGCCGAGACCGAGGTGCGGTCGCTGACCGGGGCGGGAGCCGTGTAGGAGCGGCGGCCTGCTGCGCGTACGCAGAGCCGTTGCGGTGCGCGGGCGGGGCGGGGGCCGTCAGGGTGCCACCCAGGCGTACCGGTGCTCGGGCCGTCCCGTGTCGCCGTACTTCAGGGACAGGCGCAACCGGCCCGCCTGTTCCAGATGGCGCAGATAGCGCTGCGCGGTGGAGCGGCTCAGGCCCGTCTCGGCGGCCACCTCGTACGCGGACAGCGGATGGTCGGCGCGGTGCAGCACACCGCAGATGAGGTCGGTGGTGGGCTCCGAGTGGCCGCTCGGCAGACCGGGCGAACTCGGCGCGGGGGCGGTGCGCAGCGCGCCGAAGATCCGGTCGACCTGCTCCTGGCCCGTCAGGCCCCGCCCGCCGACCCGGTCGACGGTGCGACGCAGGGCCGCGTACGAGTCCAGGCGGGTGCGCAGCGCGGTGAACGTGAACGGTTTGACCAGATAGTGCAGCGCGCCCAGGCGCATCGCCTTCTGCACGGTCGTGACATCGCTGGCCGCTGTGATCATGATGACGTCGGTGCCATGGCCCTCTTCGCGCATCCGGTGGACCAGTTCCAGCCCCGTCCGGTCGGGCAGGTAGTGGTCGAGCAGCACCAGATCGATGGCTCCGCGTTCCACGGCGGCCAGGGCCTGGGCAGCACTGTGCGCGCGGGCGGCCACCCGGAAGCCGGGAACCTTTCCCACGTACTTGGCGTTGATCTCGGCGACACGGAAGTCGTCGTCCACCACCAGGACGTCGATCATGGGGCCTCAACTCCTCAAGGCCAGGCGGGCGTCAAGCCCTTGTTTCGGCTTCGCAGTTGTAGCGCGAGCAAAACGAGCACAAAAGGCTCCTGCGAGCAAAAGAACGGCTTGCGCTCAGAAGACTGCTGCTGTGGCAGGGGACCCCTCTACGGTCCCGGGCCATGAGCGCAGACACCAGCCCCGCCATAGAGCTGCGGGGCGCGAGCAAGATCTTCAGGACCCCGTCAGGGGGTCTGCACACGGCTGTCCGGGGTCTGGACCTCACCATCGGGCGCGGTGAGTTCGTCGCCGTCGTCGGACCGACCGGCTGTGGCAAGTCCACCACGCTGACGCTGGTCAGTGGCCTGGAGGAGCCCACAGAGGGCGATGTGCTGGTGGCCGGGGAGCCGGTCTCCGGCGTCGGCGACAAGGTCGGCTTCGTCTTCCAGCAGGACGCGACCTTTCCCTGGCGGACGGTCCTGTCCAACGTCATGGCGGGCCCGCGCTTTCGCGGCGTACCGAAGGCGGAGGCCAAGCAGAAGGCCCGCGAGTGGCTGGCCCGGGTCGGTCTCACCGCCTTCGAGGACCGCTACCCGCACCAGCTCTCCGGCGGCCAGCGCAAGCGCGTCGCGCTCGCGGCGACCTTCGTCAACGACCCCGAGATCCTGCTCATGGACGAGCCGTTCTCGGCGCTCGACGTGCAGACCCGGGCGCTGATGTCGGACGAACTCCTGGAGCTGTGGGAGGGCACGGGCGCCTCGGTCGTCTTCGTCACCCATGACCTGGAGGAGTCCATCGCGCTGGCCGACAAGGTCGTCGTGATGACCGCGGGGCCGGCGACCGTGAAGCAGGTCTTCGACATCGACCTGCCCCGGCCGCGCAAGGTCGAGTCGGTGCGCCTGGAGCCGCGGTTCATCGAGATCTACCGCGAGATCTGGGAGTCCCTCGGCGAAGAGGTCCGTATCACCCGCGAGAGGGGTGCCGCTCATGCCGTATGACGTCCTCAGCGCCCCCGTCGTCGACACGGGCAGGACCACGGACCGCACACGGAGCCGGGCCAGAGCCGCGCGCAGACGCAGGACCGTCGTCATGGGCGGCCGGGCGCTGCTCCTGGTCGCCGTGCTCGGTCTGTGGGAGTGGCTGTCGCGGGCGAAGGTCATCGATCCGTTCAACTTCTCGATGCCGTCGAAGATCTGGGACCAGATCTACACCTGGGTCACCCATGGCACGGCCCTCGGCTCTCTGGGCGAGCAGGTCTGGTACACGCTGTACGAGGCGCTGCTGGGCTGGGTCATCGGTGTCGTCGCCGGTGTCGTCCTCGGTATCGCGCTAGGGCGGATCACCTTCCTCGCCGATGTCCTTGGTCCATACATCAAGGTGCTCAACTCCATACCCAGGATCGTCCTCGCCCCGATCTTCGTGATCTGGTTCGGTCTCGGCCCCGCCTCCAAGGTCGCGTCCGCCGTGGTGCTCGTGTTCTTCCCGGTCTTCTTCAACGCCTTCCAGGGCGCTCGTGAGGTCGACCGCAACCTGGTCGCCAACGCCCGCATTCTGGGCGCCGGCGACCGGAGGGTGACCCTTCAGGTCGTCATCCCGTCCGCCACCTCATGGATCTTCACCAGCCTCCACGTCAGCTTCGGCTTCGCCCTGATCGGCGCCATCGTCGGCGAGTACATCGGCGCCACCAAGGGCATCGGCCTGCTCGTCGCGCAGTCGCAGGGCACCTTCAACTCGGCCGGTGTGTACGCCGCGATGGTCATCCTCGCCGTCGTCGCCCTCGTCGCCGAGGGGCTGCTGACCTTCGCGGAACGGCGCATCTTCCGCTGGAAGCCGGCCGACTCCGAGCACTGACGCCCCCGAGCCACCTCCTGTCCCCGCACCGCATTCCCACAAGGACGTGAACCGTCATGCGCAAGACCGTCAGACTCGCGGCGCTCTCCGCCGCCGGCCTGCTCGCCCTCTCCTCGCTCACCGCCTGTGCCGACGAAGCGGCCGGCAGGGCCGCCGGCAGCGGCAGCGGAGGCGGCGGCAAGGGGGAGCAGGTCAAGATCATGGTCGGCGGCCTGGACAAGGTCATCTACCTGCCCGCGATGCTCACCCAGCGGCTCGGCCACTTCGACGCCGAGGGACTGAATGTCCAGCTCCTGAGCGAGCCCGCCGGGGTCCAGGCCGAGACCGCGCTCGTCGCCGGCCAGGTCCAGGGGACGGTCGGCTTCTACGACCACACGCTCGACCTCCAGGTGAAAGGCAAGTCGGTCGAGTCCGTCGTGCAGTTCTCGCACGCGCCCGGCGAGGTGGAGATCGTCTCCGGCAAGGCGGCCGGCGACATCACCTCGCCCAAGGACTTCAAGGGCAAGAAGCTCGGCGTGACCGGGCTCGGTTCCTCCACCGACTTCCTCACCAAGTACCTCGCCGTCAAGAACGGGGTGGACGTCCATGAGTTCACGCCCGTCGCAGTGGGCGCCGGCCCGACGTTCATCTCCGCGCTCGAACAGGGCTCCATCGACGGCGGTATGACGACCGACCCGACCGTGGCGACGATCCTGGACAAGAAGGCCGGAAAGATCCTCCTCGACATGCGCACCCCAGAGGGCTCCCAGGAAGCGCTCGGCGGCCCGTACCCATCGTCAAGTCTGTACATGCAGACGGACTGGGTGAACAGCCACAAGGACACCGTCCAGAAGTTGGTCAATGCATTCGTCAAGACGCTCATGTGGATGTCCACGCACAGCGCCGACGAGATCGCGGCCAAGATGCCCGCCGACTACTCCCAGGGCAACAAAGCCCTCTACGCGGAGGCGATCAAGAGCACGCTGCCGATGTTCACGGACGACGGCGTGATGCCGCAGAACGGCCCGGAGACCGTTGAGAAGGTCCTCAAGTCGTTCAACCCCAACATCAAGAACGCCAAGGTCGACCTGAGCAAGACCTACACGACGGAATTCGTCGAGAAGGCCGCGCAGTCGGCCGGCTGACGCCAGGCCCGGGGGCCGTCAGGTGCGGGTCGCCCGCACGTAACGGTGTTCGGGGCGGCCCGCGTCGCCGTACGTGAGGGTCAGCCAGCCGCGGTGGGGGAGTGCCGCTTGGGCGGCTCCGGCTCGGACGGCGCGGACAGCGCCGCGCGCCTGCGCATTGCCTGGACGACCGCGAGGCCGGTCTCATCGGGCAGACAGTGGTCAAGGAGGACCATGTCGAGCCGCGGCAGCGTCTCCATACGGCGCAGCGCCTCGGCCGCGTGGTGCGCCTCGCCGGCCACGCGGAAGCCGGGCACCTCTCCACGGAGGCGGCGTTGACCCGGGCGACCCGGGTCTCACATCGTCCACGACCAGGACCCCCATCATCGGGCTTCCTCCTCGGTGGCGGTCTGCGCGGGCGCCGTCAGCGCCGGTGCGGGCTCCGGCTCCGGCCCCGGCTCCGGCTCGGCCAGGGACTCGGGCAGTACGACCGTGAACTCCGCGCCCCCGCCGCCCGTTTCGCCCACCGTCGCGCTCCCGCCCTGCCGCTCGGCGAACCTGCGCACCAGGGACAGCCCGAGACCGCGTTTGCCGTGCGCGGGCGGCTCCTTGGTCGACCACCCCTCGGTGAAGACCAGCTCGCGCTGCTCCACCGGGACACCGGGTCCCGTGTCGCGCACCCTGAGCACGGCCGTGCGCCCCTCGGCGCGCAGTTCGACCTCCACGCGCGCGTGCGGGGTTCCGGCGACGGCGTCGAGGGCGTTGTCGACCAGGTTGCCCACGACCGTGACCAGGCCCCTCGGCTCGATCAGCCGGTCCGGGAGCCGGGTGCGGTCCGAGACCCACAGGGCGACCCCGCGCTCGGCCGCGACCGTCGCCTTGCCGACCAGCAGAGCGGCGAGCAGCGGGTCCTGGATCTTCTCGGTGACCTGCTCCGCGGTGACCCGGTGATCGCCGACGACCTCCCCGACGAACTCCGCCGCGTCGTCGTACATCTCCAGTTCGAGCAGGCCGAGGAGGGTGTGCATGCGGTTGGCGTGCTCGTGGTCCTGGGCGCGCAGGGCGTCGATCAGTCCCCGTGTGGAGTCGAGTTCGCGGCCGAGCTGCTCCAGCTCGGTGCGGTCGCGCAGGGTGGCCACCGCGCCGCCGTCACCGGTGGGCATCCGGTTGGCGACCAGGACCCGCTGACCGCGGACGGTGAGCAGATCGGTCCCGGTCACCCGGCCGGCCAGGACATCGGTCGTGCGTCCCTCGCCCAGCGCGTCGTCCGGGGTCTGTCCGACGGACTCGTCGCCGATGCCGAGCAGGCGCCGCGCCTCGTCGTTGAGCAGACGTATACGGCCGGTGCGGTCGAGGGCGACGACGCCCTCCCGGATGCCGTGCAGCATCGCCTCACGCTCCGCGAGCAGGGCCGAGATGTCGGAGAAGGCCAGGTCCCGGGTCTGCCGCTGCACCCGCCGGGAGATCAGCCAGGCGGCCAGTGAGCCGACCGCGAGGGCACCGCCGGCGTAGGCGAGCAGCCCCGGGATCGCGCTGAGCAGCCGGGCCCGCACGCTGTCGTAGGCGATGCCCACCGACACGGCCCCGATGATCCGGTGGTCGGCGTCGTACAGCGGCACCTTGCCGCGCGCGGAGCGGCCCAGGGTGCCGTTGTCGATCTCCATGACCTGCTGTCCGGCCAGGGCCGCGCTCGGGTCGGTGGAGACGAGCCGGCCGATCTCCGCGCGCGTGGTGTGCGACCAGCGCACGCCGCGCAGGTTCATCACCACGATGTACTCGGCGTTCGTGGCGTGCCGGATCCGCTCGGCCTCCAGCTGCACCGGGCCGTCGATGGACGGCCGCGTGTGCTGGACGCCCTCGGCGATCTGCGGATCCTGCGCCGTGGTCTCCGCGATCGCCAGGGCGCGGCGCATCGCCTCCTCGTCGAGCTGCTTGCTCAACGGGGCCAGGAACAGGCCGGTGGCGAGCACCGCGACCCCGGCGGCGATCGTCACCTGCATCAGCAGAACCTGCGAGAACACTCGCCGCGGCAGGCCGAGACGCAGACGGCGTGCGGGGGAAGTGGGGCTCATGCCCATGACGGTACGTGGGCGGGCGGACCGATCCGTAGGGGGTCGGGGCGCGGATCTCTTGACCGATTCCTGGCGAACGGAGCGGTCGGTTCCCGGCGCAACGGCGTCGGCCGGTTCTCGGTGGATCGGGGCGGGCGGCTCGCCGACCGACGGGCCGGCTCCCGGCGGGTGACGGGGTCAGCCCGCCAGGGTCGCGGCCGTCAGTTCGCGCACGGACACCACGTCCATCCGCGCCGGAGTGCCCAGCACCGAGGCGCCGCAACTCTCCGGGCGCGGCGGCAGCGAGGCCCCCCGGGCCACGATGACGCGCCAGCGGCGGCCGTCGGCATGGGCCACGGTCACCTCCCAGCGGGGCGCCGCACCGTCGGTGCGCACGACGCTCAGCGTGCCCGCCGCGTACTCGCCCGCCGCCGTGCGCACGGCCAGTTCGGCCGCCTGCCCGGGCTTGTCCCAGGCCGAGTTCCCGCGGCACCCCTGTACGACGACCCGCCCCTCCCGGACGCCCTGGAGGACCTCCTTGACGGTGTGCGCCTCGGCCCGTCCGTACGCGTAGCCGTACGGCAGGACGAGCACCGTCGGCGAGAAGCGATGTCCACCCAAATGGGTGACCTCCCACACCCCCGGTACGCCGGAGGCGGTGAGTTCGGCCGCGAGGGGCCGGCCGAGCAGCGCGCAGCAGCGGTCGCGCTTGCCGTTGGTGCAGACGAGCGCGAGCGGGCCCGCCTCGTACGCGCGAGCCCCGAGCGCCGTGTCGAACGTGCGGTGGTCGCCCGCGCCGAGGGCCGCGTAGTCGAGGTCGAGGAGCGTGCGGGGATCGCGGGTGGTGGCGGCCCGCAGCCACACCTTTCCCGGAACGGTGTGGGCGGCGTACACCCGGCGCTCGGCGCGGGTCCCGGGGTCGGCGTGGCGTCCCGGGCGCCGGATGAGCGCGATCCGTACGCCGGTGCCTTCGGCGGCGCTTTCCAGGGCGCGGCCGAGCGCGCGGTCCAGATGGCTCGACGTGAGCGCCTTGGCACCCCAAGGGCCGGGCTGCTCCAGCAGCAGCCATGTCGTCGCCGTGGCCGCCGTACCGGAGATGGGCTCATCAAGGTTCCGGGAGACGGTTGCGCACCTACTCACAGAGGTGAGCCTAACCTGACTTTGGGCGGGGCGATTTCCGGCCCGGTCGTTTCCTGCCCGTGTTCTACCGCGGCGCAGGTTGCGGCGGTCGCGGGCCCACGTAGTGGCCGCTGGGGCGCATCCGCAGCGGACGCTCGTCGTACTCCTCCAGGGCGTGCGCGATCCAGCCCGCCGTCCGGGCGACGGCGAAGACCGTCTCGCCCGCGGTCGCGGGCATGCCGCAGGCGACGGTGAGCACCGCGAGGGCCAGGTCGACGTTGGCGTGCAGCGGGGTGTGCCGGGCCGTGGTGGCGACGATGTCGCGGGCCGCGAGGAGGGCGGGTTCCGCGCGCGGGACGCGCTCCAGAAGGGCGAACAGGGCACGCGCGCGTGGGTCCTCGCCCGGGTAGAGCCGGTGGCCGAGTCCGGGAATGCGGCGGCCGGCGCGGAGTTCGGCCGCGATCACCGGAACGGCGCTGCCCTCGTCCAGTACGTCGAGCAGCAGCCGGTGGGCCAGTCCGCTGGCGGCGCCGTGCAACGGGCCCTCGATCACGCCCAGTCCGGCCGAGACGGCCGCGTACACATGGGCCCGGGCCGACGCGGCGACCCGCACCGCGAGCGTCGAGGCGGCCAGGTCGTGGTCGACCAGCAGGGCAAGGGCCGTATCCAGGGCCCGCAGTGACGCCTCGTCGGGCTCACGGCCGGTCAGCCGGCCCCACAGGCGCAGGGCGAGCGGGCCCTCGTCCCGGGCGTGCGGGCGGGGCGGCAGGGCGGCGACGAGCGTCGGGATGAGGATCCGCGCCGTCGCGAGCACGGCCTCCTCGGACAGGTCGAAGCGCAGCGGGTCCTCGGTGGCGGCGGCGACCGCCGCGACCCGCAGCCGGTCGGTGGGCTCGGCGTGCTCGGGCAGGGCGGTCACCGCCCGCTGGGCTACGGCAGCCGTGGCCTCGGGGGCGGTGAACGTGACGCCCGGGCTCAGCCGCCCGGTCCACAGCCACTCGGCGACCTCTTCGTAGGACTGGCGCTCGGCGAGTTCCGCGGCGTCGACACCGCGGAAGTAGTACCGGTCACCGTCGATCAGCGTGATGCGGGTGCGGACGGACAGCTCCGCGCCGACGGCCTGGGCGACCTGGCTCTCCCGCCTGTGGCGCCCGGCGAGGGCGGTCACCTCCGCGGCGTCGAAGGTGCTGCCCCGGCCGCCGGGCTGGCGTCGGCTGCTGAGCTGACCGCGGCTCACGTACGCGTACACGGTCTCCGGTTTCACGCCGAGCAGTTCGGCGGTCTCCTTGGTGCTCAGCCTCCGCTCGGGGCCGCGGGGAACGGGTTCTTGATCGCGCATGGGGGTCACCGTAGTCGCCTTGGTGGCGTATGGATTGGAGATTGATCCAATCAATATTGACAGAGAAAGAGTCAAGCATGGACAGTCGGATCAAGTCCAGGGAGGAAAACATGTCCATCAACAGGTCCGCATCCACCCTTGTCGATGTGCCGCGCGGGCTCGCGGGCGTCGTCGTCACCGACACCGAGATCGGCGACGTCCGGGGGGCCGAGGGCTTCTACCACTACCGCCAGTACTCGGCCGTCGAACTCGCGCGGACCCGCGGCTTCGAGGACGTCTGGCATCTCCTCGCCTACGGCGGGCTCCCGGACGCGGGGCGCCGCGCTGCCTTCCTCGCCGAGACCGCCGCGTCGCGCCGGCTGCCCGCCGAGGTCCGCGCCGCCCTGCCCGCCGTCGCCGCCGCGAGCCGCGCCTCGGGTCCGCTGGCCGGCGCGCGCACCGCCCTGTCGCTGCTCGGCGCGGCCCAGGGCTTCCGGCCCGTGTACGACCTCGACGCCGACCGGCGCCGCGCGGATGCCGTGGCCGCCTGCGCGGCCGTACCGACCCTGCTCACCGCGCTGTACCGGCTCGGGCGGGGGCAGGAGCCGGTGGAGCCGCGCGAGGACCTCTCGTACGCGGCCAACTACCTGTACATGATGACCGGAGAGGAACCGGACGAGCGGCGGGCCCGGGCCGTCGAGCAATATCTGATCTCAACCATTGACCATGGATTCAATGCATCAACCTTCACCGCACGGGTCATCGCGTCCACCGGCGCGGATGTGGCGGCATGCCTCGTCGGTGCTCTGGGGGCGCTGTCCGGTCCGCTGCACGGCGGTGCGCCCAGCCGTGCCCTGGACACCCTGGACGCGATCGGCACGCCCGACCGGATCGACGGCTGGATCCGCGAACGCGTCCTGGCCGGTGACCGCATCATGGGCTTCGGCCATGCGATCTACCGCACGGAGGACCCCCGTTCACGGATGCTCCGTGAGATCGCCGAGGACTTCGGCGGCCCACGCGTCTCCTTCGCCGTCGAGGTGGAGCGCCGGGTCGAGGCGATCCTCGCCGAGCTGAAGCCCGGCCGCGAACTGCACACGAACGTCGAGTTCTACGCGGGCGTGGTCATGGAACTGTGCGGGCTGCCGCGCGAGATGTCCACGCCCACGTTCGCGGCGGCGCGCGTGGTCGGCTGGAGCGCCAACATCCTCGAACAGGCCGCCGACTCGAAGATCATCCGGCCGGTGGCCCGGTACGTCGGGCCGCCCCCGCCCGCGGCGGTCCCGGCGTTGGTCTGAGGAAAGCCCAGCTCGCTGCCGTAGAGCGGCATCGAGCTGGGCCCGCGCGGGGCGCGGTTCATCCGCGGATCACGGTGCGCTCGACTCGGCGGCGGCGTCCACCGTGACCGGAAGGCCGCGCCTAGGCGTCCGGAATGTCGGCCTTCGCGCGCACCAGTGTCTCGCGGCTGATCACCACGATCCGCTCGTAGTCGGCGCGTGCGGCGTCCGACGGCAGCTCGGCGTCGAGTGCGTCGGTGCGGTCCGTACCGATCACCGCGAAGTTCCCGTCCTGCAGTTCAAAGATGTCCGGGCAGGTCTGCCCGTTAACGCTCCCTCTTTCGCGAGGTGACGCACCAATGCGGCGCACGATCTTCAAGTCGATCCCGGTCCTTGCTTGAATCGGTCATGGGTTTTCCTCGTGCCGGGCGCCGGGGCATGGGTGTGTCCGGGGCGGCAACGATGTCTGGGCCTGCTGTGACGGCGGGTGTGCACGTGGCAGGCGGGGACAACCTAGCCTGCGGAGATCGCGCTTGGGGCCGGGACTTGTGTGTCTGAGCGAGTGATTCGTTTTTGCGGCCCCCACTCGTCTCGGGGGCGGCCACCCGTCCCTGCGAAGGGCACTCGTTCCTACGGAGGGCCACCCGTCCATGCGAAGGGCGCTCGTTCCTGTGGCGGGCCGCTCGCCTCTGCTGCGGTCACTTGTCTCTGCGAAGGGCGCTCGTTCCTGTGGTGGGCCGCTCGCCTCTGCTGCGGTCACTCGTCTCTGCTGCGGTCACTCGTCTCTGCGGAGACCGCTCCTCTCTGTGGAGACCGCTTGTCTCTGCGGAGACACCGCTTGTCTCTGTGGAGCCCGTTCCTTCGTGCGGGCCTCATTCCTCGGCGGGGCGGTCGCCCACCACCCACCACTCGTCCGTGTCGGCCTCGTCCAGCTCCGCCAGCAACTCGTCGGTCATCTTGCCGATCTCGGCCTCCTCCGAGCCGTCCCGCAGGCTCGCCCGGTGGTGGCGCGTGGCCTCCCAGTAGGCGCGGGCCGTCGGGCTCTGGAACAGCACACGGACGTAGCCGCGCAGTTCGGCCCGGGTGAGCAGGCCGATCCGATAGCCGTGCAGGGCGTGCACGTACAGGGCGTTGGCGAAGAGGTACTGCTTCTGCACGCGCGGCGGTACGTCGCCCTCGTAGGCGTCGAGCACGGGAAGCAGGTCCTGGTCCTTCATCGCCGCGAGCAGGAGCTGCCGGTGATCGCGCTGATACTCGATGCGGTCCGTGCGCCGGGACGCCTGCCGGCGCTGGTCGTCCAGGGCGTCCAGCCGCCGCAGGATCTCGGCGTTCGTGCGGACGACCGCCTCCAGGGCGCGGCGGTACGCCAGGAGGGACGCCGCGGTGCCGGTGATCGAAAGTGCGAGGACCGCGGCGACTGAGCCCGGCCCCCAGTTCCCCGTCTTCTGTGTGGCCATGTCAACCCCCGAATCAGGCGGCCATCCGCCGGTCGTCGGGGTGCGGGTCGACTGGAGGGGACCGGCGAGCGGTGGGCGGCGCTAGCCGTCTCCCAGAGTGTGCCGAGCGGCTCTGATCGGCGGGGAGGCGGAGAGGCGGCGCACGGAGGGAAGCGAGGGTCGCACACTCCGGCGCCTGCACATCGTCTGCCCCGCCGCGACTGCTAACAACCGTTCACTTCCCGGTGTTCTGCCTGCTCGTATCCTGGGTCGGCATGCCATCCCCGTCCGTGCGCCGGGCCGTGAGCCCGGTGCACACGTTCGCGTCAGAGAGGTCGCACAGTGGGGCACCGCCGCGGTCCGCAGCAGATCCCGGTCGTCGTCATCGCCGGATTCCTGGGCTCCGGGAAGACCACGCTGCTCAATCATCTTCTGCACCACAGCGGCGGGAGCCGCATCGGGGCGATCGTCAACGACTTCGGCGCCGTCGAGATCGACGCGATGGCCGTGGCGGGCGCGCTCGGGGACTCCACGGTCTCGCTGGGCAACGGCTGTCTGTGCTGCGCCGTCGACGCGAGCGAACTCGACGAGTACCTGGCCCGGCTCGCCGCACCGGCTGTGGGCATCGATGTCATCGTCATCGAGGCCAGTGGGCTCGCCGAACCCCAGGAACTCGTCCGGATGGTGCTCGCCAGCGAGCATCCGGGGATCGTCTACGGCGGGCTGGTCGAGGTGGTCGACGCCGCCGAGTTCGACGCCACCCGCGCCCGGCACCCGGAGATCGACCGGCACCTGGCCCTCGCCGACCTGGTCGTGGTCAACAAGCTCGACCGGGCCGAGGACGGCGCGCGGGTGCTCGGTCTCGTCGGCTCGCTCACCGACCGCGCCGCCGTCGTGCCCGCCGCCTACGGCCGCATCGATCCCGAGTTCCTCTTCGACCGCAGGCCGGCCGAGGAGCGCGTCGGGCAGCTGTCCTTCGACGACCTGCACCGGCACGGCGAGGACGAGCACGCGGGTCATCTGCACACCGGCTACGACAGCCTGTCCTACGTCTCCGAAGTCCCCCTCGATCCGCGCCGGTTGATGCGGTTCCTCGACGGCAGGACCGAGGGGCTGTACCGGATCAAGGGGTATGTCGACTTCGGGGCGTACGACACCGTCAACCGGTACGCCGTGCACGCCGTCGGGCGGTTCCTGCGCTTCTACCCCGAGCCGTGGACGGGGGAGCGGCTGACCCAGCTCGTCCTCATCGGCTCCGGCATCGACACGGGCGCCCTGCGCGGGGAGCTGAAGGCCTGCGAGAGCGACGCCCCGCACCCCGACGAACACGGCATGTGGGGCGTCCTGCGCTATGTGGCGACCCCGGAGGAGCAGAACGCCGTACGGCGGACTGCCGATGAGCCGGACCCCGAGGACCCGCCGCCGTCCTTGGAGCCCACCGAGCCCTCCGGGACGCCCGCGCAGCCATAGGCGTTTCCCGGGCGTCAGACGTGCCCGAGCCGCCCGAGGTGTGCGCCGAGCCGTCCCGGGACATCGGCCCAGCCGGTCGAGCAGCCCGTTCCGCCGATCCGGAGGACCGCCTCACCCTCCGGGACGCTCGCCCAGCCGTAAGGCGTGCCCCCAGGCGTCAGGCGTCCCCGCTCAGCTGTCCGGCGTGCCAGCCCGGCCGTTCGGGCTGCTCGCCGAGCCCTCCGGCGTGCCAGCCCAGCCGCCCGAAGTGTGCGCCGAGCCCTCCGGCGTCCCCGCTCAGCCGTCCGGGCCGCTCGCCATGCCGTCAGATGTGTCGGCTAAGCCGTTCGAGCAGCCCCGGCCGCCCCTGGGGGCCGGGGCGTCCGCCCCGCCGACCGAGGCCGTCCGCCCCGCCACCCGAGGCGTCCGTCCCGCCGACCCCGTTTCGGCCGTGGTGGTGAGCGAGGAGGCCGGCTAGTAGACGGGGCCCGCCACCACCGACACCGTCTTCGGGAGTGACACACCCGAGCCGTCGCGACGCGGATCCAGTTCCGGCAGGTCCACCGGCGCGCCGTTCTTCTGCGCCGCCTGCGCCGGAACGGCGCCGGCCCAGGCCAGGGACAGGCAGTCCTCGCCCTTCAGGAACCGCTGGCAGCGCACGCCGCCGGTGGCCCGCCCCTTGCGCGGGTACTGGTCGAACGGGGTCAGTTTGGCGGTCGTCTGCACCGAGTCGTCCAGCGTGCCGCGCGAGCCCGCCACCGTGAAGACCACCGCGTCCACGGCCGGGTCGACGGCGGTGAAGGAGATCACCTTGGCGCCCTCGGCGAGCTTGACGCCCGCCATACCGCCCGCCGCGCGGCCCTGCGGGCGGACCTGGGATGCCTGGTAGCGCAGCAGCTGCGCGTCGTCCGTGATGAACACCAGGTCCTCCTCGCCGGTGCGCAGCTCCATCGCGCCGACGATCCGGTCGCCCTCCTTGAGCGCGATGACCTCCAACTCGTCCTTGTTGGACGGGTAGTCGGGCACCACCCGCTTGACCACACCCTGCTCGGTGCCGAGCGCAAGTCCGGGGGACGACTCGTCGAGCGTGGTCAGACAGACCACCGTCTCCTCGTCCTCCAGGGTGACGAACTCCGCGATGGGCGCCCCTCCCGCGAGGTTCGGCGCCGCCGTCGTCTCCGGCAGCTGCGGCAGGTCGACCACGTTGACCCGCAGCAGGCGCCCGGCGGACGTCACCACACCCACCTCGCCGCGCGCCGTCGCCGGGACCGCCGAGACGATCACGTCGTGCTTGACGCGCTTGGCGCCGGCCTCCATCGGGAAGGGCTCGCCGTTCGCGGTGCGGGCCAGCAGACCGGTCGAGGACAGCAGTACCCGGCACGGGTCGTCGGCCACCTGCAGCGGCACCGCCGCGACCGGGGCCGCGCCCGCCTCCAGCAGCAGCGTGCGGCGCGGGGTGGCGAACTTCCTGGAGACCGCGGCGAGTTCGGCGGAGACCAGCTTGCGCAGTTCGGCGTCCGACTCCAGGATCCGGGTCAGCTCCGCGATCTCCGCGTTGAGCCGCTCCTTCTCCGCCTCCAGTTCGATCCGGTCGTACTTGGTCAGACGACGCAGGGGCGTGTCCAGGATGTACTGCGTCTGGATCTCCGACAGCGAGAAGCGCCGCATCAGCCGCTCCTTCGCCTGCGCGCTGTTCTCGCTGGAGCGGATGAGGCGGATGACCTCGTCGATGTCGACCAGCGCGGTGAGCAGACCCTCCACGAGGTGCAGCCGGTCGCGTCGCTTGCCCCGGCGGAACTCCGAGCGGCGGCGCACCACGTCGAAGCGGTGGTCCAGGTAGACCTCAAGGAGTTCCTTCAGGCCCAGCGTGAGGGGCTGGCCGTCGACCAGCGCCACGTTGTTGATGCCGAAGGACTCCTCCATCGGCGTCAGCTTGTAGAGCTGCTCCAGGACCGCCTCGGGCACAAAGCCGTTCTTGATCTCGATGACCAGGCGCAGACCGTGCTCCCGGTCCGTGAGGTCCTTGACGTCGGCGATGCCCTGGAGCTTCTTCGAGCCGACCAGGTCCTTGATCTTGGAGATCACCTTCTCCGGTCCGACGGCGAAGGGCAGTTCCGTGACGACGAGGCCCTTGCGGCGTGCGGTCACCGTCTCCGCGGTCACCGTGGCGCGGATCTTGAACGTGCCCCGGCCGGTCTCGTAGGCGTCGCGGATCCCGGAGAGGCCGACGATCCGGCCGCCGGTGGGCAGGTCGGGGCCCGGCACGTGCTTGATCAGGGCGTCCAGGTCGGCGTTCGGGTGCCGGATGAGGTGCCGGGCGGCCGCGATCACCTCGCCGAGGTTGTGCGGCGGCATGTTCGTGGCCATGCCGACGGCGATCCCCGACGCGCCGTTCACCAGCAGGTTCGGGAACGCGGCGGGCAGCGCCGCCGGCTCCTGCTCCTGCCCGTCGTAGTTCGGGGCGAAGTCGACCGTGTCCTCGTCGATCGAGTCGGTCATCAGGCCGGCGGCCTCGGCCATCCGGCATTCCGTGTACCGCATGGCGGCCGGCGGGTCGTCGTTGCCCAGCGACCCGAAGTTGCCGTGGCCGTCGACCAGCGGCACGCGCATCGAGAAGGGCTGCGCCATGCGCACCAGGGCGTCGTAGATGGACGCGTCTCCGTGCGGGTGGAGCTTGCCCATGACGTCACCGACGACGCGCGCGCACTTCACATAGCCGCGGTCGGGGCGCAGGCCCATCTCGCTCATCTGGTACACGATGCGGCGGTGCACCGGCTTGAGGCCGTCGCGGGCGTCCGGCAGGGCACGGGAGTAGATGACCGAGTACGCGTACTCAAGGTAGGAGCCCTGCATCTCGTCCACGACGTCGATGTCGAGGATTCTCTCCTCGAACGGTTCGTCGGGCGGCGGGGTCTTCGTGCTGCGGCGGGCCATCGCTGCCGGCTCCTCCTGTGTTCGGTCGCTCGCCTACGGGGCGTTCGTGCGGAAGCGTGAACGTGATCTGATGCGGACCATTGTGGACCGCGACACTGACAACCCGGGCAAGGCCCCGGTATCGGCGGCCCGCCCCGGCGCCGCGGCTGCCGCGGGGGGCCGCCCCGTGGCACGACCCCCGCAGGCTACGCGATCCGCTGTGGGCGTACGTCCCGCGGGAACTTCGCCCAGGGCGCGCACGCTTGCATACAGTGGCAGGACTGGCAGGAAAACCGCGGTTCAACGACCGCATCCGCGATCGAAGGGACGTACATGCCCATGGGTCACACGGCCACAGCCGAGGCAGGCTCCGGGGGCCTGACAGCGACCGAGCACCGCCTGGCCAACGGGCTGCGCGTGGTGCTCTCCGAGGACCATCTGACCCCGGTCGCGGCGGTCTGCCTCTGGTACGACGTCGGCTCCCGCCACGAAGTCAAGGGACGCACCGGTCTGGCTCACCTCTTCGAGCACCTGATGTTCCAGGGCTCCGCACAGGTGCAGGGCAACGGGCACTTCGAGCTGGTGCAGGGCGCCGGAGGGTCGCTGAACGGCACCACCAGCTTCGAGCGGACCAACTACTTCGAGACCATGCCCGCCCACCAGCTGGAGCTGGCCCTGTGGCTGGAGGCCGACCGCATGGGCTCGCTGCTGGCCGCGCTGGACGACGAGTCCATGGAGAACCAGCGGGACGTCGTCAAGAACGAGCGCCGCCAGCGCTACGACAACGTGCCCTACGGCACCGCCTTCGAGCGGCTGACCGCCCTCGCCTACCCCGAGGGCCACCCGTACCACCACACGCCGATCGGTTCGATGGCGGACCTGGACGCGGCAACCCTGGAGGACGCGCGTACGTTCTTCCGCACCTACTATGCGCCGAACAACGCCGTACTCTCCGTGGTCGGCGACATCGACCCGCGGCAGACGCTCGCCTGGATCGAGAAGTACTTCGGTTCGATCCCGTCCCACGACGGCAAGCCCGAGCCCCGCGACGGCTCGCTGCCCCAGACCATCGGGGAGCAGCTGCGCGAGGTCGTCGTGGAGGAGGTTCCGGCCCGCGCCCTGATGGCCGCCTACCGGCTGCCGCAGGACGGCACGCGCGCGTGCGACGCGGCCGACCTGGCGCTCACGGTCCTCGGCGGCGGCGAGTCCTCCCGCCTGTACAACCGGCTGGTGCGGCGGGACCGTACGGCGGTGGCGGCCGGGTTCGGCCTGCTGCGGCTGGCCGGCGCGCCCTCCCTGGGCTGGCTGGACGTGAAGACCTCCGGTGATGTCGAGGTGCCGGTCATCGAGGCCGCCATCGACGAGGAGCTGGCCCGGTTCGCCGAGGAGGGCCCCACGTCCGAGGAAATGGAGCGCGCCCAGGCGCAGTTGGAGCGCGAGTGGCTGGACCGGCTCGGCACGGTCGCGGGCCGCGCCGACGAACTGTGCCGCTACGCCGTCCTGTTCGGTGACCCGCAGCTCGCCCTCACCGCCGTGCAGCGGGTCCTGGAGGTGACCGCCGAGGAGGTCAAGGCCGTCGCCCAGGAACGGCTGCGTCCGGACAACCGCGCGGTGCTCGTCTACGAGCCGCTCTCCGCCGAGTCCGCGGAGCAGACCGAGGACGTGGACGTCCCCGAGGACCCCGAGTCCGAAGCCACCGTCGAAGCCGGCGACGACACCGGCGACAACAACGAGGAGGCGGCCAAGTGACCGATCTCGCCGCGATGGAGTTCCACCCGCAGCCCCGCGCGGGCGAGGCGAAGCCGTGGGCGTTCCCGGCCCCCGAGCGCGGCACGCTGGACAACGGCCTGACCGTCCTGCGCTGCCACCGGCCCGGCCAGCAGGTCGTCGCCGTCGAGGTGCTGCTGTCCGCGCCGCTGGACGCCGAGCCGTCCGGTCTCGACGGCGTGGCCACGATCATGGCGCGGGCCTTCTCCGAGGGCACCGACCGGCACTCCGCAGAGGAGTTCGCCGCCGAACTGGAGCGGGCGGGCGCCACGCTGGACTCGCACGCCGACCACCCGGGCGTCCGGCTGAGCCTGGAGGTCCCGGTTTCCCGCCTGGCCAAGGGTCTCGGGCTGCTGTCCGACGCGCTGCGCGCGCCGGCGTTCGCCGACAGCGAGGTGGAGCGGCTGGTCCGCAACCGCCTCGACGAGATCCCGCACGAGCTGGCCAATCCGTCCCGCCGCGCCGCCAAGGAACTCTCCAAGGAGCTGTTCCCGGCGGCCTCGCGCATGTCGCGTCCGCGCCAGGGCACCGAGGAGACCGTCGCCAAGATCGACGCGGCGGCGGTGCGCGCCTTCTACGAGCGGCATGTGCGGCCCGCGACGGCCACCGCCGTGGTCGTCGGCGATCTGACCGGCATCGATCTGGACGCGCTGCTCGGCGAGTCCCTGGGGGTGTGGACCGGTGCCGCGTCCCAGCCGCGGCCGGTGCCGTCGGTGAGCGCCGACGACCGCGGGCGGGTGGTCATCGTGGACCGTCCCGGCGCCGTCCAGACGCAGCTGCTCATCGGCCGTGTCGGCGCCGACCGGCACGACCGGGTCTGGCCCGCCCAGGTGCTCGGCACGTACTGCCTCGGCGGCACCCTCACCTCCCGGCTGGACCGCGTCCTGCGGGAGGAGAAGGGCTACACCTACGGAGTGCGTGCCTTCGGCCAGGTCCTCAGGTCCGCCCCCGACGGCACGGGCGCCTCGCTGCTCGCCATCAGCGGCTCCGTGGACACCCCGAACACCGGTCCCGCGCTGGCCGACCTGTGGACGGTGCTGCGCACGCTGGCCGAGGAGGGGCTCACCGACGCCGAGCGCGACGTCGCCGTGCAGAACCTCGTCGGGGTGGCGCCGCTGAAGTACGAGACGGCGGCGGCCGTGGCGAGCACGCTCGCCGACCAGGTGGAGCAGCACCTGCCGGACGACTACCAGGCGGCCCTGTACCGGCAGCTGGCCGCCACGGGCACCGTGGAGGCCACCGCCGCGGTGGTGAACGCGTTCCCGGTGGACCGGCTGGTGACGGTCCTGGTGGGCGACGCCGCGCAGATCAAGGAGCCGGCCGAGGCGCTCGGCATCGGCGAGGTGCACGTGGTGTCCGCGGAGTAGTCCGCGGCCCGGTACACGCGCGTGGGGCCCTGACGACCGGTCGTCAGGGCCCCACGCGCGTGAACCGGGATGCCCGAATTGCGGCGGAGGTTGCCTGTCTGCCCTGTGGGATGCGCTACAAACACCCGGTTCGGTTTGGGGATGGAAAGTTGTCCCCTTTAGCGTCGTCCGGGCTGTTCGTCGGGCAGTGCGCCGCGCCCGCGGCACCGGACAGCCATCGCCGAGTCCCCGTACGGCGCGAGCCAGGGGGAGCCGGGGACCCAAGTCCCAGAGGTGAATCGGGCGTCCGCGCGGCACGCGGCCTCCCGTAGGAGACCTTCCTGCTCCGAGCCTTCTTCCAGGGCCTGAACGGCCTGGAGGGACCCCCACCGCTGACCCGGTAGGCGAGAAGGAAGGAAAGGACCAGTCACTCCATGGCGTTCACCCGCGCCACCGGGAAGCATCGTCGTTCCGGCCGGACGCACCGCACCACCGCCCGCGCCGCGGGCGTCGCGACCCTCGCCGCCACCGGCGTCATGGGCACCCTCGCGGCCGGCCCGGCGCACGCAGCCGGGACCGCAGCGGAGCAGACCGGCCTCACCCCCGTCGTCGGCATCGGCGACTTGGTCGCCGAGCAGATCGGCGCCCAGGCCGCCGCGCAGCGGCAGGCCGCCGAGGAGAAGGCGGCCGAGCAGGCCGCGCGCGAGGCGGCGGCGCGGCGGGCCGCGAAGGAACGCGCGGCCGAGGTCCGGGCCGCCCGCGAGGCCGAGCGCAGCCGGCTGAACGCCTTCGTCGCGCCGATCGCGCACTCCTACGTCTCCACCGGCTACCGGACCGGCGGCTCCCTGTGGTCCTCCGGCACCCACACCGGCATCGATTTCCACGCCGCCGCCGGCACCGCCGTCCACGCGGTGGGCTCCGGCACCGTCGTGTCGGCCGGCTGGGGCGGCGCGTACGGCTACGAGGTGGTGATCCGGATGGCCGACGGCATGTACACCCAGTACGGCCATCTGTCGTCCGTCGGTGTCTCGGTGGGCGAGCGGGTCACTCCGGGGCGGCAGCTCGGGCTGTCCGGCTCTACGGGCAACACGACCGGTCCGCACCTGCACTTCGAGGCGCGGACGACCCCGGAGTACGGCTCCGACGTCGATCCCGTCGCCTATCTTCGCCGGCACGGCGTGAACGTCTGACGGCCGGCGGCGCGTGGGTGCCGCGGCCCCGGCTCGCGAGCCGGGGTTTTCGTCGTTTCGGAAGTCCCGATGTCCAAAAAATATCCATGGATTCGGCCCGCCATCGGAAATTCCGGCTCATTGCCATAGAGTCACGGAACACACGTCAATCGTCGGCGTTTCACGGGGATTAAGGCGGAGGTCGGGCATGCGTATTCCGGCGCACTCGGTGTGCACGGCGATCCGGGACGACATCGTCGCTGGTGTCCACGGGCGCGGCAGCCGGCTCACCGAGGAACTGCTCGCGCGCCGCTACGGCGTCTCGCGCGTCCCCGTCCGCGAGGCCCTGCGCACCCTGGAGGCGGAGGGGTTCGTGGTGACGCGGCGGCACGCGGGCGCGTGCGTGGCCGAACCCACCGCGCAGGAGGCCGCCGACCTGCTGGAGATGCGCCTGCTCCTGGAACCGCTGGGCGCCTCCCGGGCCGCCCAGCGGCGCACGGAGGCCCACCTCAAGGTGCTGCGCGGCCTGGTCAGGCTGGGGCAGGAGCGGGCCAGGAGGGGCGACAGCGAGGATCTGCGCTCCCTCGGCGGCTGGTTCCATGTGACGCTCGCCCAGGCCACCGGCAGCCACGCCCTGACCTCGATGCTCACCCAGCTCCGGCACAAGATCGCCTGGATGTACGCGGTGGAGTCGCCCGCCGGCCCCGTCGAGTCCTGGGCGGAGCACGGCGCCGTCGTGGACGCGGTGGCGCGCGGCGACGCGGAGCGCGCGCGGGCGGTCATGGCCCTGCACACCGAGCGCGCGACGCCCGCGCACCGGCTGCGGTTCGCCCCGGGCGGTGGCCGCGCCGAGCGCGTGAGGAATTCGCAACATGCCGTAAACATGCCGGGGCTGCGAAATTAACACGGGCGCCCTATACAGAGAGGGAAATCCGGGAGAACGGGTTCTTTCGCTGCCCCTTTATGTCGTGCCCCGGTTTAATGGCCGGCCGTCGGGCGTGGGTCGGCCATGAATTCCTTCGGCCGGCCGTGAAAACGCGGAAGCCGCGTCGCCTTTTCCGGGCGACGCGGCTTCGGGAACCGGCTCAGACGGTCTCGGGCAGCTCTTCCAGTCCCTCGGCGACCAGCTTCGCCAGCCGGTCCAGGGCGGCGTCCGCGCCCTCGGCGTCGGAGGTGAGGACGATCTCCTCGCCCCCCTGGGCGCCCAGGCCGAGAACGGCCAGCATGGAGGCCGCGTTGACCGGGGTGCCCCCGGCCTTGGCGATCGTCACCGGGACGCCTGCGGCCGTGGCGGCTCGGACGAAGATGGAGGCGGGACGGGCGTGGAGGCCCTCGGCCCAGCCGACGTTGACGCGGCGCTCAGCCATGTGTTGCTGCCCTTCGGGTTCAGGTTGTCTAGACCAGTTTTCCATACGGTGAAGCGAACCCGGAGCGGGCCTGTCACCCGCTCCGGCGTGTCGTCGGACCGCGGCCTCGGCCCGACTCCGTCCCCCACAGACTGCCTTGCGGCGTTGTCATTGGCGAGCCGTACTCTGGGGCCCATGCACACCCCGGCGGATCAACACGACCGGCACGAGTACCCCGCCCACTGGGAGGCGGACGTGGTACTGCGCGACGGCGGCACCGCGCGCATCCGGCCCATCACCGTCGATGACGCCGACCGCCTGGTCAGCTTCTACGAGCAGGTCTCCAACGAGTCGAAGTACTACCGCTTCTTCGCGCCGTACCCCCGCCTGTCCGCCAAGGACGTTCACCGCTTCACGCACCACGACTTCGTGGACCGGGTGGGACTCGCGGCCACCATAGGCGGCGAGTTCATCGCCACCGTGCGCTACGACCGCATCGGCGCCGACGGCACGCCCGCCCCCGGCCCCGCGGACGAGGCCGAGGTCGCCTTCCTGGTGCAGGACGCGCACCAGGGGCGCGGCGTCGCCTCCGCCCTCCTGGAGCACATCGCCGCCGTCGCCCGCGAGCGCGGCATCCGTCGCTTCGCCGCCGAGGTGCTGCCCGCCAACACCAAGATGATCAAGGTGTTCACGGACGCCGGCTACACCCAGAAGCGCAGCTTCGAATACGGCGTCGTACGCCTGGAGTTGGACCTGGAACCCACCGACCGCTCGCTCGCCGTGCAGCGCGCGCGGGAGCAGCGCGCCGAGGCACGGTCGGTGCGCCGGCTGCTCGCACCCCGCTCCGTCGCGGTCCTCGGCGTGGGCCGCACGCCCCGCGGCGTCGGCCGCGGCGTCCTCGGCAACATCCGGGACGCCGGATTCACCGGCGGCCTGTACGCCGTCAACACGGCCTTCCCCGAGGAGCTGAAGCAGGTCGACGGCGTACCCGCGTACCGCTCGGTCGGCGACATCGCGGGCCCCGTGGACCTCGCGGTCGTCGCCGTCCCGGCCGAACAGGTCACCGAGGCGGTCACCGACTGCGGCGAACACGGCGTGCAGGGCCTCGTGGTGCTCTCCGCCGGATACGCGGAGAGCGGGCCCGAGGGCCGCGAGCGGCAGCGCGCCCTCGTCCGGCACGCGCGCACGTACGGCATGCGGCTCGTCGGGCCGAACGCCTTCGGAGTCATCAACACCTCTCCCGAGGTGCGGCTCAACGCCTCGCTCGCGCCCGAGCTGCCGCGCCCCGGACGGATCGGCCTGTTCGCCCAGTCCGGGGCCATCGGCATCGCCCTGCTGTCCCGGCTGCACCGGCGCGGCGGAGGCGTCACCGGCGTCACCGGCGTGTCCACCTTCGTGTCGTCAGGCAACCGGGCGGACGTCTCCGGCAACGACCTCATGCAGTACTGGTACGACGACCCCGACACCGACGTCGTCCTCATGTACCTGGAGACCATCGGCAACCCGCGCAAGTTCACCCGGCTGGCGCGCCGCACGGCCGCGGCCAAGCCGCTGGTCGTGGTCCAGGGGGCCGGAACCGCGCCACAGGGCCACGCGGTCCGGGCCACCCGGCTGCCGCGCGCGACCGTCTCCGCGCTGCTGCGGCAGGCGGGAGTCGTCCGGGTCGACACGATCACCGAACTGGTCGACACGGGACTCCTCCTCGCGCGCCAGCCGCTGCCCGCCGGACCCCGGGTGGCGATCCTCGGGAACTCCGAGTCGCTGGGGCTGCTCACCTACGACCGGTGCCTGGCCGAGGGACTGCGCCCGGAGCGGCCGCTGGACCTGACGACCGGGGCCACGGCTCAGGACTTCCACCGGGCGCTGTCCCGGGCGCTCGCGGACGACACCTGCGACGCGGTCGTCGTCACGGCCATCCCGGCGATCGGGGAGGGCCCGCCCGGGGACGCGGAGCTGGCCGAGGCCCTGCGGTCCGCCGCCGCGGCGGCGCCCGCGAAGCCCGTGCTCGTCGTGCACGTCGAACTCGGCGGGATCGCCGAGGCGTTGTCGGCGGCGGCCGGCACGGCACCGCAGTCCGGGCCGTACGCCCCCGCGGACGACGCCCGGACCGCCCCGCCGGCCCCGGACCAGGAGCCGCCCGCCGCGCCGCGGGACCGGGAGAGCACCGCGCCCGAAGGGCCGCGCGAGGGCTCCCGCCTGATTCCCGCCTACCCCGCGGCCGAACGCGCCGTGCGGGCGCTGGCCGAAGCCGTCAAGTACGCGCAGTGGCGGCGCGAGGCGGCCGAGCCCGGGAAAGTGCCCGAGTACGAGGACATCGACGAGAAGGGGGCCGCCGAGCTGATCGACGGCCTGCTCACCCTCGGACAGGGCCTCACCCTCGGCAAGGAGCAGACCTGCGAACTGCTCGGACGGTACGGCATTCATGTGCGCCGCGCGCTCGCCGCCCCCACCCCCGACGCCGCCGCCGAGGCCGCCCGCTCCCTCGGCTACCCGGTCGTCCTCAAGGCGACCGCGCCGCATCTGCGGCACCGCGCCGACCTGGGCGGGGTACGCCTCGACCTGGCCGACGAGGAGCAACTGCGCCGCGCCTACACCGAGTTGACCGAGCTGTTCGGGAAGCCCGCCGAACTGCGCCCGGTGGTGCAGGCGATGGCACCCCGGGGCGTCGACACCGTCGTACGGGCCGTGATCGACCCGGCGGCCGGGGCCGTGCTCTCCTTCGGACTGGCCGGGGCCGCCTCGCAGCTGCTCGGCGACACGGCGCACCGGCTGATCCCGGTGACCGACCGGGACGCGACCTCGCTGGTACGCGCCATCCGGACCGCACCGCTGCTGTTCGGCTGGCGCGGCTCCGCGCCGGTCGACACGCCCGCGCTCGAGGAGCTGCTGCTGCGCGTCTCCCGGCTGGTCGACGACCACCCCGAGGTGGTGGCGGTCACCCTGGAGCCGGTGGTCGTCGCCCCGCACGGGGTGAGCGTCCTCGACGCCACGGTGGGGCTCGCGCCCCCGCCGGCCCGCGACGACCTCGGCCCCCGGACACTCCCCGCCTACTGATGCGCCCCCGCACCCGCACGCCGACCCCGCGCCCCGACCCACCCGATCCCGGCCCGCCGATTCGGCCCTTCGCGTGCCGGCCCCGGCACGGCGGACCGGCTTTCTCGTCGGGCCGCCGCGCCGGTTCGGCCCTCGTGTGCCCGGCCCGCCCTGCCGGTTCGGCCCTCGCGTCCGGAGCCGCTCTGGCGGACCGGGTTTCTTGTCGGGGACGCCTCGCCGGTCAGGCCCTCGCGTCCGGAGCTGCCGTGCCGGTTCGGCCCTCGCGCTCGGAGCCGCCCTGCCGGTTGGGCTCTCCTGTGCCCGCCCCGGCCCGCCTCGCCGGTTAGGCCCTCGCGTCCGGAGCCGCCCTGGCGGTTCGGTCCTTGCGCGCTCCTAGCCGCCCCGGCGGACCGGCTTTCCCGTGTTAGGGGCCGGCTTGCTGGGCCGGTCCTTCCGTGGTCGTAGTCGGCCGTCGGGGCGGTGCCGGCGACCGGGGCGGAGCCTGTGGGTCCACGGACTAGGATGGACGCCATGGCCAAGACCAGTACGACGACCCAGGGGCTGCGTGCGGCGATCGAGCGCAGCGGCTACTACCCGGCCCTCGTGGCCGAGGCGGTGGAGGCCGCCGTGGGCGGCGAGCCCATGCGGTCGTACCTGGTCCACCAGGAGACGACGTTCGACCAGAACGAGGTCCGCCGGCATGTGACCGTGCTGGTCCTCACCGGCACCCGCTTCATCGTCAGCCACACCGACGAGCAGGCCGCCGACAGCACCTCCCCGACGCCGTACGCCACCACGTCCACGGAGTCCGTGAAGCTCGGCCGGATCTCGTCCGTGGTGGTCAGCCGTGTCGTTGCCAACCCGGAGCAGTACACGCCGGGCACGCCGCCCCGCGAGGTCGTGCTGACCATCGGCTGGGGCGCCGTCTCCCGCATCGACCTGGAGCCCGCCGCCTGCGGCGACCCGAACTGCGAGGCCGACCACGGCTATACGGGCAGTTCGACGGCGGACGACCTCAGCCTGCGCGTCAGCGAGGCCGGGGACGGCCCGGAGACGGTGCGCCAGGCGCTCGCCTTCGCCCAGGCCATCTCCGAGGCGACCGCGGACGTCACGCGCTGATGGTGCAGACCGCAGCCTGGGACCCGCACCCGGAACCGCTCGCCCTCGACACCGCGCCGCCGCCCCAGTACGGCAGCGGCTCGCTCGCCGACCTGCTGCCCACCCTGGCCGCCGGGATGGGCGTACCGGGCATGACCGCGGCGATCCCGGAACTGACCGCCGCCGACCGCACCTGTGTCTTCCTGATCGACGGACTCGGCTGGGAGCAGCTGGCCGCCCATCCAGCCGAGGCGCCCTTCCTGACCTCGCTGCTCGGCAGCTCGCGCGGCGGCACCGGCCGCCCGATCACCAGCGGCTACCCGGCGACCACCGCGACCTCCCTCGCCTCCGTCGGCACCGGTCTGCCGCCGGGCGCGCACGGCCTGCCCGGCTACACCGTGCGCAATCCGGCCACCGGCGAGCTGATGAACCAGCTGCGCTGGCAGCCGTGGACCCCGCCGACCGACTGGCAGCCGTACCCCACTGTCTTCCAGCTCGCCCAGGACGCGGGCGTGCACGCCGCCCAGGTCTCCTCCCCGGCCTTCGAGAGCACCCCGCTGACCAAGGTCGCGCTCAGCGGCGGCACGTTCTACGGGCGGCTCAGCGGCGAGGACCGCATGGACCTCGCGGCCCAGCAACTGGCCGCCGCCGACCGGGCCCTGGTGTACACGTACTACGCCGAACTGGACGGTGCGGGGCACCGCTACGGCGTCGCCTCCGACACCTGGCGCGGCCAGCTCATGTACGTCGACCGGCTCGCGCAGCGCCTCGCCGAGCAACTGCCGCCGCGCAGCGCGCTCTACGTCACCGCCGACCACGGCATGATCGACGTGCCCTTCGACGAAGATCACCGCATCGACTTCGACGAGGACTGGGAGCTGCGGGCCGGCGTCGCTCTGCTGGGCGGCGAGGGGCGCGCGCGGCACGTCTACGCGCTGCCGGGCGCCGAGGACGACGTCCTGACGTGCTGGCGCGAGGTGCTGGGGGAGCGGTTCTGGGTGGCCTCGCGGGACGAGGCGATCGCCGCGGGCTGGTTCGGGCCGCCCGGCGCGTGCGACGACCGGGTGTACGCGCGCCTGGGCGATGTGCTGGCGGCGGCGCACGACGACGTGCTGATCATCGCCTCCGAGCGGGAGCCGAAGGAGTCGGCGATGGTCGGCAACCACGGTTCGATGACCCCTGCCGAGCAGTTGGTCCCGCTGCTCGAAGTACGCTCCTGACGCCCCGACCGCCCCCTTTGCGCACGCCGTCGTCCACCGCACCGTTCAGCACGCTTCAGCATCCTTCAGTACCCTTCAGCACCGTTCAGCATCGTCCTGTGCCGCCCTCCTCGAAAGGTCCTCGACTCCCCATGCCCGAGCTGGTGTTCTTCTCCGGGACTATGGATTGCGGCAAAAGCACTTTGGCGCTCCAGATCGGACACAATCGTTCGGCTCGGGGGCTCAAGGGCGTCATCTTCACGCGTGACGACCGGGCCGGTGAGGGGAAGCTGTCCTCGCGGCTGGGGCTGGTGACGGAGGCTGTCGAGGCGGCCGAGGGCATGGACATGTACGCCTACCTCGTCGACCAGTTGTCCCGGGGCGGCAAGGCCGATTACGTGATCGTGGACGAGGCACAGTTCCTGGCGCCGGAACAGATCGATCAACTGGCGCGGGTCGTGGACGATCTCGGGCTCGATGTCTTCGCGTTCGGGATCACCACGGACTTCCGTACCAAGCTGTTCCCGGGTTCGCAGCGGCTGATCGAGCTGGCCGACCGGATCGAGACGCTCCAGGTCGAGGCGCTGTGCTGGTGCGGAGCCAGGGCGACGCACAACGCGCGCACGGTGGGCGGCGAGATGGTGGTCGAGGGCGCGCAGGTGGTCGTCGGCGATGTGAACCGTGCCGAGACGGAGATCGGGTACGAGGTCCTGTGCCGCCGCCATCACCTCCGCCGCATGACCGCGGCGACCACCCGCGCCGGAGCGCTGTCCCCCGATGTCCTGCCCGTGACCTCGGCCTGATCAAGACCCGGGGCGGACACCCGGATCCACACCCGTTGGGTCAGCCCACGTT
The DNA here is from genome assembly GCF_040298665.1 of Streptomyces sp. NPDC001508. Classification (NCBI taxonomy): domain Bacteria; kingdom Bacillati; phylum Actinomycetota; class Actinomycetes; order Kitasatosporales; family Streptomycetaceae; genus Streptomyces; species Streptomyces sp. NPDC001508. The sequence continues at coordinate 53,406 of NZ_JBEPAP010000029.1, forward strand.
CTTCGGTCGCTTCGGCCCCCCTCGGCGGTGTCGTCGGCGGCGATGCCGATACACAGGCCGCCGTGGGCCGGGCACAGGGGAGTCGGCCGGCGACGGCACTGTCATGGGCGCCGTCCCGGTCACATCCGCCGGTCAGCCAGAGCTGTGGCATACGGACGGGGCGAACGACGCCCCAGCCGACCGGTGCACCGGGCCTGTCGGACCCATCGAGGAGCGACCCCCAGCCGTCCCGGCGCCGACATCGGTACGGGAGCGGTCACGCTCACCCGGGCCGTGTTCGACCCTCACCCGGGCCGTGTTCGACCGGTGCCCGCCTGGAATCCGTACGGACGCCGCTGCCCGGTGTGTGCCTGTGCCTCGACGCCGCCGGAGCCGGGCGTCATATGCGGCCACCTCGCCGCCCGGGCCGCGCTTCGCCGGGAGTGCCAGATGACCACACCCCGCATCTGGGGCCGGTCGGCGGGACCACCGTTGCCGAGTACCCGAGTCGCACATCAGCGGGCTGACCCCGTCGGACGGGCGGCGCCTGGGGTTCGCAGGTCAGTGGGGGCTCTGGATCACCCAGAACCTGGCCCCTTCGGGGTCCGCCACGGCGGCCACCCGCCCGCGGTCGCTGTCGTGGGCCGGCTCGCGCACCCGGCCGCCGAGTTCGACGATTCGGTGCAGTGTCGCGTCCGTGTCGGCCACCTCGAAGTACGTCCGCCAGTGCGGGCCGCGGTCCCGCGGCAGCCCGTGCCCAACGCCGTGCACACCGGCCACCGGACGGCCGTCGAGGCGCAGGGTGACGTAGTCGAAGTCGGCGGAGACGACCGGCTCCTGCCCGTAACCGAACACCGTCGTGTAGAACTTGACGACGCTCGCGGTCTCGAAGGTGACGAGTTCGTTCCAGGCCGGGGTGCCGGGCACCCCGGTGACGGCCGCACCGAGGTGGGCGCCGCCCTGCCAGATCCCGAACACGGCCCCCGACGGGTCCGAGGCGATCGCCATCCGCCCGGCGTCGGCCGCGTCCAGCGGGCCGACTCCCACCGTGCCGCCGCACAGCCGTACCGTTTCGGCAGTGCGGTCCGCGTCGTCCGAGGCGAGGTAGGGGGTCCAGGCGACGGGCAGCGGCCGCCCCGGCGGCAGCTGACCGATCCCGGCCACCTCCCGCCCGTCGAGCAGGGCCCGCACATAGGGACCGAGATGCTGCGGACCGGACCGGAACTCCCAGCCGAACAGCGCCCCGTAGAACTCCTGCGTCGCCGCCAGCGTGCGCACCATGAGACTCACCCAGCAGGGCGTGCCGGGCGTGCGCCGGCGCATACCGCCGTTGGGACCGGCCGATCCCCGTGACTCGGTCATCGTCACCCTCTCCCCGGCCCCTCGCGGTGGCCGTGTCGCTTCCGCTCCGCGGAACCGGTGCGCCGCGGCGGCGCGCACGCTCCGTGCCGCCGCTCGCACCCGAGGGGCGGCACACACGCGGCCACGGCGCCGTCCGGCGGCGCACCGCCGAGAGTTCGCCGGGTCCGCCGCGCCCCACCCGATTCCCGACGACCGCGGGGCGCCCCACCGCCGCACAGCATGTGCCTGGTCCCGTACGCCACGTGACCGAGCCTGTCCGGCGGAGCAGAGTAGCCGGACCTGGACGACGCGGCCACCCCTGGCGTATGGATGGGGCCATGGAAGCCATCATCACCGCATCCCGACTGGCGCACGACCTGACCACGGACGCCCCACCCGTACTGCTCGACGTCCGCTGGCAGCTGAGCGTGCCGGCGGCGAGCGGGGCACCGGCCTTTGACGGCCGGGCCGAGTACGCGGCCGGGCACATCCCCGGCGCGGTCTTCGTCGACCTCGACCGGGAACTGGCTTCGCCGCCCGGGGAGCGCGGCCGGCATCCGCTGCCCGACCTGGCCGAGTTCGGCGCCGCGATGCGCCGGGCCGGCGTGTCGGCGGGCCGGCCGGTCGTCGTGTACGACGGCGGCCTGGGCTGGGCGGCGGCCCGCGCCTGGTGGCTGCTGCGCTGGACGGGCCACCCGGACGTGAGAGTCCTGGACGGCGGACTTGCCGCCTGGCAGGGCCCGCTGTCGGCCGAGACCCCCGAGCCGGCCGAGGGCGACTTCCGGCCGGTGCCGCGGGAGACGGGACTGCTCGACGCGGCCGGGGCCGCCGCGCTGGCCCGCTCCGGGGTGCTGTTCGACGCCCGGGCGGGGGAGCGGTACCGGGGTGACGTGGAGCCGATCGACCCGGTCGGCGGCCATATCCCGGGTGCTGTGTCGGCGCCGACGAACGAGAACGTGGACCCGGACGGGCGGTTCCTGTCCGCGGACGAGCTGAAGGCCCGGTTCGCCTCCCTCGGCGCCCTGGACGGGACGCGGGTCGGCGTGTACTGCGGCTCCGGTGTCTCGGCGGCCCACCAGGTGCTGGCCCTCGCGGTCGCGGGCATCCCGGCGGCGCTGTACGTGGGTTCGTGGTCCGAGTGGTCCGCGGATCCGTCCCGTCCGGTCGCCGTGGGGCCCGACCCGCAGTGACGACCTGAAGAAGCCCGACAGCCCAGGGACCCGAGGGGGCCCGACAGCCCAAGGAGAGGGCCCGGAAGTCCGGGCCCCCTCCTCATGGGGCGTACGACCCTGTTACTCCTGCTTCTTGCGGCGCGTGCCGAAGACGATCTCGTCCCAGCTGGGGACCGCCGCCCGGCGGCCCGGGCGGACGCCGTCGGCCTCGGCCTGGCGGTCGGTGGCCCCGACGAGACGGTCGCGGTGGCTGCCGACCGAGCGCGGCATGAGGACGTCCGCGTAGGCGGAACCGGCCGAGGCCGCCGGGGCGGGAGGCTCCTCCGCGGCGGGTTCGGCGACGGGCTCCTCCTCGGGCTCCGCGGGGCGCTCCGGCACCACCATGTCGCCCCGGAAGCTCGGCACCGCCTCCAGCAGGCTGGTCAGCGAGTCGCGCTCGCCCGCGCTCTCCTCGACGGGCTCGGACGTCTGGGCCGGCAGGCTCGGCCGCTCCCGGTCGAGGGTGCGGTCCAGCGGGCGGTCGCGCGGCAGGCGGGCGATGCGCGGCACGAACGGAAAGCTCGGCTCCGGTACGGCGAGATCGTCGGACTCGCCGATCAGCGAGCGCGCCTCGTCGTCGACGGCCTGGACGAGCCGTCGCGGCGGGTCGTACGTCCAGCTCGCCGAGTGCGGCTCGCTCGCCACCCGGTAGACCAGCAGCACCTCCCAGGTGCCGTCGTCGCGGCGCCACGAGTCCCACTGCACGGTGTCCTTCTCGGCGCCGCGCAGCAGCAGCCGCTCCTGGACGGCCTCGCCGAGCAGCGGGCCGGAGTTCTCGCCGGGGCGGCGGACCGGGGTCTTGCGGGCCCGCTCCGCCATGAAGGCGCGCTCCGCGAGCACGGGACCCTCGAACCGGCGTACGCGGTCGACGGGGATGCCGGCGAGCTGCGCGACCTCTTCCGCGGTCGCGCCTGCCCGTATCCGCGCCTGGATGTCGCGGGGGCGGAGATGGCTCTCCACCTCGATCTCGATCTGGCCGAGGCGCGGACGGTCGCCGCGCACGGCGGCGCGCAGCCGTTCGTCGATCGGAAGCGTGTACTCCGTGGAGTCGGCAGCCTTGAGCACCAGCCGTGTGCCGTCATTGGAGACGGCCACGACACGCAGTTCGGGCATGGGAACCTCCCGGGTGGTGCCTGCCGACGTCACCTGCGTCGCTGCTTCCGCTAGTCGAGTGTGGCCTGCCCGGGTGCAGCCTGCCACAACCTTGCCGAGTTGCCCGGCGTGTCGGGCGCAGACCCTGGATCGCCGTTATGGCACGGTTACCTATTCGCAACGCTAAGTGACCAACTCCGTCACCCTGTGCAACTAGCCCCCTCCCGGCGGTCCAGCAAGGCCCCGGACACCCTGGCGGGAGGCCGGCCCAGGGCTCGCAACAGTACTCCATTTGGGCCACGTGCGTGGATTGGCGCGCCGTCCAACTTCCGGCAAGGAGGGGGAGTCGGTCGTCCGCAACCCGGATTTCATGGGCGTGACCGTGGCGAACTTCACGCAATCCACAGAAACGGAACTATCGGTTTCGCCCGTACGTCACCTTCTCGTGCAGTCGGTCGATCACGTACGCGAAAGGCAGGAAGGGTCCGGGATGCGCGAAATGCCCGATATGGGCGGTGAGTCGAGCGGGCGGGACGGGGGCGCAGAACCGCGGCGCAGGCGCATCGACCTGAGCGTCCCGCAGGTCGCGGGCAGCGCCGTGGCCGCGGTCGTGGCCGCCAAACTCGCCTCCTACTTCGGCGTCTACGGCACCATCCTCGGGGCCGGCGTCGTCAGCGTCGTGGCCACCTGCGGCGGCAGCCTCTTCCAGCACTTCTTCTCGCGGACCGGCGAACAGATCCGCGGCGCGGCGGTCGCCGCCAAGCCCGAGGACCAAGCACCGCCGGCGCCCGGCGAGTTCACCGAGGGCACGGTCTACCGCGCGCGGATCCGCGGCGGGCGGCGCCCGGTGCTCGCCGCCGCCCTCGTGTTCGGACTCGCCCTGGCCGGCATCACGACGTACGAACTGGTCTCCGGCAACAGCTTCGGCGGCGGCACGGGCACGACGATCAGCGACGCGGTCCGCGGCTCGACCTCCTCGAAGTCCCGCGGCGACTCCTCACCCTCGTCCCCGGCGATGCCCGCCTCGCCCTCGTCCCGCTCGGCCACCCACCCGGCGGGCACCGGCGGTTCGACGGGGAGCGACGGCGAACCGAGCGGCGGCCCGACGCCCACACCGAGCGGCTCCCCGCAGGGGCGACAGGACGGCCGTACGGACTCGACGCCGGTGATCACCCCCACGCCCAGCGGCTCCGCTACGACCCCAGCACCCTCCGCAAGTAGTCGTTCTGGAACCGCCGTTCCGGATCCAGTCGGTTCCGCAACGCCGTGAACTCACCGAAGCGCGGGTAGGCGTCGGCGAAGTAGGCGGCGTCCCGGGTGTGCACCTTGCCCCAGTGCGGGCGGCCCCCGTGCGCGGTGAAGATCCGCTCGGCGGCGGTGAAGTACGCCTGGTACGGCGTGCCCCGGAACATGTGGACTGCGATGTACGCGCTGTCCCGGCCCGAGGCGGTGGACAGGGTGATGTCGTCGGCCGGGGCCGTGCGCACCTCGACCGGGAAGCTGATCCGGAGGCCGGAGCGGTCGACCGTCGACTTCAGTTCGCGCAGCGTGTCCACCAGGGCCGCCCGCGGAACGGCGTACTCCATCTCCACGAACCGCACCCGGCGCGGGGAGGTGAAGACCTTGTAGGGAATGTCCGTGTAGACGCGCGAGGACAGCGCCCTGCTGGAGATCCGGGCGATGGCCGGGACGGTCGCGGGCGCTGCCCGGCCGACCCACTGGGCCACCTGGAACACCCCGTTGGAGAGGAACTCGTCCTCGAACCAGCCCGCCACCTGCCCCACCGGCCGCTCCGGGCCCGCGCTGCGGTTGTTGCGCTTGGTGTTGGTGTTGCCGGTGTGCGGAAACCAGTAGAACTCGAAGTGCTCGTTCTCCGCCCAGAGTTGATCGAATTCGGCCAGCACCCGGTCGAGCGGCATCGGCTCCTCGCGGGCCGTCAGCAGGAAGACCGGCTCCACGGCGAAGGTGATCGCGGTGACGACGCCGAGGGCGCCCAGACCGATCCGGGCGGCCGCGAATACCTCCGGGTTCTCCTTCTCGGAGCAGGAGAGCACCGAGCCGTCCGCCGTGACCAGCTCAAGTCCCTTGATCTGGGCGGCTATGGAGGCCGAGTCCCGGCCGGTGCCGTGGGTGCCGGTGCTGGTGGCCCCGGAGACGGTCTGCTCCATGATGTCGCCCATGTTGGTGAGCGACAGCCCCTCGCGCGCGAGGGCCATGTTGAGCCTCTTGAGCGGGGTGCCCGCCTCAACGGTGACGGTCATGGCGTCCCGGTCGATCCTGCGGATGCCGGTCAACAGTTGAGGGCGGATCAACACACCGTCGGTGGCGGCGACGGCGGTGAAGGAGTGCCCGGTGCCGACCGCCTTGACCCGCAGGCCGTCCTCGGCGGCCTGCCGCACGGCCGACGCCAGCTCCTCCACCGAGGCCGGCATCACCTCCCGCGCGGGGCGGGCGACGACATTGCCTCCCCAGTTACGCCACGTGCCGTTCTTTCCGCTCGCTGTGCTGCTCAACGACGCCTCCGCGACCCGTGGCCGGCCTGCTGAGCCGGCGGTACCCGAGGAAACCGACCACGACCGCGACGGCCCCGGACACGGCCGGAACCCCGTACCCGGCGCGCGCACCGGCCGTGTCGATCACCCAGCCGGCCACGGAGGAGCCGAGCGCGACCCCGACCGCGAGGCCGGTGCTCACCCAGGTCATGCCCTCGGTGAGCTTCGCGCGAGGTACGTGCTCTTCGATGAGGGACATCGTCGTGATCATCGTCGGCGCGATGGACAGGCCCGCAACGAACAGCGCCACGGCCAGAAGCGACAGGTTTCCGACCAGTAGGAGGGGGATCATACTCACGGCCATCGCGCATACGCCCAGCAGCCACCGGCGTTCCGCGGCCCCGGAGAAGCGCAGCAGCCCGAACACCACCCCGGCCACGCAGGAGCCCGCCGCGTACAGCGCCAGGACGACGCTCGCGGCGGCCTTGTGGCCGCGCTCGTCGGCGAAGGCGACCGTGACCACGTCGACCGCCCCGAAGATCGCTCCCGTGGCGACGAACGTGGCCACCAGCACCTGGAGGCCGGGTGCGCGCAGCGCGCTGCCGCCGCCGTGGTGCCCGCGCGGGTGCGGCTCGGGCTCGGTGGCGCGCTGGGCGGTCAGCCAGAAGACGCCCGCGGCCAGGAAGCAGGAGGCCAGCAGCGGTCCCGCCTCGGGAAACCAGGCGGTGGACAGGCCGATGGAGATGATCGGCCCGAAGATGAAGCAGGCCTCGTCGATCACCGACTCGAACGAGTAGGCGGTGTGCAGTTGCGGGGTGCCCCGGTACAGGGCCGCCCACCGGGCCCGGATCATCGCGCCCAGGCTGGGCACCGAGCCGATCCCGGCGGCGCACACGAACAACACCCAGTCCGGCCACGAGAAGTACGCGGCGCACAGCAGCCCGGCGGACGCGACGAGCGCGACCAGGGTCGCGGGGCGCAGCACCCTGCGCTGCCCGTACTGGTCGACCAGCCGGGAGATCTGCGGACCGATCGCCGCGGCCGACAGCGCGATGGTGGCCGACAGCGCACCCGCGAGCCCGTACCGCCCGGTCAGCTGGGAGACCATCGTGACCACGCCGATGCCCATCATCGACAGCGGCATCCGGCCGAGGAAACCCGCGGCGGAGAACGCCCTGGTGCCGGGCGCAGCGAACAGAGCGCGGTAGGGGCTGGGCACAGGGGTCTCCGAATACGGTGCGGCGGGCGGCCCGGCCGACGGCGGGTACGGGACACGCGTCGGCTCGGTAAGGCGTGAAGACAACTGATACAGCTTACGAGTTAGGTCACCCTGATGCACTGGCAAAGTCGCGGGAAATCCGCCCGGAACCGCACTCGTCACCCCGCTGTTTCCCGGCCGTCAGTGCCGGGTGGCAGGATCGAGGCATGCCAGACGCGCTCGATGCCAGCCCCTACGACGCCCTGCTCCTGCTCTCCTTCGGCGGCCCCGAAGGGCCGGACGACGTGGTCCCGTTCCTGGAGAACGTGACACGGGGCCGCGGCATCCCCAAGGAACGCCTCAAGGAAGTCGGCCGACACTACTTCCTGTTCGGCGGGGTCAGCCCCATCAACGACCAGAACCGCGCCCTGCTCGCCGCCCTGCGCGAGGACTTCACCGAGCACGGCCTGGACCTGCCGGTCTACTGGGGCAACCGCAACTGGGCGCCGTACCTGACGGACACCCTGCGCGAACTGGTCGCCGACGGGCACCGCCGCGTCCTGGTCCTCGCCACCAGCGCCTACGCCTCCTACTCGGGCTGCAGGCAGTACCGCGAGAACCTGGCCGACGCGCTGGCCGCCCTGAAGGCGGACGGCCTCGACCTGCCGAGGATCGACAAGCTGCGGCACTACTTCAACCACCCCGGCTTCGTCGAACCCATGATCGACGGCGTGCTGGACGCCCTCGCCGACCTCCCCGAGGGCGTCCGCGACGGCGCCCACATCGCCTTCACCACCCACTCCGTCCCCACCTCCGCCGCCGACACCTCGGGCCCCGAGGAGGCCCACGGCGAGGGCGGCGCCTACGTCGAGCAGCACCTGGACGTGGCCCAGCTGATCGCCGACGCCGTCCGCGCGCGCACCGGCGTCGACCACCCGTGGCGGCTCGTCTACCAGTCCCGCTCCGGCGCCCCGCACATCCCATGGCTGGAGCCCGACATCTGCGACCACCTGGAGGAGCGGCACGCCGCCGGGGTCCCCGCCGTCGTCATGGCCCCCATCGGCTTCGTCTCCGACCACATGGAAGTCCTCTACGACCTCGACACGGAGGCGAAGGCCAAGGCGGAGGAGCTGGGCCTGCCGGTGCGCCGGTCGGCCACGGTCGGCGCCGACCCGCGGTTCGCCGCCGCGATCCGCGAGCTGGTCCTGGAGCGCGCCGCCACGGAGAGCGGGCGGGCCATCACTCCGTGCGCCCTGGGCGCGCTCGGCGCGAGCCATGACGTCTGCCCGGTCGGCTGCTGCCCGGCCCGCGCGCCCAAGCCGGCCGCCGCGGGCGCCGACAGCCCCTACGCATGAGGAGCCCCGTGACCGAGACCCTGCACCCGCAGTACCCGGACCTGCTCGCACTCGCCCGCGAGGCCGCCCGCCGCGCCGGCGAGCTGCTGCGGGACGGCCGCCCGGCCGACCTCGCGGTGGCGCGGACCAAGTCCAGCCCGATTGATGTCGTCACCGAGATGGACATAGCGGCCGAGAAGCTGATCACCGGCCTGATCGCCGACCACCGCCCGGACGACGGCTTCCTGGGCGAGGAGGGCGCCTCCAGCGGGGGCACGAGCGGCATCCGCTGGGTGATCGACCCGCTCGACGGCACGGTCAACTACCTGTACGGGCTGCCGACCTGGTCCGTGTCCATCGCGGCCGAGCAGGACGGCGAGACCGTCGTCGCCGTGGTGGCCGCCCCGATGCGCGGTGAGACGTACCACGCGGTGCGCGGCGGCGGTGCCTGGGCGACCGGCGCCTGGGAGGGCGAGCGCGCGCTGTCCTGCCGCACCTCCGCGCCCCTGGAGCAGGCCCTGGTGTCGACCGGCTTCAACTACGTGACGGAGGTCCGCACCCACCAGGCCGAGGTGGCCGCCCGGCTGATCCCGCTGCTGCGCGACATCCGGCGCGGCGGCTCGGCCGCCGTCGACCTGTGCGACCTGGCCGCGGGCCGTCTCGACGGCTACTACGAGCGCGGACTGAACGCCTGGGACGTAGCCGCGGGCGACCTGATCGCCCGGGAGGCGGGCGCCCTGACCGGTGGACGCCTCGGAGAACGTCCCTCCAGCGATCTGACGGTCGCGGCCACCCCCGGCGTCTTCGAGCCCCTCCAGCGCCTCCTGGAAGACTTCGGAGCCTGGCACGACTGAGCACCACACCACCCGCCGGGCGGGGCGGCCCCAGGACCCACCACCCAGGCTCCCCGGCCAACGGCAGGGCTTGCACCCGGGGCCTTTGGACGCGGTGGATGTCTGTGGCGGTGACCCCCTCGTAGCCACGGGCCTGCCGACCGAGGACAGGCTGCTGCTGGTCGCGGTGCACGGTGACGCGGCCCTGACCGAGCTGGTGCCCCGGTTCGCGGGAGGCGGTCTCGTCGGCCGTGGCGGTACCACGGAACGCGTGCTGCGCCAGCCCTGGGGTGGCGGCGGCCCCGGCCGATCCAGGCCCTGTTCCCGAGCCCGCCCTGCCGACGGCGGTGCCTCTGCCCGGTCCCGGCGGCCGATGGACAGACCCCTGCCCGTGCCCGCGCGGCCGGCGGCAAGGTTCCCGGCCGCGGGCCGGTGGCGCGGGCCGTCCCGGTCCGGCTGTCCGCACGCGTCGGCCCGCAGGGAGCCGAAGGAGCGCCGCCCCGCAGGCGAGCGACCAGACACGACAGAACCCCGGCGCTGGATTCGCCGGGGTTCTGTCGCTGCGCTACGGGCTGTCAGACGCTGGTCGCGCCGACCTCCACACCGTGTTCGGCGGCGAGGCGGCGCAGGTCGTCGAGCTCGGCCTGCTCCACCTCCACGAGGAAGTCGTCGCCCTCGTCGCGAGCCCGGGACAGGTCGGACTCGGTCGCCTTTATGCGCTGCAGAAGTCCTGCGGTGAATGCGTCCATGCTGCGCCCCCTCGTCCTGGGTCGTGGGTCGGTGGCACGGGGGTGTGCCGTTGGGAAGGGGCGATCACGTCTCTTGCAGGTGCCCAGCGCAGCCCGTGCTGGGCGGCGACGGTGCCGGACACCCACGCCCGCTCTGCGGGAAGCGGACCGCGACGTACCACATGGTGGTACGGCACATGCAGAGCGTGATCGCGGGGTGTAAAGCGGTCCTCCCCCCGCTCCCCGCCATGGAAACCTCAACCGCGGGAGAAAATCTGGCATTCCCGCTCCAGCGCCCCGTTCCGTCCGGTCCGGGCACCCGTCTTACAGCCGACTTATGGCCGAAAAGGGCAGGATGGAGTCACACCCCACGAGGATTCCCACCCGTGCGCCCACGGTTGCGCTACGCGAGTGGACACAGGAAGGACATACGACGTGCGCGTACTCGTCGTCGAGGACGAGCAACTGCTCGCGGATGCGGTGGCCACCGGGCTGCGCCGGGAGGCCATGGCCGTCGACGTCGTGTACGACGGTGCGGCAGCCCTCGAGCGCATCGGCGTCAACGACTACGACGTGGTCGTCCTCGACCGCGACCTCCCGCTCGTGCACGGCGACGACGTCTGCCGCAGGATCGTCGAGCTGGGCATGCCCACGCGCGTGCTGATGCTCACCGCGTCCGGCGATGTCAGCGACCGCGTCGAGGGACTGGAGATCGGGGCCGACGACTATCTGCCCAAGCCCTTCGCGTTCAGCGAGCTGATCGCACGCGTGCGTGCCCTCGGCCGGCGCACCAGTGTGCCCCTGCCGCCCGTCCTGGAGCGGGCCGGGATCAAGCTCGACCCGAACCGCCGCGAGGTCTTCCGGGACGGCAAGGAGGTCCAGCTCGCGCCGAAGGAGTTCGCCGTGTTGGAGGTGCTGATGCGCAGCGAGGGTGCCGTGGTCTCCGCGGAGCAGCTTCTGGAGAAGGCATGGGACGAGAACACGGACCCGTTCACCAACGTCGTGCGGGTGACGGTCATGACCCTGCGCCGCAAGCTGGGCGAGCCGCCCGTCATCGTGACCGTCCCCGGCTCCGGCTATCGGATCTGATGCAACGTGGCGACGACACCCGCGCCCCCGCAGGCGCCCCCGAAGCCCACCTGGGACCCGCGGCCCCAGCCGCCGTTCCCCTGGCTGCGCCCGACCATCCGGATACGTCTGACGCTGCTGTACGGCGGCATGTTCCTGATCGCCGGCATCCTGCTGCTGTCGATCATCTATCTGCTGGCCGCGCAGGCGATCAACACGGGCAACCAGCCGCTGTTCAAGATCGTCAGCTTCTCGTCGCTCAAGGTCTCCAGCGAGAACTGCCCGGCGATCAACACCACCGACTTCAACCAGGCGATCAGCCAGTGCGCCGACCACCAGCGCCAGGTCGCCCTGGACAATCTGCTCAGCCGCTCGCTGCTGGCCCTGCTGGGCCTCGCCGTGATCGCCTTCGCGTTCGGTTACGCGATGGCCGGCCGTGTGCTGTCGCCGCTCGGCCGGATCACCCGTACCGCGCGGGCGGTGGCGGGCTCGGACCTGTCCCGGCGGATCGAACTGGACGGCCCGGACGACGAACTGAAGGAGCTGGCCGACACCTTCGACGACATGCTGGAGCGATTGCAGCGGGCGTTCACGGCCCAGCAGCGCTTCGTCGGGAACGCCTCGCACGAGCTGCGCACCCCGCTGGCGATCAACCGCACGCTCCTGGAAGTGCAGTTGTCCGACCCGAACGCGCCGGTGGAGCTGCAACAGCTGGGCAAGACGCTGCTGGCCACCAACGAGCGCAGCGAGCAGCTCGTGGAGGGACTGCTGCTGCTCGCCCGCAGCGACAACCAGATCGTCGAGCGCAAGCCCGTGGACCTTGCCGAGGTCGCCTCCCAGGCCATCGACCAGGTGCACGCGGAGGCGGAGGCCAAGGGTGTGCGGATCACGGGCGAGTGCGGGCCCGCGGTGGTCCAGGGCAACGGCGTCCTGCTGGAGCGGATCGCCCTGAACCTGGTGCAGAACGCCGTGCGGTACAACGTGGCCGAGGACGGCTGGGTCGAGGTCACCACCGACGTCCGGCACGGCCAGGCGGTGCTGTCCGTCTCGAACACCGGCCCGGTGGTGCCGGCGTACGAGATCGACAACCTCTTCGAGCCCTTCAGGAGGCTCCGTACGGAGCGCACGGGCAGTGACAAGGGGGTCGGCCTCGGCCTGTCCATAGTCCGGTCTGTGACGCGCGCGCACGGCGGACACATCTCGGCACAACCGCGTGAGGGGGGCGGGCTCGTGATGCGGGTTACGCTGCCGATGTGACGCGCTCTCGACGGGGATCTCGGCCGCAGCGCGGACGATCTTGATCGAGCCGGCCGACACACGCGGGGATGTTCGCTTTGCGCGGAATTTCTGGGTGGGTCGAAGCGGCTTCTCCTGTGTGATCGATCACATGGGCGGATTTCCGGCCATCTACGCTCCGTGATCGCAAACCCAGGCGAAAAGCCGGAAAAGTCCTGGTTTTCAAGGGTCTTGATCACGGGAAGTACTCGGTGAGACGCCTTTGAGGTGCGGCATCCGGACCGTGTACGGTCCCCATCGCCATCCAAGCCGATCACTCTTGAGGAGTCCGGTTGGGTGTCGATTGAGTAACAGACCTTGATGTGAGGCAAAATCTCCGCCTCGGGTCGGGCACAAGTCCGGCCTCTCACGCGTTACGTGCGCTGGAGACACCGCAGACACCCAGAGGGGGAGAGCGACATGGCAACCGATTACGACACTCCACGCAAGACCGACGACGACGTCGACTCGGACAGTCTTGAAGAACTGAAGGCCCGGCGGAACGACAAGTCGACCGCCGCGGTCGACGTCGACGAGTTCGAGGCCGCGGAAGGCCTGGAGCTGCCCGGCGCCGACCTTTCGAACGAGGAACTGGCGGTCCGGGTGCTGCCCAAGCAGCAGGACGAGTTCACATGCATGAGCTGCTTCCTGGTGCACCACCGCAGCCAGCTGGCCCGCGAGAAGAACGGTCAGCCCATCTGCCGCGACTGCGACTGAGGGTGGGTCGGCCGTGACTGGCTCGACCCCTCCTCGGAAGCGCCGCTTCCCCCTGCGGGGAGCGGACCATGGGCCGCGGGACGGCTCACACGGCGCGCGTGATGTCGAGCGGGGCTCATCCGGTGCGGGAGCCTCGCTCGAACCGGCCGTCGACCGGGGCGACCGCCCGGCGCCGACGGAACAGCCGGCGACCGTCGCACCGACGGAGGCGGTCCCCGGTCGAACGCGGCGCAGAGCATGGGAAAGGGCCGTGGTCGTCCGTGGCAGGGCCCGGGACCTGGCCCGGGACGGCGCCCGCAAGGGTGGCAGCCGCGCCAGGGCGGGCCTGGCGTACCTCGCCGACCGGATCATCGACATGGCCCCGCGGATCCCCGTGCGGGACCTCGCGACGCTGCGCCGGCAGTTCCCGGGCCTCGGGCCCGAGCAGATCGCGGACAGGCTCGTGGCGGGCGCGGCCCACGGAACCTCGACCGTCGGGGCCGGGGTGGGTGCGGCGGCGATGCTCCCGGTGCCGCCCGCGATGCCGACCGAACTGGCCGCGGAGATCACCGGGGTTGCGGCGATCGAGCTGAAGCTGATCGCCGAACTGCACGAGGTCTACGGCCTACGGCCACCGGGCGGCCTGATGGCCCGCAGCACCGCGTATCTGTCCTCCTGGTCGGGGGAGCGCGGGATCGACGTGATGAGGCCGTCGACGATCAACACGGCCCTCGGGGGCCATATGAAGCGCGAACTGCGCCAGCAGATCATGAAGCGGATGCTGCGGGACCTGCCCAACCTGATGCCGTTCATGGTCGGGGCCGCCGTCGGGGCGGTCATGAACCGGCGGGACGCCAAGAAGCTGGCCGCGCGGATCCGCGCCGATCTGCGCAAGGTCCAGGTTCCCTGGGACCAACTTCCCGAGCTGCCCCCACTGGAGCCTCCCGCCCAACCGCTGACACCGGGGGACCTCACCGGCGAACCGGGGCGCTGACGCAGCGCCCCACCGGGCTGTCGAGCGGCCGGGACGACCGGGGCGGTGACACAGCGCCCCACCGGGCCGGGACGGCCGGGACGATCAGGCCGTCGCGCGGCTGCGGGCCGCCTCGATCGCCGCAGCCAGCTGCTCCGGGGCCCGGGTCGACAGATACAGATACGGGGTGGGGTCGGCCGGGTCGGTGACCTCGACGCGGAGCGCCTGCGGGATGTAGGCGCGCAGCAGGAGGAAGGCGCGGGTGTCGGCCTTGTAGGTGCGCCAGGCGCGGGCCTCCTCCGGATCCAGGATCTCCATCGTGCCGAGCGCCGTGACCGGGATCTTCGCCTCGCCCGCGATCAGCTGGTCGCCCACGACACGGATGCGCAGCGAGCCGTAGGCGCTGGCCACGACCGCGGCGGCGGCCGTGCCGCCGGCCAGCCCGCCCAGCATCGGCAGCGTGCCGAAGGGGAGCAGGATCAGAGCCAGCGCGACGCCGACCAGAAAGCTGATCAGCCACCACGACCGGGGGGCGGTGAGGCGTTCGTCGTACGGGGTGCCGGAGTCCTCCATGCCCCCAGCTTGGCACGCCCTGCACCCACACCCCGAACCAGGGCACCCGGCCGAGGCGGTGGCCGCGACGGCCGCCGGGACCAACCGGGATCCGGGGCACCCCCGGCTTCGTCAGCCCCGTCCTCGACGACCCGTACCCGGTCGGTCTCGTCCACCTGGTGCCGCGCGCCGCCGACGAGGGCGACGCGCCGGCCCGCCGACGAGGGCGACGCGCCGGCCCGCCGACGAGGGCGACGCGCCGGCCCGCCGACGAGGGCGACGCGCCGGCCGCCGACACCCTGCCGTGGCCGGACGTGGGGCGGGTGACGGGGTGGGCGGACGGGTAAGGTCTGCGGCTGTGAGTGGTAGTTCCGCGGCTCTTCAGCCCCCTGCCGACGCCGTGACACCGGTGCGGCATCCCGATGCGCCCGCGCCCGGCGAACTGCTCGGTTCGCATTACGAGCAGTGTTTCGCCTGTGGCCACGACCAGCCGCACGGGCTGCGCCTGGAGGCGCGGGCGGGTGAAGGCGTCACCCTGACCGCCGAGTTCACCGTGCAACCCGCCCACCAGGGCGCCCCCGGCCTCGCGCACGGCGGTGTGCTGGCCACCGCCTTGGACGAGACGCTGGGCTCGCTGAACTGGCTGCTGCGGACGGTCGCGGTGACGGGCCGGCTGGAGACCGACTTCGTGCGGCCGGTGCCGGTCGGCACGACGCTGCACCTGGCCGCCGAGGTGACCGCGGTCGCCGGGCGGAAGATCTACTCCAGCGTGGTCGGACGCATCGCAGGCCCCGACGGCCCCGTGGCCGTCCGCGCCGACGCGCTGTTCATCGAGGTCAAGGTCGACCACTTCGTCGACAACGGCCGCGAGGAGGAGATCCAGGCCGCCCTGAGCGACCCGGACCAGGTCCGGCGCGCCCGCGCCTTCGAGGTGAACCCGTGAGCGCCCCGCACCCCGAGCCCCCGGCGGGCTCCGTCCCCCCGGGGCCGCGTGCCCCCGTGGACGTGCTGATCCGGCGCGTCGACCCCGACGTACCGCTTCCGGCGTACGCGCTTCCCGGTGACGCCGGGGCCGATCTGCGGACCACGCGGAGTTGCGAACTGAGGCCGGGCGAGCGGATCGTGCTGCCCACGGGAGTGTCGATCGCCCTCCCGGACGGGTACGCGGCCTTCGTGCACCCCCGGTCCGGTCTGGCCGCCCGCTGCGGTGTCGCCCTCGTGAATGCCCCGGGGACGGTTGATGCCGGGTACCGTGGGGAGATCAAGGTGATCGTGGTGAATCTCGACCCGCGCGAGTCCGTACGGTTCGAGCGCTTCGACCGGATTGCCCAACTGGTCGTCCAGCAGGTCGAGAGGGTCCGCTTCCAGGAGGTCGCGGAGCTTCCCGGCTCGGCGCGGGCCGAGGGGGGCTTCGGGTCCACCGGGGGCCATGCCGCCGTGGGCGGCGAGAGCGGCACAAGCGGCCAGGTCGCCGAGGGCGGCCAGGCGGGTGGGAATCGATACGCTTCGGTCGTATCCGACCGGGAAGGACAGTGACGTGTTCGGACGTCGCAAGAAGAAGGGTGCCGCCGAGGACGCGGCCGGCGAGGCCGAGCAGGTCGTCGACAGCGTCGACACCGAGGCGGACGAGGATGAGGCAGGCGAGCCGGAGCGGCTGCGGCTCGAACCGGAGCCCCGGCCCGAAGGGCCTTGGGACGCCTCCGAGGTGCGTGACCCGGCCGAGGGCCGGGTGGATCTCGGCGGGCTGTTCGTGCCGGGCGTGGACGGCATGGAGTTGCGGGTCGAGGTCGCGGGCGACGCGATCGTCGCGGCGACCGTCGTGCTGCGCGACAGCGCGGTCCAGTTGCAGGCATTCGCCGCGCCCAAGCGCGAGGGTATCTGGGGCGAGGTCCGCGAGGAGATCGCGACCGGCATCACCCAGCAGGGTGGCATCGTCGACGAGGTCGAGGGCCCCCTGGGCTGGGAACTGCGCGCCCAGGTGCCGGTGCAACTGCCGGACGGCACCGGCGGCTTCCAGGTCGTGCGGTTCATCGGCGTGGACGGCCCGCGCTGGTTCCTGCGCGGTGTGATCTCGGGCCAGGGCGCGGTGCAGCCGCAGGCCGCCGGGCTGCTTGAGCAGATCTTCCGGGACACGGTCGTGGTCCGCGGCGAGGGTCCGATGGCCCCCCGCGACCCGATCGTCCTGAAGCTGCCGAACGACGCCCAGATGGTCCCCGAGGGCGTGCAGCAGGAGGAGTCCTCGCGCTTCTCCGGCGGCATGGGCCAACTGCAGCGCGGGCCGGAGATCACCGAGGTCCGCTGAGCGCTCCGCTGGACATGCCGCGATGTGCCGTCGGTCGGCTGCGGCACCGTCGTGGCCGGTCGCTCCCCCAAGTTCTCGGCTTCGCTCGAACAGGGGGAACCCCATCGCGGCGGAGCCGCATAGCGACACAGCCCCGCGCCCCTTCGGTGCGCTGTCAGCGGTGAACGCGACAAGGGCCGTACCCCTGGGGGTGCGGTCCTTCTGCTGTGCTTCTTGTTGCTGTGCGTCGTATCCCCTCCTCGTGATCGTGGCCGCCCTGGCCCTGGGCGTGTTCGCGGCCCCGCCGCCCAGTTCCTCGCCTGGGAGACCCACCCACGGTGACAACCCGAACTGAACCGAACCCCTTGGACGGCCGGGCGTCGGCCAGCCATACTGACGCCCGGTCCTGGGGGGGAGTGTGGATGAACGTTCAGGTGGTCACCGAGACGATGGTGCGTGTCGAGGACGTGCACCGGTCGTACGGGCACGGAGCCGCCGCCGTGCACGCCCTGCGTGGGGTGTCCTTCGAGATCCCGCGCGGCGAACTGGTCGCCCTCAAGGGGCGCTCGGGATCCGGCAAGACGACCCTGCTGAACGTCGTCGGCGGGCTCGACGCGCCCGACCGGGGCCGGATCACCGTGGACGGCCGGGATCTCGCCGCCCTGGACGAGAACGGCCTGCTGGAACTGCGGCGCGACCGGATCGGCTTTGTCTTCCAGTCCTTCGGGCTCGTCCCGATCCTCTCCGCGACGGAGAACGTCGGCGTGCCGATGCGGCTGCGCCGGGCCGATCCGCGCGAGCGCGAGGAACGCGTCGAGCTGCTGCTCTCCCTGGTGGGCCTCGCCGACCACGCCGCCCAGCGCCCCGGCGAGCTGTCCGGCGGCCAGCAGCAGCGCGTCGCCATCGCCCGCGCCCTCGCCAACCGCCCCGCGCTCCTCATCGCCGACGAGCCCACCGGGCAGCTGGACGCCGAGACCGGTCACGCCGTGATGGAGCTGCTGCGGGCCGTCGTCCACAGCGAGCGGGTCACCGCACTGGTCGCCACGCACGACACCACCCTGCTGGACCTGGCCGACCGGGTGCTGGAGCTGAGCGACGGCAAGATCACCGAACACTGACACCCCTGGGCTCCGCTCCACCAACGGACAACCGCAGACCCCGGCCAGGGCGGACGCCTGCCGCCCCTGCTGAGCAACGGGCGGCGGCCGACTTGCCAGCGGGCAGCGGGTGGAGGCGGCTCGGCTTGGCTACCGGTGGTGGCTGATCCGGCTCGGGAATCGGCGACGGACGGTGGCTGACGCGGCCTGGTAACCGATATGGGCCGCCCCAGTTCGGCAACCGGCGGCGGCTGGCCTGGTGTGGGAATCGGCGATGGGCGGCGGCTGAGGCGGTCTGGCAGCGGACAACCGCAGCCCCAGCCCGGTGGGCGCCTGCCGCCCCGGCTGGGCAACGGGCGGCCCGTCGGCGGGCAGCGGGTGGCGGCGGACGCGGTGTGGCAAGGGGTAACCGCTGCCCTGGCCAGGTGGGTGCCTGCCAATCCGCTGTCCACTGCAGCTCCAGGCGGCAAGGGGCGCGCCGTGCTGTGACGAGCGTCTGTCGGCACGGTTCGGTGAGCGGGGGTGGGTGGTCGGTTCGGCGTGGTTTGGCTTATCAGGGTTGCGTCAAAGTTGCCTGGCCCTCGACCGGCCGTCCCTTTCGTCGCGTTTGCGGGTCGTAGGGTCGACGCTGCGTAGGCGGCGGTGACGGGAAGACAATAGGGCCATGGCACGTGGAAAGCTCCGGATCTACCTCGGCGCGGCACCGGGCGTGGGCAAGACCTACGCGATGCTGTCCGAGGCCCACCGGCGCGTGGAGCGGGGCACCGACTGCGTCGTCGCCTTCGTGGAGCACCACGACCGGCCGCGCACCGAGGTGATGCTGCACGGCCTGGAGCAGGTCCCGCGCCGGGAGCTGGAGTACCGCGGCGGGCGCTTCACCGAGATGGACGTGGACGCGGTACTGGCCCGTAGCCCCCAGGTCGCCCTGGTGGACGAGCTGGCCCACACCAACATCCCGGGCTCGCGCAACACCAAGCGCTGGCAGGACGTGGAGGAGCTGCTGGCGGCCGGCATCGACGTGGTCTCCACGGTCAACATCCAGCACCTGGAGTCACTGGGCGACGTGGTCGAGTCGATCACCGGCGTACGGCAGCAGGAGACCGTCCCGGACGAGGTGGTGCGCCGCGCCGACCAGATCGAGCTGGTCGACATGTCGCCGCAGGCGCTGCGCCGGCGCATGGCGCACGGCAACATCTACCAGCCCGACAAGGTGGACGCGGCCCTGTCCAACTACTTCCGGCCCGGGAACCTGACCGCCCTGCGGGAGCTGGCGCTGCTGTGGGTGGCCGACCGGGTCGACGAGTATCTGAAGCAGTACCGCAGCGAGCACCGGGTCTCCGCGATCTGGGGCTCGCGCGAGCGGATCGTGGTGGGCCTGACCGGCGGCCCCGAGGGACGCACCCTGATCCGCCGGGCGGCGCGGCTCGCGGAGAAGGGCGCAGGCGGCGAGGTGCTGGCCGTCTACATAGCCCGCAGCGACGGCCTGTCCGCGGCCTCACCGAAGGAACTGGCCGTCCAGCGCGCCCTCGTCGAGGACCTGGGCGGCACCTTCCATCACGTCGTCGGCGAGGACATACCCGCCGCGCTGCTGGACTTCGCGCGCGGCGTCAACGCCACCCAGATCGTCCTCGGCTCCTCGCGCCGCAAGAGCTGGCAGTACGTCTTCGGGCCCGGCGTCGGCGCCACCGTCGCCCGCGAGTCGGGCCCCGACCTCGACGTGCACATCGTCACCCACGAGGAGATCGCCAAGGGCCGTGGGCTGCCCGTCGCCCGGGGCGCCCGGCTCGGCCGGACCCGGATCGTCTCCGGGTGGGCGGTCGGGCTGCTCGGTCCGGTCGCCATGGCGCTGTGCCTGAACGCCGTGGACCTCGGACTCGCCAACGACATGCTGCTGTTCCTGGCGCTGACGGTGGCGGCGGCCCTGCTCGGCGGGCTGCTGCCCGCCCTGGCCTCCGCGGCCTTCGGCTCGCTGCTGCTGAACTACTTCTACACGCCCCCGCTGCACCGGCTGACCATCGCCGACCCCCACAACATCGTCGCCATCGCGATCTTCGTCGGGGTCGCGGTGTCCGTGGCCTCGGTGGTGGACCTGGCGGCCCGGCGCACCCACCAGGCGGCCCGGCTGCGCGCCGAGTCCGAGATCCTGTCGTTCCTCGCTGGCAACGTGCTGCGCGGCGAGACCGGCCTTGAGGACCTGCTGGAGCGGGTCCGGGAGACATTCGGCATGGAGTCCGCCGCCCTGCTGGAGCGGGCCGGCGACGTCGAGCCGTGGACCTGCGCGGGCCGCGCCGGGTTCGGACCGCCGCTCCGGCGGCCCGAGGACGCCGACGTAGACGTGCCGGTCGGGGACCACATGGCGCTCGCGCTGACCGGCCGCGTGCTGCCCGCCGAGGACCGCCGGGTGCTGGCCGCGTTCGCCGCGCAGGCCGCCGTGGTGCTGGACCGCCGGCGCCTCCAGGAAGAGGCCGACCGGGCCCGTACGCTGGCCGAGGGCAACCGGATCCGCACCGCGCTGCTGGCCGCGGTCAGCCACGATCTGCGTACCCCGCTGGCCGGGATCAAGGCCGCGGTCACCTCGCTCAGGTCCGACGACGTGGACTGGTCCGAACAGGACCGGGCCGAGCTGCTCGAAGGCATCGAGGAGGGCGCCGACCGCCTCGACCACCTGGTCGGCAACCTGCTCGACATGTCCCGGCTGCAGACCGGCACGGTCGTCGCGATCGTCCGCGAGGCAGACCTCGACGAGGTGGTCCCGATGGCGCTGGTCGGCGTCCCCGAGGACAGCGTGGAGCTGGACATCCGCGAGACCCTGCCGATGGTCGCCGTCGACCCCGGGCTGCTCGAACGGGCGATGGCCAACCTGGTGGAGAACGCCGTCAAGTACAGTCCGCCCGACCGGCGTGTCATGGTGTCCGCCAGTGCCATCGCCGACCGGGTGGAGGTGCGGGTCGTGGACCGTGGTCCTGGCATCCCCGACGAGGCGAAGGACCGGATATTCGAGCCGTTCCAGCGCTACGGGGACGCGCCGCGCGGCGCCGGGGTGGGGCTCGGCCTCGCGGTCGCGCGCGGCTTCGCCGAGGCGATGGGCGGCACGCTGAACGCCGAGGACACGCCCGGGGGCGGCCTCACCATGGTCCTCAGCCTGCGGGCGGCAGGATCGCGTCCCGAGCCCCTTCGCACCGGAGAGGGCGCAGCAGAACCGGAAAGGAAGGCCTCATGACCCGGGTGCTCGTGATCGACGACGAGCCGCAGATCGTGCGCGCCCTCGTGATCAACCTCAGGGCGCGCAAGTACGAGGTCGACGCGGCCCCCGACGGCAGGACCGCCCTCGAACTCGCCGCCTCCCGCCACCCGGACGTGGTGGTCCTCGACCTGGGCCTGCCCGACATGGACGGCGTCGAGGTGATCAGGGGCCTGCGCGGCTGGACCCGGGTGCCGATCCTGGTCCTGTCGGCCAGGCACTCCTCCGACGAGAAGGTCGAGGCGCTGGACGCGGGCGCCGACGACTATGTGACCAAGCCGTTCGGCATGGACGAGCTGCTGGCCCGGCTGCGGGCCGCGGTGCGCCGGGCCGAGCCCGTCGGTCCCGGGGAGGACGACGTGACGACGGTGGAGACCGAGGGGTTCACCGTCGACCTGGCCGCGAAGAAGGTCAACCGGGGCGGCAGGGACGTACGGCTGACCCCCACGGAGTGGCATCTGCTGGAGGTGCTGGTCCGCAACACCGGGCGGCTGGTCAGCCAGAAGCAGCTGCTGCAGGAGGTGTGGGGCCCCTCGTACGGGACGGAGACCAACTACCTGCGCGTGTACATGGCGCAGTTGCGCAGGAAGCTGGAGGCGGACCCCTCGCACCCGAAGCACTTCATCACCGAACCGGGGATGGGTTACCGCTTCGAGCGCTGAACGCTCCGCTGGGAACAGGGCCCCCAGCGCGGCGGGGCCGTATGCCGATATGGTCCCGCGCCCCTTCAGGGCGCTGCGCTGCCCACCGTGGGGCTTCGCCCGGCCCAGCGGTACGTCGGTGTCGGTGGGCCCCGGTAGGCTTCTGATATGAGTGCTGTTCCGCGTTCCGAGAAGCCGGTGGGCCGGTTCCGGCGCATGCTCGGCCGGCTCTCCTCGTCCCAGGAGGACCTGGAGTCCGAGGAGCTGCGGGAGGACACCGAGACGGCCGGCTGTATACGGATCGGCGACTGCCAGGACCGGCAGATCGTCACGGTAACTGGTACCTTGCGCACGGTGACGCTGCGCCCGCGCGCCGGAGTCCCGGCCCTGGAGGCCGAGCTGTTCGACGGTTCCGCCGCGTTGGACGTGGTGTGGCTGGGCAGGCGCTCCATCGTGGGCATAGAACCGGGGCGCAGGCTGATCGCATCGGGCCGGATCTCGATGAGCCGGGGCCGCCGGGTGCTGTTCAACCCGAAGTACGAACTGAGACCCCTCGGACGGGAGTAGCCGGTGACGTCACTCGACAAGCCGACCGAAGACACCACTCAGCACGACGACGCCCGGGCGGTGACCGAGGCCGCGCTCTTCGAGGCGTTCGGTGGTGTCAGAGGCATGGTCGAGACGGTCCTGCCCGGACTCCTCTTCGTCACGATCTACACCATCAACAAGGACCTGCACTGGTCCGCGATCGCCGCGCTGGCCGTGTCGCTGGTCCTGCTCGTGGTGCGGCTGGCCATGAAGGACACCGTCAAGCACGCCTTCAGCGGTGTCTTCGGTGTGGCCTTCGGCGTGGTGTTCGCGATGTTCACGGGCAACGCCAAGGACTTCTACCTCCCCGGCATGCTCTACACCCTGGGCCTGTCCCTGGCGTACATCGTCACGACGCTCGCCGGTGTGCCCCTGATGGGACTGATCCTCGGCCCGGTCTTCAAGGAGAACCTGTCCTGGCGCACCCGCAACCCCGGCCGCAAGAAGGCGTACGCCAAGGCCAGTTGGGCATGGGGGCTGATCCTGCTCGGCAAGTGCATGATCCTCTTCCCGCTGTACTGGTGGGCGGACACCACCCAGCTCGGCTGGGTCCTGGTGACCTTGAAGATCCCGCCGTTCCTGCTCGCCGTCTGGCTCACCTGGGTCTTCCTCGCGAAGGCGCCCGCGCCGATCGACGTGTTCGCGGAGATGGAGGCCGAGGAGCGGGCCGAGGAGGAGCGAAAGGCCGCGGCGGCAGCCGCGGAGCGCGGCGAGGAGTCCACGGCCGGCCGACACCGCCGCGAGACATAGCGAAAGCCCTCCCGATACGGCGAGGAGGTGGCCGAAGTCCCTGACGGGGCGGGGTGTCGCCGAGCCCCCATGTGACGGGGGTGCAGCCGAAGTCCCTGACGGGGCGGGGTGTGGCCGAAGCCTTCGACGCGGCGGGGGTGCAGTCGAAGTCCCTGATGCGGCGGGGGTGTGGCCGAAACCCCTCGACGGGGTGCGGGTGTGGCCGAAGTTCCCGGTTCGGCGAAGGCGCGGCCGAAGTCCTCGATGCGACGGGGCGCAGTCGAAGTCTCCGGCACGGCGGGGGTGTGCCCGGAGTCCCCGGCACGGCGAGGGCTTGGGCGAAGCCCCCGACGCGGCGCAGTCGCAGTCGAAGTCCCTGGCGCGGCGGCGCGGCAGCCGAAGTCCCTGATGTGGCGGCGCGGCAGCCGAAGTCCTCGATGCGGCGAGGGTGTGGCTGAAGTGGCCGATGGACAGGGGGCACCCGGGGTCTTTCGGGTGCCCCCTGTGGTGTGCTCGGTCGGGTTCGGCCGTGCTCAGTCGTCGTCGCGGCGTACCGACAGCAGGTCCTCCAGTTGCTCCTCGCGGGCCTGGGCGGCCACGAAGAGCAGCTCGTCACCCGGCTCCAGGGAGTCCTCCTTGGAGGGGGCCAGCACGCGGGTGCCGCGGATGATGGTGACCAGCGAGGTGTCCTCGGGCCACTCCACATCCCCGACCTGGGTGCCGGCCAGGGCCGACTCCTCCGGCAGGGTCAGCTCGACCAGGTTCGCGTCGCCGTGGCTGAAGCGGAGCAGCCGTACCAGATCGCCGACGCTCACCGCCTCCTCGACCAGCGCGGACATCAGACGCGGGGTGGACACGGCGACGTCGACGCCCCAGGCCTCGTTGAACAGCCACTCGTTCTTCGGGTTGTTCACCCGGGCCACGACGCGCGGCACGCCGTACTCCGTCTTCGCCAGCAGGGACACGACCAGGTTGACCTTGTCGTCGCCCGTCGCGGCGATCACCACGTTGCAGCGCTGCAACGCGGCCTCGTCCAGGGACGTGATCTCGCAGGCGTCGGCCAGCAGCCACTCCGCCTGCGGGACCCGCTCGACCGAGATCGCGGTCGGCGCCTTGTCGATCAGCAGGACCTCGTGGCCGTTCTCCAGCAGCTCGCCCGCGATCGAGCGGCCGACCGCGCCGGCACCGGCAATGGCGACCCTCATCAGTGACCGACCTCCTCTTCGGGACCCTCGGCGAACGCCGCCTCGACCTTGTCGACGTCGTCCGTCCGCATCATCACGTGCACCAGGTCGCCCTCCTGCAACACCGTCTGCGAGGTGGGCAGGATCGCCTCGCCGAGACGGGTCAGGAACGCCACGCGGACCCCCGTCTCGTCCTGGAGCCTGCTGATCTTGTGCCCGACCCAGGCCGGGGAGGTGTGCACCTCGGCGAGCTGGACGCCACCGGTGGGGTCGCGCCACAGCGGTTCGGCACCCGAGGGCAGCAGCCGGCGCAGCATCTGGTCGGCCGTCCAGCGGACCGTGGCCACGGTGGGAATGCCCAGGCGCTGGTAGACCTCGGCGCGGCGAGGGTCGTAGATACGGGCCGCGACGTTCTCCACGCCGAACATCTCACGGGCCACCCGCGCCGAGATGATGTTCGAGTTGTCGCCGCTGGACACGGCGGCGAAGGCGCCGGCGTCCTCGATGCCGGCCTCCCGGAGGGTGTCCTGGTCGAAGCCGACCCCGGTGACCCGGCGGCCGCCGAATCCCGGGCCCAGCCGGCGGAAGGCCGTGGGGTCCTGGTCGATCACCGCGACCGTGTGCCCCTGCTGCTCCAGGGTCTGGGCGAGGGCGGAGCCCACTCTGCCGCAGCCCATGATGACGATGTGCACGACCGTCCTTCCGATGTCCAGAAAAGTGACTGCTCGACCCCATCGGGGTCAGCCCCCTCAGGGTCTCAGACCGACGCTCAAGCTACACACGCGCCGTCCGGGGTGGGCACCCCCCGCGCAAGCCCGCCCGCGGTCAGCGGCGCGTGATGCTGCGCACGCTCGGCAGCGTCAGGAATCCGAGGCCGACCAGCGAGGCGGCGGCGCCGACCAGCTCTGCGGTCGCGGACACGGAACCTCCGAGGTGCGGCGACAGGCGGGGTCAGCCGGCTGGGCACGGAGGACGCGCCGCCCACGGAATCCGAAGTTCCCTCCGCCCCGGAGTTCACTCATGAGGCAGATCTGGGACGGCAGGTGGGCGGTTGCCAGTTCGAAGCCTTACGATCCTCTGTCGTGTCCAAACTGACCGACGTGCCCAAACGGATCCTGATCGGGCGCGCGCTGCGCAGCGACCGGCTGGGTGAAACGCTCCTGCCGAAGCGGGTCGCGCTGCCCGTCTTCGCCTCCGACCCGCTGTCCTCCGTCGCCTACGCGCCGGGGGAGGTCCTGCTGGTCCTGTCCATCGCGGGCGTGTCGGCCTACCACTTCAGCCCCTGGATCGCGCTCGCGGTCGTCGTGCTGATGTTCACGGTGGTCGCCTCCTACCGGCAGAACGTGCACGCCTACCCGAGCGGCGGCGGCGACTACGAGGTCGCCACCACCAACCTCGGCCCCAAGGCGGGCCTCACGGTCGCCAGTGCGCTGCTCGTCGACTACGTCCTGACCGTCGCCGTGTCCATCTCCTCCGGCATCGAGAACCTCGGCTCCGCGATCCCCTTCGTGGTCGAGCACAAGGTGCTGTGCGCGGTCGCCGTGATCGTGCTGCTGACCCTGATGAACCTGCGCGGGGTGAAGGAGTCCGGCACGCTGTTCGCGATCCCGACGTACGTCTTCGTCGCGGGCGTGTTCATCATGATCGTGTGGGGTGCGTTCCGGGGCCTGGTCCTCGGTGACACGATGCGCGCGCCGACCGCCGACTACCACATCAAGGCCGAGCACCAGGGCCTCGCCGGCTTCGCGCTCATCTTCCTGCTGCTGCGCGCCTTCTCGTCCGGCTGTGCCGCGCTGACCGGCGTCGAGGCCATCTCCAACGGTGTCCCGGCCTTCCGCAAGCCCAAGTCGAAGAACGCGGCGACCACCCTGGCCATGATGGGCCTGCTCGCCGTGACGATGTTCTGCGGCATCATCGCCCTCGCCATGACCACCAAGGTCCGTATGGCCGAGAACCCCGCCGCCGACCTGCTCCACAACGGCGTGGCGCTCGGCTCCGGCTATGTCCAGAACCCGGTGATCTCGCAGGTCGCCGAGGCGGTCTTCGGCAAGGGCAGCTTCCTGTTCGTCGTACTCGCCGCGGCCACCGCGCTGGTACTGTTCCTGGCCGCCAACACGGCCTACAACGGCTTCCCGCTGCTCGGCTCGATCCTCGCCCAGGACCGCTATCTGCCGCGCCAGCTGCACACCCGCGGCGACCGGCTGGCCTTCTCCAACGGCATCGTGCTGCTCGCGGGCGCCGCCGCCCTGCTGGTCGTCGTCTACGGGGCCGACTCGACCCGGCTGATCCAGCTGTACATCGTCGGCGTGTTCGTGTCCTTCACGCTCAGCCAGACCGGCATGGTCCGGCACTGGAACCGGCACCTCGCGGTGGAGCGGGACCCGGCCCGGCGCAGCCATATGATCCGCTCCCGGGCGATCAACACCTTCGGCGCCTTCTTCACCGGCCTGGTGCTGGTCGTCGTCCTCGTCACCAAGTTCACCCACGGCGCCTGGGTCGCCCTGCTCGGCATGGTGATCTTCTACGCGACGATGACCGCGATCCGTAGGCACTACGACCGTGTCGCCGAGGAGATCGCGGCCCCCGAGGGCCCGAGCGACGACAGCGTACGGCCGTCCCGGGTCCACTCGATCGTCCTGATCTCCAAGATCCACCGGCCCACGCTGCGCGCGCTGGCCTACGCCAGGCTGATGCGCTCGGACACCCTGGAGGCACTCACCGTCAACGTCGACCCGGCGGAGACGAAGGTGCTGCGCGAGGAGTGGGAGCGGCGCGGCATAGAGGTGCCGCTGAAGGTGCTCGACTCGCCCTACCGGGAAATCACCCGGCCGATCATCGAGTACGTCAAGAGCCTGCGCAAGGAGTCGCCGCGCGACGCGATCTCCGTGATCATTCCCGAGTATGTGGTCGGCCACTGGTACGAGCATCTGCTGCACAACCAGAGCGCCCTGCGTCTCAAGGGGCGGCTGCTGTTCACGCCCGGTGTCATGGTGACCTCCGTGCCCTACCAGCTCCAGTCCTCCGAGGCGGCCAGGAACCGGGCCCGCAAACGGCAGGAGTGGAACGCGCCCGGCGCGGTGCGGCGCGGCCCGGCGGAGCAACGGCCGAAGGAACCGAGCACCGGAAACTGAACGCGAGCCTCCGACACGGCGCCCTCCGGGCTCGCAGGGCCGGTGTCGGGGCTGGGGGGCGAGGCGAGGGCGCGGTGCCGGGGCTGAGGGCGAGGGGCGCGGTGCCGGGGCTCAGTACCGGGGAGCACGGCCTCGGGGCTGAGGGCTTGAGGGCTTGAGGGCTTGAGGGCTGGGAAGCCCGGTGCAGAGGCTGAGCGCTGGGGAAGCCCGGTGCCGGGCTGAACGCTGGGGAGGTGTGCGTCGGGGCTGTGTGGGGGTGGTCTGGCGTCGGTGGCTGAGGGTGGGGGCTGAGGGGCGCTGTGCCGACGGGTTAGGGAGGTGTGCGTCGGGGCTGTGCGGGGATGGGCCCGGCGTCGGTGGCGGGAGGGTTGTGGGAGCCCGGTGCCGGGACTGGGGCGGTGTGGGAGCACGTAGACTGGTGGGCTGTCGTCGGCCCCGAGCGGGCCGTTCCCCCTTCCCTCGATCTGGAGTCACCCCGCCATGCAGGCAGAACCGAAGAAGTCGCAGGCGGGGTCCCTCGTGGGGGAGGAGTACGAGGTCGAGATCGGCCCCGTCGCACACGGCGGCCACTGCATCGCCCGTACTGCCGAGGGCCAGGTGCTGTTCGTCCGGCACGCGCTGCCCGGCGAGCGGGTGGTGGCCCGGGTGACCGAGGGCGAGGAGGGCGCCCGCTTCCTGCGCGCGGACGCGGTGCAGGTCCTGGAGGCCGCCAAGGACCGCGTCGAGGCGCCCTGCCCCTACGCCGGACCGGGCCGCTGCGGCGGCTGCGACTGGCAGCACGCCAAGCCGGGCGCCCAGCGACGGCTGAAGGGCGAGGTCGTTGCCGAGCAGCTGCGGCGCCTCGCGGGCCTCACCCCCGAGGAGGCCGGCTGGGACGGCACGGTGATGCCGGCCGAGGGCGACAAGCTCCCGGCGGGCGAGGTGCCCCGGTGGCGCACCCGCGTGCAGTACGCGGTCGACGCCGAGGGGCACGCAGGGCTGCGCCGGCACCGCTCGCACGAGGTGGAGCGGATCGACCACTGCATGATCGCGGCCGAGGGCGTCGACGAACTCGGCGTCGAGAAGCGCGACTGGACCGGCATGGCGTCGGTCGAGGCGATCGCGGCGACGGGCTCGGGGGACCGCCAGGTGATCCTCACGCCGCGTCCCGGCGCCAGGCTGCCCCTGGTGGAGCTGGACAAGCCGGTCTCGGTGCTCAGGATCGACGAGAAGTCCGGCGGCGTGCACCGCGTCCACGGCCGCCCCTTCGTCCGTGAACGCGCGGACGGCCGCACCTACCGGGTGGGCAACGGCGGCTTCTGGCAGGTCCACCCGAAGGCGGCGGACACCCTCGTGACCGCGGTCATGCAGGGCCTGCTGCCGCGCAAGGGCGAGATGGCCCTCGACCTGTACTGCGGTGCCGGCCTCTTCGCCGGCGCCCTCGCCGACCGGCTCGGCGAGAAGGGCGCGGTGCTCGGCATCGAGTCCGGCAAGCGGGCCGTCGAGGACGCCCGCCACAACCTCGCGGACTTCCCGCGCGTGCGCATCGAACAGGGCAAGGTCGAGTCCGTCCTGCCGCGCACGGGGATCACCGAGGTGGACCTCGTCGTCCTCGACCCGCCCCGCGCGGGCGCGGGCCGTGCGACGGTGACCCACCTGGCCTCCCTCACCCCCCGCCGCATCGCCTACGTCGCCTGCGATCCGGCGGCCCTGGCAAGGGACTTGGGCTATTTCCGCGAAACCGGATACCGGGTCCGGACACTCCGGGCGTTCGACCTGTTCCCGATGACGCATCATGTGGAGTGTGTCGCCATCCTCGAACCGGCCGCGAAGGGCTCCTGACCTGCGGTTTTGTCCGTGCGCATTATGTGCGGTGCGGGCGTTACGGGCAATATCTTGACGCTGAAATGACGCTCGTGACGCTCATTTGACGCTCGTTCTGATGGGGTGTCAGGTGTGTTGCGTCGCTGGTCAGCTGGCCTGGGGAAGTCCGCGAGGCAGGGGTGCCGGAGATTTCTGGTGTCAAACAGTCATGCTCAGTTCGGCCAGAGGTCGTACGCCTCCCCGCCGAGCCGGCCACCGCCGATCACAACCTCGGCGCCCTCCTCCCTGCTGGCGGGCGGGAGAGCGGACCGACAGCGGTGAAGTCGCGCCCCCATCTCGGTCAGCTGTGACATCGATGTCATGTTTCGGCCAATGATCGCCTCCATGGAGTCATTGCGTGAAGATCCCTTGAAGGCGGGATCATTCCTGGGCGACGCTGGGGCGCGTTCGTGTCCGATCGCCAACTCCGGTCACAGCAAGGAGACTCCATGGGCCTGGCCATCCGTGCCTCGCTGGTCGCTGTTGCTCTCGTCGGGGCCGTCGCCGCGCCCGCGGGCGCGGCCTCCCAGGATCAACCACGTTCCGAAGCAAAGCCGTTGGCCGCGCAGTCCACCGCGGTGAGCGGGACGGGCGGTCTCAGTGTCGCCGCCAAAGCCGCGAGCGGGACCGAAGAGGTACTGAAGGCCGACACCGCCGCCGCGGTCGCCGCCGCCAACGTGTGCGGATCGGGCTACACCATCTCGGTGAGCGCCGCGCGGTACGGCACCTACGGCACCGCGTACACGTGGTGGAACGGCACCTACAGCGGTAGCAACACCCTGTACGACCGGCCCATCTGCGCCGTGTTCTTCAACGACACCGGCATCACGCACTACATGGGCGTCCGGCTCAAGGACAACTACACCGCCACCGCGGACACCGAGGACTTCGGCGCCTTCTCCCAGTACGCCGGTCCCGTCTACCAGAGCAAGGGTTACTGCGGCCAGGCGTACTCCTACATGGAGGACGCCACCGGCAAGGTCCTGGTCGACAACTACCTCAGCGTCGGAACATGCAACTGACGCACCTCCCGTCCCGCCCGCTCCGCCCCGGCCCGGCCACACCGTGGAAGGGCCGGGGCATGTCCGGCCTCGCCGTACTGCTCCTGACAACCGGTTGCGGCGCCGGGGAGGACAACGCCCGCCCCCCTGAGACGCCGACCGCGGTGGTCTCTCCGTCGGCGCGGCCGGACACGCCGTCTGCCGTCGCCACCTCCGGGGAACCGGCGGAGGACGCCGAGCCGACGCCCTCCTTCTCGCAGGACGGCGCCACCAAGGTGCTCTTCTACGGCAACCTGAAGGTGTCCGCCACCCCGGAGGCCGACGGCGTGCAGACCACGGTCACCGTGCGCAACGACACCAAGGACAGCGCCAACTACTACATCGAGATCAGCGTCGGGAACGGCGTCGACTGGGTAGCCTCGAACACCTACCGCCTGACCGATGTGCCTGCCCATGGCAGCGACAGCCAGACCAGCACTGTTGGCGGCGTCCATCTCGGGCCCATTCCGCAGCACCCGAAGATTTACGTCGACCGGATGGAGCAGTACTGAATCGGGACGCGGCGTCTACCGGCCCGAGGAGGCGCTGTCAAGAAAGATCCACCATAGCCGCATCGTCCTGCTCGACTGCACGCTGATCCGCACCCGGCGCCGCACCGGTGGGCACAACCGCCGCAACTACAGCGGCTAATACAAGGCCCATGGGCTGTACTTCCTTCTGCTCACCGACGAGAGCGGTCGGCCGCTTACTGTGGATTTCCGAGGCCTGTTCGGGGTGTGACATTTGGCTGAGCCCGGATCCACCGGCTTGATTCCGGGTGATCGTTTCGGCTTTGGACTTTGCCGTGCTCTGGGTGCCGACTCCCTCCACAACAAGTGGACGCCGGTACTCGACCTGCTGACCCTCGCTTCGGCACCCTCCATAGGACTCGGCACGGGCCTGATCGCCGGCCTGTACCCGTCCTGGCGATCCAGTCGCATCCAGCCTGTCGAAGTACTGCGGCGCTGAAGCCACTTCACCACCCGGAGTCCGACCCGATCACAGCGTCGTTCCGGCGCCCGCACCGAAAGGAACACAGCATGGCGGATGAAAAGGTTCTCGAAGCCCAGAAGTGGGTCAACTCGACCTACGGCAGCGTCTCCGGCTACGAAAAGTGCCCAGAAAACGGTCAGACCGGCTGGTCCACGATGTATGCGCTCACGATGGGGCTCCAGAAGGAACTCGGCATCAGCCCCGTGGTGGCCAACTTCGGTGACGGGACCTTAGCCAAACTCGCTGCACTCGGTGAACTCAGCAGCGGGTGGGCAAAGAACGAGAACATCGTAAAGATCATCCGGTACGGGCTCTTCTGCAAGGGCTATACCGGCGGCTACAACGACACCGGCTACTATGACCCTGACATCGAGCTTGCGGTCAAGAAGATGCAGGGAGACATGGGCCTGTCCCAGTCCGGCACTCTTCAAGCCAAGGTGTTCAAGGCGCTCCTGAACATGGACGCCTATGTGCTCACCGCAGGCGGTTCAGAGGAAGTCCGGTCCATTCAGCAGTGGCTCAATGGACGGTACTGGACGAAGAAGACCGTCGACATCGGCCCGGCCGACGGTCACTACTCCCGCAACGTCCAGCAGAACCTGATGAAGGCTATTCAGCTGGAGATCGGCATCGCCGAGACGGATGCTACCGGCAACTTCGGCCCCGGAACGCAGGCGGGACTCAAGTCCAAGGCCATCGTCTCCGAGGGCTCTTCCGGCATCTTCGTCCAGCTGTTCTCCGCGGCATGTGTCTTCAACCAGCCGATCGTCACCGTCAACGCGGATGGTGACACCGTGCAGACCAACACCGTCTTCAAAACGACGTTCGACAGCAACCTGACCACGTTCGTCACCATATTCCAGCGGTTCGCCGAGCTCGCGGCCAATGGCCGAGGCGACTACGCGACGTGGGCCCAGCTCCTGGTGTCGATGGGCGACCCGGACAGACCTGTCACGGCGTCCGACACTGCCTACACCATTACCGCGTCACGTGCCGCGAAAATGTACAGCGATGGCTATCTATACGTCGGCAGGTACCTGAACGAGGCATCAGCCGGCGGCGGATCGAAGATGCTCGAGGAAGGTGAACTCGCCAACATCTTCGACGGCGGCCTGCGCGTGTTCCCGATCTTCCAGGACAACGGCAGAACGCTGGACGAGTACTACTGGGGCAACGGCTACGCCCACGCACAGAAGGCCCACAACCAGGCCGTGCACTTCGGGTTCAACCGAGGCACCATCATCTACTTCGCTGTCGACTACGACGCCACAGACGCAGACATGCCCCAGATCCTCGAGTACTTCCGGGGCGTCGCGTCCGGCCTCGGCAGCATGGGCAAACGATACGTGCACGGCGTCTACGGCTCCCGACACGTCTGCGCGGAAGTCACCAAGGAGACCTATGCCCGGTACTCGTTCGTCTCTGGCATGTCCTGGGGCTTCTCCGGCAACCTCGGCTACCCCCTGCCAGCGAACTGGTCGTTCAACCAGATCAAGGAGTACCAGGTCACCAACGGAACGGACACGTTCTGGCTGGACCGAGACGCGCACCGCATCGGCTCCGACCCCGCGCAAAGCAGCGTCAACAGGCCGTCGTCGCCGGCGGACGAGTTCGTCAACTACGTCCAGTCCATTTATGACTTGGCCGAGGCGTACGGCAAGGGCAATCCGAACCAGCTCGTCATGGAGTACCTCCGCAGCGACGCCTACAACGACGCTCAGTGGGGGGCGATGATCGGGAAGGCGGACGCCGGCTTTGTCGCATATGCGAACAACCGCAACATGAGTATCTGGTCGGAGTTCAAGGACCCCTTCACCGCCCAGGATCTCGGCGTGGAGCACCTGATGGCCACGGCGAACGGCCAGTTCGTCAAGCCCAACCCCACAGGAGACATCAGCCTCGGCGACGTCGCCGGCTGGGGCGGCGACCTGATGACTCTGTACGGCGAGTGGCGCCGTGACCACGACTCCTACGCCTCCGGCTCCACCTACATCAACGAGAAGATGGGCAAGATCGGGGTCGTGTCCACCTTCGGTTTCACCGACCTGGTCGAGGACGCCGACGGGTACCTCATTGCCCAGGCGGTGCGTGGCGGGAAAACCATTGTCGAAGCGGTCCGGGACCACTATCAGGGCAGCGGAGGTCTCACCCGGTTCCGGGACTACGTCAACCAGCGGTTCGGCGGCACCATCAGTGAGGCCGCCGGCCAGGCGAAGAAGATCCTCACCGACGAGCCCACCAGCGCGGACGGCGCGATCCTGGTAGGCGGGCGCATCGCCCTCATTCAGAAGTTCGGCGGTGTCCCCACGCTTATGCCCCACCTGCTCCCGGCTGACGAGCTGAACGCCTGGTGCAATGCCTTCGGCGACAACCTCGTGCAGCATGCCTCCACAGAGACACTGCGGCGGGCCCAGTACCGAGCCAATCAGCAGAAGCTTCTCAGTGGGAAGTAGCGTCAGCAGGCATGTCACTCTTCGCGCTATTCGGCCCGCCCGTCATCACTCTCCTGCTGTTCATCGTCGGCGTGTTTCCGTACGCGCTGTGGGTCAGCCGGAGAAAGCCCTCACGGGCAGCCCGGCTGGCGGCCATCAGCACCTCGGTAGCACTTGCTGCCTACGGGGCCGGCACCTACTACGGCCTCGCTTACACCAACCCACTCGACCTCTGCGCAACAAAGACCGCCAGCGGCTCCTATATGGACAGCGGACGGGACTACAGCCTGACCTCAGCAGAGGTCCACGGCTTCCCCCCGTCCATCACTTGCCACTGGAGCAGCGGTTACAGCACCAACGACGTGTCGTTCTGGACTACCCCCCTGCTCTGCGCAGGTCTGGCCTGCGCCGCCGTCTGCTTCACCTTGATACTCATCCATCGTTCCAAGCACAGAAGGGCGTCTCATGACCACAAGCTTGACGCGTAGGCGGGCTATCGGCCTCGGACTGGGAACTGGCGCGGCGATAGCGCTCACCTCCTCCATCCCCGCGCAGGCAGCTTCGGCTAGCGTCAAGGAGCGCACTTGGAGCAAGCCCAAGTCACAAAACGACTGGCCCATCCTCGATAGCGCGCCGAAGCACCGAGTCGAAGGCACCAACGTCGAGGTATCTCTGGCGAAGGGCGATGTCGCGACAGTCCTGCTGTACGTCGCCCGCCGGTACGCTTACGAAATCGACATGCTCAGAGCCGGCGATCTCAAGGGATACACGAACCGCCCCCAGGTCGCCGCGGCCTTCGAGTCGAACTACCTGTCCGGCACGGCCCTAGCGATCCGTCCCCTGTACTACCCCCTCGGCGCAGACGTGAAGAACACGGGCATGGGCGAGGCTGACCGGACCGTCGTGGCAGACATCCTTGCCGACTGCGAGGGCGTCGTCGCGTGGGGCGGCGAGCTCAAGCCCGTGAAGCAGTCACACTTCGAGATTGCCGTCCGTCCCGGAGATCCTCGTCTGAAGGCTCTCGCCGACCGAATCCTCGACTGGCACGAGACGCCTGGACGGGGGGCCGGGGCCATCGACGCCTTTGAACCGGCACGGATCAGGCGCTCCAAGAAGGCCGCGAAGACCAGGTAGCCGCGCGGCTTCCGTGCTACAGAGCGGGGCTTTGTGGCACGGAAGCGGAGGGTCGACAGTCGCTTCAGAGAGGCGTATGAGACCAGTGCCGGTGTTCCCTGAACCGCCTTGGGTTCGGTAGAGATCTCAGGTTGTGGTGGTGACTTGGAGTTTGTCAATTCCCTCGCAGCGTGGAGACGATCTATGCGGCCAGTCCCTCGGCAAGGGTGGCCCTGAACCGCTCCGGGTCAGGTGGAGGCTCAATTCCATGTAAGGATTGAGTCATGGCACGCCCCTCCCGTTACCCGCTTGAGCTGCGCCGTCGTGCGGTGCGCATGGTCGCCGAAGTGCGCGACGACTACCCGAACGAGACGGCCGTCCTGCAGGCGGTCGCGGACAAGCTCGGTATCGGTTCCCGCGAGACGCTGCGGAACTGGGTGAAGCAGCACGAGATCGACGCGGGGCAGCGTCCGGGGACGACGACGGAGGAGTCTGCCCAGCTCAAGGCTCTGAAGAAGGAGAACGCCGAGCTGAAGCGGGCCAACGAGTCCTGTACGGCGTCACCGACGACGACTCGTACCCCGATCCCGCGACCATCTACGACGACTTCGCGGTCAACCGGTTCGCCTTCGGTGAGGGCAGCCTGACGGTCCCGGCCGACAGTCCGCGCCTGCGCGGCGCGCAGATGGCGATCTGGTCCGACAGTGACAACTCCGTCGCGCCGGAGCAGGTGTTCGCCCGCATCAGGGCCCCGCTGCGGGCTCTGGCCCAGATCACCTGGGGTTCGCCCAAGCCGGCCGCCACCTACAGCCGGTTCCGCGGCCTGACCGGCAAGACCGGCTCCCCGCCGGCCGGGTACCTGACCTCGCAGGGCATTACGCCTGGAGCACGGCCGCCAGCGCGTCCAGCGACGCCAGGTGGTCGGGGCCCAGGGGAGTGAGTACGGCGCTGGTGACGCCCGCGTCGAACAAGTCCGCCAGCCTGGACCGGGCCTGCTGCGGCGTGCCCGCCACGGCGAGTTGGCGGACCCATTCGTCGGGCAGGGAGCGGGTGAACTCCTGGGGGTCGGCGCAGCGCGAGCGCAGGGACACCAGGTCGTCGTGGAAGGGCAGCGGGGCGATGTGCGGCCGCCAGTCCGGCTCTACGACGACGTCCAGGGCGGGGCGGACGGCCGCCAGCGCGACGGCGGGGTCGTCGTCGATCGCCGCGATGTTGTAGGCGGCCAGGCGGCCAGGCGGTGCGGGCGGGTTGGGGCGATGTGCTTGAGGGCTTCTCGTACGTAGGCGGGTGTCACCGGTTCCGCGAGGAGGGTGCCGTCGGCCACGTCGCCGGACACGGCCAGGGATCTGGGGCCGCGCACGCCGGCCAGGACGGCGGGGACCGCGGCCGGTACGGCGCTCTCGTGGAGACGCAGAGGGTCGATGCGTACGTACTGTCCGTCGTGGTGGACGGGTCGGCCGCTCAGCAGCGCCTTGAGGACGGTGATGTATTCGCTCAGGAGGGTGAGGGGGCTCTTGGGCCATGCGCCGACGCCGCGCAGCCAGGCCGGCATGCCGTGGCCGACGGCGATGTCGATGCGGTGGGGATGCAGTTGGGCGAGGCCCGCGATGTCCATCGCGGCGAAGGCCACGTTGCGGGCGGCGGCCGGCAGCAGTCCGACGCCGACGCGGATCCGGGTCGTGGCGGCGAGGACGGTGGCCGCCTGGGTCAGTCCTCCCCGGTAGCCGAGGTCCTCCGCCACCCACAGCTCGTCGAAGCCGTGTGTCTCCGCGCGTCGGGCGAACGGGACGATGTCCGGTGCCGGAATGTCGCGCGGCATGATGACGCCGATCGCGCCTTCGTGTTTCGTCATGGTGCTCTCATCCCCAGCGGTTCGGGTTCCATGAACTTGAGGCCCGAAGCATGGCCGTGGCCGGTGCGGGTCGGTCTGCGCACGGCTGAGGTACTCGGGCGGAGTTGAGTAGCTGCGCTCTGGGCGGTGGTGCGGGCTTGCGGAAACGCTGGGGGCATGGGTCAAGGAATGCGGAAACCACTTCCCCAGCTGCTGTCGGTTCTCGTGCTCGCCGGGGTGTCGTCGGCGGTGTGGGCGGCCTGGCTGGGCTGGGACCAGGCTCGTGATGTGCGAGCCGACGGGACGGAGACCGGGCCGTACGAGGCATGGCAGGTGATCGGCCTGGTGCTGACCCTGCTGGCGGCGGTGTGCTGGGCGGCGTCCCGGCGGCACATCGTCGGTGCGGTGCTCGGCACCACGGCGGGGCTCACCGCCGCCGCCTACTACGACTGGTCGGACGACGCCAGTGGGCTGTTCATGATCGGGGTGGGGCTGGTCACGATGGGGAGCCTGGCGGCGACGGCGGTGGTTTCGGCGGTGATCACCTCAGCGAAACAGGAGGCATGACGGGCTCCCGCCTGGACCTCGTGTCCCCTTGGGGTGATCGACGGGCGTAAGGGGCCCGTCAAGGGTGCGGTGGGTGCCGTATGGGGGTCGTCAACGCGGGGTCGGATTCGGTCGATGGCGCGGTTTCCTCTATCTGTCCGATTCTGTCGCACCTCACTCCAGGAGTTCGCGATGGCCGATGTGGCCTTCGTCGTCACCACGATCGCGGTGTTCGCGTTGGTGGCCCTTGTCGCCCGGGGGGTGACGAAGCTGTGACCGCCGAGAACGTCGTTGGACTGGTCGTGGCCGTCGCCCTGCTGGGTTATCTCGTCCTCGCCCTGATCTTCCCGGAGAGGTTCTGAGCCGCGCCATGGGTTCCCAACTCGCCGCTGTCCTGCAGCTGCTGGCGCTGATAGGCGCGCTTGCGCTGGTCCATGTCCCCCTGGGCACCTACATGGCCCGGGTCTACTCCTCCGACAGGCATCTGCGTGTCGAGAAGTGGATCTACAAGGGGATCGGTGCCCACCCCGACACCCAGATGCGCTGGCCGGCGTATCTGCGGAGCCTGCTGGCCTTCTCCGCGGTCGGTGTCCTGTTCCTGTATCTGCTGCAGCGTCTCCAGGGTGTGCTGCCCGGTTCGCTCGGTTTCTCCTCCGTCAGCCCGGCGCAGTCGTTCAACACGGCCGCCTCTTTCGTGGCGAACACGAACTGGCAGTCGTACTACGGCGAGCAGAC
Organism: Streptomyces sp. NPDC001508; assembly: GCF_040298665.1. Taxonomy (NCBI): domain Bacteria; kingdom Bacillati; phylum Actinomycetota; class Actinomycetes; order Kitasatosporales; family Streptomycetaceae; genus Streptomyces; species Streptomyces sp. NPDC001508. The sequence continues at coordinate 91,602 of NZ_JBEPAP010000029.1, forward strand.
GATGGGCCATGTCGTGCAGACCGCGGGTCTCGCGGTGCAGAACTTCGTCTCCGCCGCCGTGGGCATCGCTGTCGCGGTGGCGCTGGTGCGGGGCTTCGCCCGTGCCCGCACCGGCGAGCTGGGCAACTTCTGGGCCGATCTGGTGCGGGGCACGGTGCGTGTCCTGGTACCGATCGCCGCGGTGGCCGCGGTGGTGCTGGTCGCCTGCGGGGCGGTCCAGAACTTCTCCGGCATTCACGAGGTCGGCCAGTTCATGGGCGGCTCCCAGCAGTGGAACGGGGGTGCGGTCGCCTCCCAGGAGGTGATCAAGGAACTGGGCACCAACGGCGGCGGCTACTTCAACGCCAACAGTGCGCACCCCTTCGAGAACCCCACCCCGTTCACCAACCTCTTCGAGATCTTCCTCATCCTGGTGATCCCGTTCTCGCTGACCCGTACGTTCGGTGTGATGGTCGGTTCGGTGCGGCAGGGGTACGCGATCCTCGCCACGATGGGCACCATCTGGGTCGGCTTCGTCGCGCTGATGATGTGGACGGAGTTCGCGCATCACGGTCCGGCGCTTCAGGCGGCGGGCGCGTCGCTGGAGGGCAAGGAGGTCAGGTTCGGGGTCGGCGGTTCGTCGATCTTCGCGGTGTCGACCACTTTGACGTCGACCGGCGCGGTGGACTCGTTCCATTCCTCGTTCACCGGCCTCGGCGGCGGCATCACCATGCTGGGCATGATGCTGGGCGAGATCGCGCCCGGTGGTGTCGGTTCCGGGCTGTACGGCATGCTGGTCATGGCGGTGATCGCGGTGTTCATCGCGGGTCTGATGGTCGGCCGTACCCCGGAGTATCTGGGCAAGAAGATCGGCTCGCGTGAGATCAAGCTGGCGGCCGTCTATATCCTGATCACTCCGGCCCTGGTGCTGGTCTTCTCGGCGGCGTCCATGGCGCTGCCGACGCCGCCGCACTCGATGCTCAACCCGGGCGCGCACGGGTTCTCCGAGGTTCTGTACGCCTTCACCTCCGCCGCGAACAACAACGGCTCCGCCTTCGCCGGTCTGAACGCGAACACGGACTGGTTCAACACCATGACCGGGCTCGCGATGCTGCTCGGCCGTTTCCTGCCGATGGTGTTCGTGCTGGCGCTGGCCGGTTCGCTCGCCGGGCAGCAGCCCGTCCCGGTCACCGCGGGCACCCTGCGCACCGAGAAGCCCCTGTTCACGGGTCTGCTGGTGGGCGCGATCCTGATCATCACCGGTCTGACGTACTTCCCGGCCCTGGCGCTGGGTCCGCTGGCCGAGGGGCTGGCGTGATGACCGCCCGCCGAGACGTGAAGACCACCCGCCGGGACATGAAGACCACCCGTCGAGACGTGATGACCACTCGTACAGAGAAGCATGAGGGCTCGATGTCCACTGTCACTCCGACCCGGGCGCCGCACAGCGACGTACCCACCGGGCACAAGCCCGCCGAAGGACGTGTCGGCGCCGGCCTCTTCGATCCCCGGCAGCTCGTCAGGTCCCTGCCGGACGCCTTCCGCAAGCTGGATCCACGGGTGATGGCCAAGTCTCCGGTGATGTTCGTGGTGTGGATCGGCTCCGTGCTGACCACCGTGTTCTCCTTCACAGATCCCGGGGACTGGTTCGGCTGGGCGATCAGCGTCTGGCTGTGGCTGACCGTGGTATTCGCCAATCTCGCGGAGGCGGTCGCGGAGGGCCGGGGCAAGGCGCAGGCGGACACCCTGCGCAAGGCCAAGACCGACACGGTCGCCCGCAGGCTGAGCGCGGGCCGCGAGGAGCGGGTGCCGGGCACCGGCCTGAAGATCGGTGACCTGGTGGTGTGCGAGGCCGGCGACGTCATCCCCGGCGACGGGGATGTGGTCGAGGGTGTCGCCTCGGTCGACGAGTCGGCGATCACGGGCGAGTCGGCTCCGGTGATCCGTGAGTCGGGCGGCGACCGGTCGGCGGTCACGGGCGGTACGAAGGTGCTGTCCGACCGCATCGTCGTCAAGATCACGACGAGACCGGGCGAGACCTTCATCGACCGGATGATCAACCTGGTCGAAGGCGCTGCCCGGCAGAAGACGCCGAACGAGATCGCGCTGAACATCCTGCTGGCGTCGCTGACGATCGTGTTCCTGCTGGCGTGTGCGACGCTGCCGCCGTTCGCCTCCTACGCGGGCACACATCTGTCGATGGTGGTGCTGGTGGCGCTGCTGGTGTGTCTGATCCCGACGACCATCGGTGCCCTGCTGTCCGCGATCGGCATCGCGGGCATGGACCGGCTGGTGCAGCGCAATGTGCTGGCCATGTCGGGTCGTGCGGTCGAGGCCGCCGGTGATGTCTCCACGCTGCTGCTGGACAAGACCGGCACCATCACCCTCGGCAACCGGCAGGCCGCCGAGTTCGTGCCGGTGCACGGCACCACCGCGGCCGAACTCGCCGACGCCGCCCAGCTCTCCTCGCTGGCCGACGAGACACCGGAGGGCCGCTCCATCGTCGTACTGGCGAAGGAGAAGTACGGCCTGCGGGAGCGCCACCAGGGAGAGCTGGCCGGGGCCGAGTGGATCGCGTTCACCGCGCAGACCCGGATGTCGGGTGTGGACGTCGACGGCCGGATGATCCGCAAGGGTGCGGCCGGCTCGGTCACCGCCTGGGTCGAAGGGCGCGGCGGCACGGTCGCCGAGGACGCGGGGGAGATCGCCGACCGGATAGCCGAGGCCGGCGGTACGCCGCTGCTGGTGGCGGTCCACGACGGCGAGGGCGCCCGCGTCCTCGGTGTCATCCACCTCAAGGACGTGGTCAAGGAGGGGATGCGGGAGCGGTTCGAGGAACTGCGCCGCATGGGCATCAAGACCGTCATGATCACGGGTGACAACCCGCTGACCGCGCGGGCCATCGCCGAGGAGGCCGGGGTGGACGACTTCCTCGCGGAGGCCACGCCCGAGGACAAGATGGCGCTGATCAAGCGGGAGCAGGCGGGCGGAAAGCTGGTCGCGATGACCGGTGACGGCACCAATGACGCCCCGGCCCTCGCGCAGGCGGACGTCGGGGTGGCGATGAACACCGGTACGTCGGCCGCCAAGGAGGCCGGCAACATGGTCGACCTCGACTCCAACCCGACCAAGCTCATCGAGATCGTCGAGATCGGCAAGCAACTCCTCATCACCCGGGGCGCGTTGACGACGTTCTCCATCGCCAACGACGTCGCGAAGTACTTCGCGATCATCCCGGCGCTGTTCGCGGCGGTCTACCCGGGCCTGGACAGGCTGAACATCATGGGCCTGTCCTCGCCGGACTCCGCGATCCTGTCCGCGGTCGTCTTCAACGCGCTGATCATCATCGCCCTGGTGCCGCTGTCCCTGAAGGGCGTGCGGTACCGGCCGGTCAGCGCCGACAAGATGCTGCGGCGCAACCTCACGGTCTACGGCATCGGCGGGCTGATCGCCCCCTTCATCGGCATCAAGATCATCGACCTGCTCCTCTCCCTCATCCCCGGAATCGGCTGATCGCCATGAACAACTCGGTTACGAACACGGCCCGGTTGCTCGGGGCGGGCCTGCGCGCCCTCCTTGTGCTGACCCTGGTGACCGGCGTCATCTATCCGCTCGTCGTCACGGGTGTGGCCCAGGCGCTGTTCCACGACAAGGCGAACGGCTCGGAGGTCACGGCGGACGGCAGGGTCGTCGGCTCGTCCCTGATCGGGCAGTCGTACCACCTGCCGCTGGAGAAGGGCCGGCAGACCCCGGACGCGGACCTGAAGTGGTTCCAGGGCCGCCCGGCCAACGGGCTCGGCACCAACAGCCTCAACACGCAGTACAAGCTGATCCTGTCCGGCGCGACCAACCTCTCCGCCGACAGCAAGGTACTGATCCAGCAGGTGAAGGACGCCAAGGCCGCGGTCGTCAAGGACAACTCGGTGCCCGGCTACACCGTCAACGCCTCCGAGGTGCCCGCCGACGCCGTCACCTCCTCCGGCTCCGGCCTGGACCCGGACATCTCCCCGGCCTACGCCGAACTCCAGGTCCACCGGGTCGCCGCCAAGAACGGCCTCCCGGTCGCCCAGGTCGACAAGCTCGTCGAGGACCACACCAGCGGCCGCACCCTCGGCTTCATCGGCGAACCCCGGGTGAACGTCCTCGAACTCAACGTTGCACTCAAGGACCTTGTGGCGAAGCACTGATGGGGTTACGCGACACACACGGGAGCCGACGGCTGGGGGAGCGCCCCGGGCCGTCGGCTCCCGCTGTCCTGAAGCCGGCCGCCTTGCGTCCGGTGCTCACCCCGGCCGCCTCACCGGCCGCCGCGGGACTGCCGGCGCCGTGCCGACCGCCGGCCTGGCCGCGGTCGTCACGGCCCGGGCGGTTCGCGCCCGGCCCGGTCCGTGGCGTCGGCGTGCTGCGCGGTGGCTGCACGCGGCCCCTGACGGCCGGCCCGCTGCTGCGCGGTCCCCTCGGCGGGGACCTGACGGGCGGCCGCGATCTGCCCCGCGCCGGGGTGCGCGCCGCCGGATGCCGGCCGGCGTCCAGAGCGCGGGGGCGACTGCCCGGCCCGGCGACGACAGGAAAGGCACACGCCCATGACCAGGGTGCTGGTGGCGGAGGACGACCCACAGCTCGTACGGGCCCTCGTCATCAATCTGGAAGCACGCCACTACGGCGTGGACGCCGCCCCCGACGGGACCACGGCCCTGCGGCTCGCCGCCGCGCGTCAGCCCGATGTGGTGCTGCTGGACCTCGGCCTGCCCGACATGGACGGCGTGGACGTCATCAGGGCTTTGCGTGGCTGGACCCGGGTGCCGATCCTGGTCCTGTCCGCGCGGCAGGCCTCCGAGGAGAAGGTCGCCGCGCTCGACGCCGGCGCCGACGACTATGTGACCAAGCCGTTCGGCATGGACGAGTTGCTGGCCCGGCTGCGGGCCGCCGCCCGCCGTACCGAGGACACGCCGTTCGTGCGCGATACGACCCTCGTCGAGACGGAGCACTTCAGCATCGACCTGCTCGCCAAGCGGGCCGTACGGGACGGGCGGGACGTGCGGCTGACGCCGACCGAGTGGCAGCTGCTGGAGATCCTGGTGACGCACCCCGGCCGGCTGGTCACGCAGAAGCATCTCCTCCAGGAGGTCTGGGGCCTCTCGCAGCGCAACAAGACCAATTATCTACGGGTGTACATGGCGCAGTTGCGCCGGAAACTGGAGGCGGACCCCTCCCACCCGCGCTATCTGATCACCGAGCCCGGCATGGGCTATCGCTTCGAGGGATGACAGGGCCCGCGACAGGCTTCGTCAGTCCCGCGGGGTGAAGAGCAGGTTCCGGGTCCTGGGCGGCCGGGGCGCGTACGAGGGCACGAGGGTGCCGTCGTGCTCGGTGATCCAGTGGGAGTCGTAGCCGAGCGGTTCGAACTCGGCGAGGAGCGGAGTCAGGGGCGCGTCCACCAGCGCCTCCAGGATCACCGTCGGCCGGTCGCGCTTCAGTACCTGCCGGGCCCCGCGCAGCACCGACATCTCATGGCCCTCCACATCGATCTTGACGAGGTCCAGCCTGGCGTCGGCGAACACCTCGTCCAGCGCGCGGAGCCGGATGCGCTTGAGCTGCGCGTCGGCGGCGGCGTGCTCCAGCGTGGAGCCGGTCGACAGGAGGTTCCCGGAGAAGCGGACGCTGATGTCGGCCCAGCCCGGCTCGCTGGACACGCCCGCCTGGTAGAGCCGCACGTTCTGGACGTTGTTCGAGCGGAGGTTCACCGAGAGCCGGGCGTGGACCATGTCCACCGGCTCGAAGGAGTGGACCTTCGCCTTCGGGTTGGCGAGCGCGGCGATCAGCGAGAAGTATCCGACGTGTGCGCCGACATCGGCGATCGTCGTACTGTTCGCCGCCAGCCGGGACCAGGTGGCGAGGCTGCCCGGTTCGTAGCCGAACCGCCCGTTCCACAGGGTGTCCAGGGCGACCGCGTCGTCGTTCACGCAGAACATGATGAACGGCGCGCAGTACGGGGAGTCGATCTCGACATATCCCCGGTAAGGGTGTTTCTTGCGGTGAGTACGGATGATGTCGCCCGTGGAGACCGGCCGGACGGATGGTGCGTGGGCCAGCATGCGGGCATTGGCTTCTTGGAGCTGGGCGATACGCATTGCGCGATGGTAACGCCTTGGCCGGGAGCTTTCGCCGGCTGGGCAGAAGACAAAAAGGCCGGCTCGGGTACGGATGCGAGCCGGCCTTTACCGGTGAACCAGGGAATTCGCCTCGAATTAACCCGGCGCTCAGACTGTCTGGCGCGGTCGGCCGTGGAGCGTCAGGCAGAAGAGCCGTGTGGTGAGTCCCCGGGGGAGCCCACCTCGCAGCGGTTGAGGCCCCTGCCCGGCGGGGTCCCTGTGCGGCGTCCGGCATACGGACGCCGACGGCCTGCCCGAGATGGGCGTGCTGCTCGGTGTCGAGGTCCACTCATGCCCCCGCCGTCGCGTCCGGCGTGCATCGCTCGTGGAACTCACCCATGGAATCCCACCCCTTCGTCCCCGTGAACCCTGTGGCGGGCCCGGGCGGACTTTTTCGCGGGAATTCCTCGGGTGTCTCCCCGAACTCCGCGCTCGGAATTACGGCCGTTCTCCAATGCACGGAAGGCGACTGATCGATTCTCGTCCTGAAGGCCCGTCAGTTTCCCTGGCCATGCTCATGTGAGCCCTGTACGCGCCCCCCGCTGTGCGGCGAAGATGCGCCGTGCGGTGGGACGACGGTCGACCCCTCGCCTCTCTCCCGCCTTCACCTCCCACGAAAGGCAGGTCGGTCGCCGTGCTGCTGCGGTTCCCCACAACCGTGCCCGAAGCCCAGGAGTGCCTGGCGGAGGAGGCCGTCCCGATCGGCGGTGCGACCCTGGTGTGGGCCACCTGGCAACGCGACGGCTTCCCCCAACAGGCCATGTCTCTGCACGAGTTGCCGGAGGCCAACGTCATCGGGCGGGAATCCCTCGGCGGCGCCGTGGTGCTGAACCGGGTGGACGGGCGGGTGCCGGACGTACTGCGCCTGGCCGCCGCCACCATCGGCACCGGCGCCGTGCGCCGGACGGCGACCGTCGGCGGCAACATCGTCGGCAGCGCCCTGCGGTGCCTGCTGCCCGCGGCCCTCGTCCTGGACGCCCGCGCCCGGGTCCTGGACGCCGACGGCATCCAGGAGACCGACCTGGCCGAGGTCACCGCCAAACGCCCACTGCTGCTCAGCCTTCACTGGCGGGCCCCGCTCGCCAGCGCCTACCGCAAGCTGCCCGGCGAGGCCGGCGGGCCGCCGCCACTGGTCGTCGCGGCGGCGCTGCACGCGGACGCGGACGGCCGTGACCGGCTCAGGGTCGCTGTCCGCGACGGCTACGACGTGCTCAGCGGCAGCGCGGCGTGCGCGGCCGACACCGACGCCGAGCAGGTGCTGCGCGCACTGCGGCGACAGGAGTTCGGCGACCTCCCGGACGAGGCGTGGACCACGATCGCCGACCAGGTTGCCGACCTCCTGAGCCGAGACTGACGCCCCCTACGGCGTACGCAGGCGCTCCGCTTTGACGGCCGCGATGAAGGCGGTCCAGCCGTGGGTGGGGAACAGGAGCGTGGGGCCGTGCGGGGTTTTGCTGTCCCGTACGGGGACGACGGCGGCGTGGTCGTCGGAGACCTCGACACATTCGCCGCCGTCCTGGTTGCTGTAGCTGCTCTTGCGCCAACTCATCAGCCGCTCAACTGCCCTTCCTTGACGGCGGCGACGAAGGTGGCCCAGCCGTCCGCGGGGAAGTGGAGCGTGGGGCTGTGCGGGGTTTTGCTGTCCCGTACAGGGACGAGGGCGGTGTGGTCGTCACGCACCTCGACGCATTCGCCGCCGTCAGAGTTGCTGTAGCTGCTCTTGCGCCAGGTCATCAGTTACTCAACCGCCCTTCCTTTACCGCCGTGACAAAGGTGGACCAGCCGTCGGTCGGGAACAGCAGGACAGGGCCGTGCGGGGTTTTGCTGTCCCGCACGGGGACGAGGGCGGTGTGGTCGTCGGAGACTTCGACGTAGGCGCCGCCATCAGGGTTGCTGTAGCTGCTTTTGCGCCAGTTCATCAGCTGCTCAACCGCCCATCCTTGACGGCGGCGACGAAGGTGGTCCAGCCGTCCGCGGGGAACAGGAGGGCAGGGCCGTGCGGGTCCTTGGTGTCGCGTACGGGGACGACAGCGTCGAAGTCGTCGGAGACCTCGACGCAAGCTCCGCCATCCTGGTTGCTGTAGCTGCTCTTGCGCCAGGAGGCGGTGGTCAGGTCGATGGGTCGCACGTCGCTTCCTCCAACATTCGCAGGATGAACTTGCGCGACTCCGCTGGGGTGAGCGCCAGGTCGCGCACCGCATCGTACGTCTTCTGCAATCGGACAACGGGGCCCGATTCCTCGATGAGTTCGCCGCGGTATCCATTCTCGGTATACGCGACGGTCCTTCCTTCGGGAAGTAGCAGGTACCACATGTCGGCGCTCACGAGACCGTGCAGTCCTGCGTTCTGCAGAAGCACCTGGATCGTCACGTTCGGGCGCTCCGCGGCTTCGATGAGGTGCTCCAACTGCTCTCGCCACTCTCCGGCATCACGCAACGGCGTGCGCAGCACCGCCTCCGACAGGATCGTCCGGAACGGCGGCGCATCCTCCCCCTCCAGCAACTCCCGCCGTCCCATCCGGGCCTCGACCTGCTGGTCGAGTTCCCTTCCCAGGAGGCCGCCCGCCGCCAGCACCTCCCGCGCGTACCCCGGCGTCTGCAACAGCCCCGGCAGCACACTCACCGCGAAGTGCCACAGGCTCACCGCCTCCGCTTCCAGCGTCATATACCGCCGATACCGCTCCCGGAACTGCGTATGGTCGCCCGCGGCCAGCTCCCACAGGGCCAGCAGCAAGCCCGGTGTTCCGTAGTGCTGGTCCAGGGCCTGGGCGACCTCGGGGCTGCCCAGGGTCTCGCCCTTCTCCATCTTCCCGAACAACGACCAGTCCCAGCCGAGCCGTTCGCCGAGCTGCCGCAGGCTCGCCCCGCTGTCGGTCCGCAGGGTGCGCAGTTCTTCCGCGAACCGCTGTCGTGGTTCCTGGCTGCGGCCGGTGATGGCACGTCGTTGCGGCATGCCGCCTCCTCGGAGGTGTGCGCGTGGTCCATGTGGAAGATGTGGAACCAGCTCCGTACGACGGGGAAGCAGGGCCCGTCCACGGCGTGACCGGTCGTCTCCCGGGCGCATTCTCGTGACACCCGGGCTACGCAGCGTAATCCAGGCTGCGTAGCCGCTTTGGGGATTCACCGGAACCGTACCGACAAGGACGACTCATGACCCCGCCAAAGATCCAGGAAGCACTCGACGCCCGTGACGCCCTCGCCGCCGCCCTGAGCCGGGCCGGCATCCAGTTGCCCGCGATGGACGTCCGCACCCCGTGGGCCGACGAACGCGAGGGCGAGGCACGGTACGCGCTCGTCCACCTCGGGGTCTGCTCCGCGCCCGTCGCGTTGATGATCGCGGACGTGATCCTCAGGGGGATCGCCTCATGACCGATGAGGAGGCCCCTGGCATCGGAGAGGCGGTCCACGACCCGGATCGGGACCGCTCCGGGCGGGTCACGGGGCGCGCGGGGCCGTATCTGCGGATCAGTCCGTTCGCCGGTGGCCGCCCCTGGGACGCGGACCCGGAGCGGCTTCGGCGGCTGAGCCGGGACGAACTGCTGCGGATGCCGGTCGCGGAGGCCAACGCCCGGAGCAGACAGGGGATATGCGCGCGGTCAGGACGCCTTGTGTTGCCGCCTGATCGGTTCTCCGACCCGGTGCATATGGGTCAGGGCCTCGCGGTACGACCGGAGCAGCCCGGTCTCGTGGTAGGGCACGCCGATCTCCGCGCAGTACGCGCGCACGATGACCTGGGCCCGTCGCAGATGGGGCGTGGGCATGCTCGGGAAGAGATGGTGCTCGATCTGGTAGTTGAGGCCGCCGAGCAGCACGTCGGTGAGCGGGCCGCCGGTCACGTTGCGGGAGGTGAGCACCTGGCGGCGCAGGAAGTCGGGCCGTTCGTCTCCGCTGAAGGTGGGCATGCCCTTGTGGTTGGGTGCGAAGGTGCAGCCGAGGTACACGCCGAAGAGGCACTGGTGCACGGCGAGGAACGCCACCGCCTTGCCGGGTGAGAGCACCAGGAACAGCGCGGACAGATAGCCCGCGATGTGCAGGAAGAGCAGGGCGCCCTCCAGGAGGCGGTTCTTCATGGACGGCGAGCGCAGTGCCCGCGCGCTCGCCACATGCAGGTTGAAGCCCTCAAGCGTCAGCAACGGGAAGAACAGGAAGGCCTGGTGGCCGCCGATGAGCCGGGCCAGGCCGCGGCTGTGCCGGGCCTGCTCGGTGGACCACACCAGGATGTCGGGGGCGACGTCGGGGTCCAGTTCCTCGTGGTTGGGGTTGGCGTGGTGGCGGGTGTGCTTGTTCATCCACCAGCCGTAGCTCATGCCGATGCCGAGGTTGCCGAAGAGGCGGCCCCACAGTTCGCTCGGCCGGCGCCGCCGGAAGACCTGCCGGTGCGCCAAGTCATGGGCGACGAGGGCGACCTGACCGAACATCAGCGCCATGAAGGCGGCGACCGCGAGCTGCCACCAGGTGTCGCCGAGCGCGAAGAAGATCCCCCAGCCCGTCGCCAGCAGCGCGATCACCAGGCCGAGCCGCGCCGTGTAGTAGCCGGGCCGCCGGTCCAGCAGGCCCGCGGCCGTGATCCGCTGGGAGAGCCTGGCGAAGTCGCTGCCCGCCGCGGAGCCGGAGCCGGGCGTCCGGCGGGCGGCGGCGGGCGTTCCGGCCGCGACGGAGGTGTCCGTGGAGATCGTCATGCTGTCGAGTCTCGGGATGCGGGACCGGCCGGGACAGCCTGCCAGGCACCCGAAGCGGCCGGGGGCTGTCCCCAGCAACCCCAGGGTGCTGCCACCACCTCGGAGCGCCGACCTGGGCCTTTCCCGTATCTCGAACTCGCCCTGCCGCAGGACACATTGGTGATCAGAACGTGGGTTAATGTGCTCGCGTCGGCACACGCGAGCGAGTAGGACCGAACGATGAGCGACAGACTGACCGGCGGCATGGCCCCCTTCAACTCCTCGGTGGCGCACCCCGCGCGTGTCTACAACGCGTGGCTCGGTGGCAAGGACAACTACCCGGCGGACGAGGAGGCGGCCCGCCTCGCGGCGACCGCGAACCCGCAGATCATCCCGGCCGTCCGGGCCAATCGCGCGTTCCTCGGCCGGGCCGTCCGCGAGCTGAGCCGCGCCGGGATCCGGCAGTTCCTCGACATCGGCACCGGCATCCCCGCCGCCGACAACACCCATGAGGTGGCGCAGCGGGCCGACGCGGGCGCGCGGGTCGTCTACGTCGACAACGACCCGGTCGTGCTCGCCCATGCCCAGGCCCTGCTGGTCAGCACACCGGAGGGCGCCACCGACTACCTCCAGGCGGACCTGCGGGACGTCGACCGCATCCTCGCGGGAGCGCGCGACACCCTCGACCTGTCCCGGCCGGTGGGGCTGATGCTGGTGGCGATCCTCCAGTACATCCCGGACGCGGAGGACCCGTACGGGATCGCGCGGCGGCTGGTGGACGCCCTCCCGGCCGGCAGCTACCTGGTCCTGTCGCACCCGGCCTCGGACATCGGCGCCGACGAGGTCTCGGAGTCCATGCGCGTCTACAACGAGCGGGCCGCCGAACAGGCGGCGGCGCGCACGCATGCGCAGGTGTCCCGGTTCTTCGAGGGCACGCGGATTCTGGACCCCGGGGTGGTCGAGCTGCCGCGGTGGCGCCCCGACGCCGACACCGTCTCGGAGGGCGGCCCGCTGCCGATGTGGTGCGGCGTGGGCTACAAGGAAGGGTGAGCTGAGGTAGCGCCCGCAGGGGCGCGCCCGCACGGCCGACCTGGGACGCACCGCGGTGCCGAGCGGTTGTGAAAGCGCAGCGGCGCGGTCCCCCGGCCGACCTGCCGCAGCCGTCCTGCCCCGGCCGACCTGCCGCAGCCGTCCTGCTCCGGCTGTCTTGCCCCGGCTGTCTTGCCCCGGCCGTCTTGCCCCGGCCGTCCTGCTCCGGCCGTCTTGCCCCGGCCGTCTTGCCCCGGCCGGGCCGGTCGCGCCGGAACGCGCGCAGGGGCTGGACGCCGTCCCCGACGAGGGGCCAGGCGCCCTCGCCCGTCGTGCCGGCGGCGCCGGGCGTACCCGCGTCGCCGCGCGACCCGCGGCCGCCGGCCGGCGGGCACGGCGAGACGGCCGAGCCGAACACGGCTCCGCTGCCCCCGGGGTGGTGGTGTTCCGGCCGGTGCGCCATCCGTGGCAGCACCCGTCTTCCGGGCCGTACGCCCGGTATGCGTGAGTGCTTCCGTGCGGGGGCAACCACCAGGAAGGATGAGGGTCGAACCTGATGGCGGCAGGCCGCGGGCGGGGGAGAGCCTGGAGGTCCGGCGGACCGGTCGCGTCACCTGTGACAGGCGGGCTCCGTGACGGTGTCGGGTTCGGGAGGGATGGAGCCGTGACCCAGTTCGACGACGAACGCCTGGTCGACCTCGCCGCACGGCTGGCGCGGGACGATCCCCGCTTCGCCCGCGCCCTCGGATCCGGGCGTCCCGCGCGACCCCGCGAGTACCGGCGTACCGGCGCCTGGTGGGGGCTGGCCACCGGTGGCGCCGCGCTCGCCCTGGGCGTCATCCTGCCGCACGGGCTGCTGATCGCGGCCGGCCTCGTCGTCATGGGCATCGCCGTGCAGCTCCTCGACCCCGACCGGGCCCGGCGGCGGTCCGGGTCGTCGCGATGAGGTTCCCGCGCGCCGACGTGGACGCCCTGGACGTTCTCCTGAGGGCCCGTTCCGGGATGCGATAGACTCCTTTACCGAGCGCTTACGCTCTGTTGAGCGTAAGCATGCTCAGTCGTTGGTGGTCGCCGGTTCCCGGCTGATGTGATGGGGGCGTGACATGGACCGAGTCGTCCGCGCTCGTGCCGCCGTCCGTGCCCGCGTCGGCAACACCGCCCGCGACAGCGTTCCTGATACCGACAGCGCCGCCCTGAGCGACCACCGCTCCCGCTGACGCCCCGGATCCACCGCCGATCCGGCCCTCTCCCACCGCGGGATCCGCCCTACGGCACCCGCACTCACCGCCCGGCACCCCTCCCACCGTGGGACGACATCGAGCCGCCGGGCCGGCCAACGGACATGCGCATGCGCAACGGCACGGACGACCCGTCCGACGCCCGGCACCCGCGAAGGCACAGACGCCGCCACCGAACCGATCGACGGAGGTCAGACGCCCGTGCACGACACCACCGCCATGCTCATCGAACTCGGGGCGATCATTCTCGTCCTGGGCCTGCTGGGCCGCATCGCCGGGCGGATGGGCTTCTCGCCCATACCTCTGTATCTGCTCGCCGGGCTCGCCTTCGGACATGGCGGCATCCTGCCCCTGACGGCCAGTCAGGACTTCGTCGCCACCGGCGCCGAGATCGGTGTGATCCTGCTGCTGCTCATGCTCGGCCTGGAGTACAGCGCCTCCGAACTCGTCACCACCTTGCAGACCCAGTTCCCCTCGGGGGCCGTCGACTTCGTCCTCAACGCGGTCCCCGGCGCCCTGGCGGCGCTGCTGCTCGGCTGGGGCCCGGTCGCCGCCGTGGCGCTCGCCGGGGTGACCTGGATCTCCTCGTCCGGGGTGATCGCCAAGGTGCTCGGCGACCTGCGCAGGATCGGCAACCGGGAGACCCCCGTCGTCCTCGGGGTGCTCGTCCTCGAAGACCTGGCCATGGCGGTCTACCTGCCGATCCTCACCGCCCTGCTCGCCGGGGTGAGCCTGGCCGGCGGCACCGTCACCCTGCTGATCTCGCTGGGCACGGTCGGCGCCGTCCTGTACGTGGCGCTGCGGCACGGCCGCCTGGTCAGCCGCGCGGTCTCCTCCGACAACGCCGAGATGCTGTTGCTGGTGGTGCTGGGGCTGACCCTGCTGATCGCCGGAGTCGCACAGCAACTCCAAGTCTCCGCCGCGGTCGGCGCGTTCCTCGTCGGTA